>JAVCDA010000011.1 GCA_030765145.1 Candidatus Saelkia tenebricola | reverse complement strand
TTTGCAGTGTAAACTTTTAATGTCTGTTCGTCAAGATTATTCATGGTCGTCTTTTAAAATTACTGGTAACGGTTAGTGTATGATTTCGTAAGGGATTGCGGGCTTCAAACCTATCAATTTACCACCCAAAATTGAGGCGGGTGATACCACTCGCTTACCTCTGAAACCCTTATGAATTATACACATTGTTAGCAACTGGGCGTTCTTCTTGTATATAACTGGTTTGAGATATTTTTCAGATTTCCTATTTTTATTTTTTTGCATGCGAGTCAGTAAAGAGTCTGTTTTTTAGTGTCAGTTAACAGGATTGGTAAAACATACCTTTTCGTCGACAGGTTTTAGTTTAGTCTTAGTTTGTATAAACATGTAGATAAATTATATTTATTCAATTCATTTCTTCCATTCTTCTTCATCGAGAAATACAGAAGGATCGTAGGGAGGATGGCCTCTGCGTTTAAGTTCATCCAGTGCAATTTTTCGTACTGTATCAAAATTTACTATTATTGCTGTCCTACCACCATGATCATCTGTCCCTTTATAAATATCATAGTCTTTGATAGTAGTGACAAGATTGAGAATATTATTTGATATTCTTGTTCGTATTTTAGTCAACTGTTTAACGGCATTTTCTGATTGATTAATACATACATCAGTATAACTATTTATGTATTCAATACTGAAAGCACTTAGTATAAAACTTGAATATTTGCCAAAAAAATATGTAAATTCTTGATACAACTCTTGATATCCTATGTTATTATATACCGGAATCTTTTTAATCAGAAATTTTATTATTGTTTCTACTGATCTTTTATCTCCAATTTTTATAAGTGCAATTGCTACTTCTAAACCATTATAACCAGAAATTGCATTTATAAGTGGTTCAACAGCTCTTGTATCTCCAATTATACCAAGAGCCACTGCTATATCTTTTTTAATTTTATGATTATAATCATCTTTACTTCTGAGAATTGCAACCAGAAATTCAACTGCATTTTTGCCTAAATTGACTATTTCATTCCAACTGTCTTTTGCAATTAAGTAAATAATATTCTCTGAAATATTTGAAGGTTTCCAGCCTAATATTTCAAGAGCATTTGCTGCACTCATTCTGACAGAATAATCTTGATCCTTCATGATTGGGATAAGAGGTTCTACTGATTTTGCATCTCCTATATTTCCAAGAGCTTCTGCTGCTTTAACTCTAACCATATAGTATTTATCGTTCAGAAGCATAGTTAGAGGTTTTACTGCATTAATATTACCAATCTTCCCAAGGGCTTCTGCTGCTTTAACTCTAACCATATAGTATTTATCGTTCAGAAGCATAGTTAGAGGTTTTACTGCATTAATATTACCAATCTTCCCAAGGGCTTCTGCTGCATTACACCTAATAGAAATATCTGAATCCTTTAGAACTTCGATGAGAGGTCCGACACATCTTAAATCTCCTACACTTACAAGGGTTTCTACTACATTCTTTCTAATATTTCCGTTTGAATCCTTTAAAATTTCAAGGAGAGGTTCCACAGCTCTTGTATCTCCAATCTTTCCAATAGCTTCCAATGTTGTTTCTATAAAATAATAATAATTTTTATCCTGTAAAACTTCGATTAGGGGTAAAACCGCCCTGGCATCTCCAATTCTTCCAAGAGCATCTACTATATTCATTTGATCATCGTTATCATTATTCTGAAGAAAATTTATGAGAGGCTCTATTGCAATTTCACCCATACTAATTATTTCATCCCATTTTTGTTTTGCACGTAAATAAATTACCTTTTCTGAATTATTTAAAGGCTTCCAGTGTAAATATTCTAAAGATTCTGCCGCACAGAATCTAACATATTTGTCGGTATCTTCTAAAACAGCAATGAGGGGTTCAATAGCTTTAGCACCTAAATAAGGTTTAGCTGTTTTTGCAGCGATTCTTCTAATGTCATTGTCTTTATCCTTTAAAAGTTCTAAAATTATTTCTCCCGAATATCTTCTAATTTTTCCCACTGCTGCAATTGCAATACTATTGATAAACTTTCTATCATCCTCCATAAAGATAAGAGGTTGGACTGCTCTTTCATCTCCGATCTTTCCAAGAGCTACTGCTGCACATTCCCTTACATCTTTGTTTGAATCTGTTAAAATAGAGATAAGAGGTTCTACTGCTTTAATATTACCAATCTTTCCAAGGACTTCTGCTGCATTCTTTCTAATATTAATAACGGAATCATTTAAAAATTCTATAAGAAGCTCTACAGCAGGTTCCCCGATTTTGATAATTTCATTCCATTTATTTGCTTCAATTAGATAAACTAATCGCTCATAATTATTTGAAGGCTTATAGTTTAATTTTCTAAGTGATTTTACTGCAGCCTTTCTAACATTATGGTCTTTATCCATTAAAACCTCGATTAAAGGTTTCATCACTCTATTATCTCCAATTTTTCCAAGGACCTCTGATGCTTCAAGTCTAACAAAATTGTCTGTATCCTTCAATAATACAATAAGATGTTCTATCGCTCTTTTATTCCAAAATTTTTCAAGAGCTTCTGCTGCTGTATTATAGTAATTTTTATTATCTTTCAAGAGCGTAATGGTATATTCTAAAGCTCTTTCATCTCCGATTTTGCTTAGTGCTTTTGCCGCACTCATTCTTACATTGTAATTTTCATCCGTCATGATCTGTATTAGAGGTTCTACTGCTCTTTCATCTCTGATTTTTCCAAGAGCCTCTGCTGCACTAATTCTAACCATGTAGTTTTTATCGTTCAGAAGTGTAATTAAAGGTTCTACTGATCTTGCACTTCCAATTTTTCCAAGAGCTTCTGCTGCTCTATCTCGAATAGCTTCATCCTTCATTATATTAATTAAAGGTTCTATTGCAGTTTCGCCAATTTTAGCAATTTCATTCCAATCCTGTGATGCAATTAGATAAAATATTTTCTCTGAATTACTTAAAGGCTTATAGCCTAAATTCCTGAGAGCTTTAACTGCAGATATTCTTACACAGCATTTTTCATCCTTTAAAATTTCGATTAGGGGTTCTACACCTCTTAAATCCCCTATTCTTCCAAGAGCTTCTACTGCGCGCTCTCTAATATTTTCGTCTGAATTCTTCAAAATTACAATGAGAGGTTCTACTGCTCTTTTATCCTTAATATCCCCAAGAGCTTCTACTGCAAAACTTCTCATAGAATAATCTTTCTTATTTTGCAGTAATCTTATAAGACCTTTTATATTTTTCTTCGCTTTTAGCTTTTCCATGTTTGGCTTAAATAAATCTAACATTTTCATCTTCTTAAGTTTTATAATACAAAATAAAAAATTAGCTGAAATGTTTCAATAAGTCTATATTTGATATCAAACTCATTTTTCTTGTCAAGTTTGTAATTCTCAATCATTTCTTCGCCTTGTTGCTAACGGTGGCAATATGAAAATGTTGGGCATTTTAAAACACCAATCTTTCAATTTACCACATCGTTTATTTATTGCTAATTCGTTCATATTTAGCACTATCTGCCCAATTTTTTATATTGCGTGTTA
>JAVCDA010000006.1 GCA_030765145.1 Candidatus Saelkia tenebricola | reverse complement strand
TTATGGTTTGACCATGATTTCTCACCTCATGGAATATGGCAAAACTCTTCCGGGGATCATTATGCTAAACAGTTAATCAGATACATGGTTGAACAGAAAGAAGGCTGGGTAGTTGATGAAAATCTACCTGAAAGAGAATCTAGCTGGATAGATTGGTTTAAAAGCATAGGATTATCAAGCATGATGTATAATAAATTTAGTAATTCTCCGTTTGCAGCATTCAAACTTGCTTACCCGGAGCATTTCTGGAATCCGGATAACTGGGATCAAGAGTTCTTATGGTTCGACCATGATTTCTCACCTCAGGGAATATGGCAAAACTCTTCTGAGGATCATTATGCTAAACAGTTAATCAGATACATGGTTGAACAGAAAGAAGGCTGGGTAGTTGATGAATCATTGCCATCTAAAACCAACAGTGAATGGTTCAAGAAAATAGGACTAGAAGGCATGATGGTTGTTAAATTTAGTGGTTCACCTCTAAAAGCAATGAAATTCGCATATGCAGATGAATTTGAAAACAATCTTTTAAGAGAAGCAGATTTTCTAAAACTTTCAGCAGGCAAAGGAGCAGCAAGAATCATACATCCACCTACTATTTTAACAAATGGCGTAAAAAGCATAAATTCTGTGCACTATTGTTTTGGTTCTAGATACGCAGGATATTTAGTGAGTAAGATTTCTGATAATCATGGCGGCTTATTTGATCCTGAAGGTACACTAGTTAATGTTTTTCCGCTAATAAAATCAGATATTAGCTATATAAATATCCCTAACAATGGACTTCTTTGGGCAGTACCAGATAATCTCAGTAGATTTAATTATAGAATGCAGCAGAACCCAGAATTATTTCCATTTTCAAACCAAGAAGTACTTGAATTCTTATATCACGAATTCGGCATAGACCCCTTAGCGCTAAAAACATCTGAAGTTACAACATTAATTGCAATGGTCAATTTGGAAGGTATGGATACAATGCGTAATTTTTACGCTCAAGGAGGCGATCCAGCTATAAAAGTATTATCAAATGTAGGTAACTACAAAGTAGCATTAAGACTTTTAGGTGGAATACCACAATGGGAAAATGCTTTTGAAAGATATGCAGATATAGCAGAGACTATTGAATCGATAGAAACGATGTTCGGATCTGAGGCAATAAGAGTTGCTGATGGAACATATGAGTTACCTTCTGACGATTTTATAAATTATCAATTCATGCTGGAAAGAGGAGTAAGGGAGACTATAATTGAGGCAAATAATAGAATAATGGAGCTGCTCGATCAATTCCATCAGGATCCAATAAAAATAGATCAAGCATTACAGGCACAGGAAGAGTTGCTATACATAGTCAAGCTGTTAGAAGGCTTCTACAGCGGCGACATAGAGAACGTAAGCTCTCAACATTTAGGTACAAATACAAAAGAGACATTGTTTGAATTTAACAACGGCACAGGCACACGCAGCGTAAGACTAATACAAAGAGATAGAGAAGACGGCTATGGTCAGGCATCGATAAGATTTACTGTAGATCCTCAAAGCCGTTATGAAATAAGCTTTAGAATCGATAGAAATTTTAATCAGGATTTAAATCAATACGTAGTAACAGTGGACATAGAATCTCCGGCTTTAAGTAGGGCATATAGGCTAGGTGGCTACGAAGAAAGACACCATTTTCAGCTTGCAGCAGAATCGCAACTAACTTTGGCAAATGAGAATGTTTTTTACTGGCTGGTAAAAATATTCTATTAGTTTAAATACAGCATGTTATGAATTTATTAGGAAGAAGAGGCTCTATAGGATATTAGACCTAAATAGAGTCTATTTCAGTGCCTACCAGAGAGACCTAAACAAAGAATCATCCGGAGTACTTTCCTATAAATATAAACAAAGCAGATAGATTTAAGCTTATGCGCATACCGGGATTAGGTGAGGTTAGTGTAAGGAGAATACTTAATATAAGAAAGAGCAGGAGAAGGGTTAGAAGATTAGAGGATTTAGGTAATATAGGGAAGAGGCTTAAGAAGGTGAGTGGGTATATTAGTTGGGGGGGGGCACTTGAGTGTAAGTCAAGCGATTACGGGTTCGAATTAAAGATTCTAACCCCATGGGAATATTGTTAACAGTAGAAGATCTTGGTGAGGTTTTAAAGGTAAGTCAGCGCACAATTTATGATTGGACACATGCTAATTTTATCCCGTATTATAAATTCCCTAAAGGGGTGCGTTTCAAAAAAACAGAAATAGAAAGATGGTTAAAACAGAAGCACCAAAACGGCAGAATGTTTCACAAAGTTAATATAGATGAGAAACTGTAGTTATGTTGTAGTGATGAACATAACTTTTTAAATTGACATATAAATAGTGCAGACATAAAGTTAGTATTAATAAGTAAGTTTTTAGAGATTCGAAATGAAGATAATATACCTATAAATTTTTATAAAAGAGGTTGTCTGATATGGAAATAGGCGATTTTTATAATCGAATGAGATCTGAAGTTGCAGAATTATCGCTAGGCAAATGTGAGTCATCCGCATTCTTGGTGTGGTTCCTAGAGA
>JAVCDA010000058.1 GCA_030765145.1 Candidatus Saelkia tenebricola | reverse complement strand
TCAAGAAGAACTTCGCGAGGTTTGTTTCGCTCGCATTTTGTAGTAATCTCTTTCTCAAATAGATCAACTCCTAAGTCGTCTGGGAAATTATAGGATGTAATATTGTTGAGTAAATAGACGATATTATTAGCGTATACTTTATGGACCTTTACTTTTAATTTATCTACGTTAGTTGCTTCAACCGGTAGTATTTTACTACCTTGTAATGACATGTATATTCCGGGTACTTTGAAGTTAAACGTTGCCTCATAATCCGGAATAACAACTTCTTTCTTTAGGGTTTCTTTAAGAAGAACCCCTCTAGTAGAAGGCATTCCTTTTAATATTTCTACGGTATATGATTCGCCGGGTAAGAATTTTCCGTAAAGAGTTATTCCGGAATAAGATTTTTCAGCATGAGAAATTACCTTGGGGCTTACCTCTATATAGCCTTTTATTTTATCAAGATCAATGCTGTGAGAAAGACGGATGTAAATGCTTGGTGTTAAGTCTGACATGGAAGGTTTTATGTATTTAACTTTAAAATCTTCTTGAAGGTTTAATTTTTTGGCGACATCCTGAGTCACTTTTTTTACAGGCCAGATTAATTGCCTGATTTTTTTACCTATTGATGTGCTGATGCTTTGGCTGGATTTATACCCTTGTTTACTTTCTAATACTGAAATTATTTTAGAAAGCCCTGCAATATTTATAATTAGAACTATGACAGTAATCCAGAACCATTTTCTCTTAAACATTGTCAGCATCGGACACCTCCTTTAATTTTATTAAATTCCTTATGATATTTCTGATAAAAACCTCCTTAAAATACAAAAAACCCTCGCTTAATCTGTTAAACAAACTAAACGAAGGTTTTTCTTTTTTAACGTCCAGGTTCCCCCTTCGAACGCAGGACTTTTAAACTCTAAGTTCATATTACTCCTCATAAACTATCTTAGTCAAGAGAGATTTATAAATTTTCAATTATTTTATTTGTTAAATATCTATATGCGTAATTTGAAGTATTTTCTTATATCATAAACATGCCCAGTTTTTTCCCAAGTAAATTGCTCTCTACCAAAATGTCCATAGCAGGATGTCTCTTTATAAATCGGTTTTTTTAAATCTAGGAAGTTTATAATATCTCTGGGTTCTAAGAGAAATAAATCTACTATACATTTAAGTATTTTTAGATCAGGTACTAATCCAGTTCCGAAGGTATCAACCATTACTGAAACAGGCTCAGGTATGCCTATTGCATACGATAGTTGAATCTCGCACTTTTTTGCTAAACGAGCAGCTACAATATTTTTCGCAATGTAGCGAGCCATATAAGCTCCAGAGCGGTCAACTTTAGTCGGGTCTTTACCTGAAAAAGCTCCTCCTCCGTGCCGTCCAATTCCGCCGTAGGTATCGACCATTATTTTTCTTCCGGTTAAGCCAGTATCTCCGTTAGGACCACCTATTACAAACCTGCCTGTAGGGTTAATCTTTATTATTGTATCTTTATCTATAAGCTCTTTTGGTATCGCTGGAATTATAACCTCTTTTAAGATGTATTCTCTTAATGTTTCAGTTCCAACTTTATCTATATGTTGATTGCTGACTACAATGCACTCTACTCTTTTTGGCAGACCATTTTTATATTCAAGGGTTACTTGGCTTTTACCATCAGGTCCTAGCCAGCCTTTATTTTGCACCTCACGTACTTCTGTCAATTTAAGCGTTAATTTATGAGCTAGCATTATAGGCAGCGGCATGAACTCAGGAGTTTCATCTGTTGCATAGCCGTACATCATGCCTTGGTCTCCTGCTCCGCCAATATCAATACCTAATGCTATATCTCTGGCCTGTTCAACCACCATGTTTGATACCGCTATATCCTTATAACAGAAACCAAAAGCAGAATCTACATACCCTATTTCCTTAATAGTTTTTCTTACTATTCTGGGAACATCAATCCAAGTATTTGTGCTTACCTCACCTGCAATCATAGCTAAACCAGTTGTTAGAAACGTTTCACATGCCACTCTTGCATCAGAATCTTTTTCTATTATGTTATCAAGTATGGCATCAGATATAGCATCAGCCATCTTATCGGGGTGTCCTTTTGTCACGGATTCAGATGAAACTAAATGTTTGTCAGTTTTAATTTTTCTCTTTTTTGCCTCAGTTACTTTATCAGTTAAATCAAAAATTTTTTCCTGTTTAATTGCGCCGTCTGAGGGCAGCTTTTTTGAATATTTAAAGCTACCGTCAGGCTCAACATAGATTGCATCTTGCTCACCAAAAACAATACATGTTGTAGTACCTGTTTCTTCAGACCGCTTTACAGCTTCTTCTATAATCTGCTCTTTAGTCCATTCATCAGTAGAGTAATTACGAACAGTCATAAATCTTGTAACCATATAGGGGAACTCTTCGCTGGTGATATCTGCGCTTTTATCATAAAGCTTTGGGTGCCACATTTTCCTACCTCCTTTTTTGTGCCAATAAAAAACCCTGCAGCTAAAAAGTTTAACTGCAGGGCTATTGGCTTTTTAGCACTTTGTTAAGGCGGTTGCAAGTCTCCTTAAATCATTCCGCCATCTATATCAAATTGTCTCAAAGAACAAAAAACCCGCGCTAAAACGCGGGTTAAATAAAAAAGAGCGCTTTAGCACATTTATTGAGCGGAGCAAGTTGCATCTTAACTCACCGCTTATCTTTAAAATACCTTACTCAAACATATAAGTCAAATAAAAATTAATCTGATTTAGGTTTATTTTCCCTTTCCTCTTCTTTTATATTTTCACCTCTCTCGAATATCTTGTCTTAACTCCAATCGGGTTTTCTTTACTAGTCCCACCTGTAGCCGTTGTCTGCAAAGCGAAGAGTCATCTGGTTGCATTGAGAACATTTGTATGTCCCGTCTGTCAATATCAGCTTTCTTTTAAGTTTTTTGTCCATCCAGTTTGTCACTGTATGCGTTGATAATATGCGCTCTCCCGCATCCCCTGATAACGTGGGATCATCATATGGAATTATTTTTGTGGTTTTACACTTCGGACATTGTTTTTGTTCGGCAAGAAAGTTGACTTGCACAATAGCGCAGCAGTGCTTACAAAGGCATGGGAAGTAGTACGCGGACATGGAATTAGCCATACCTCCACTACCGATTATAATGCTAGTGTTCATACCGCACAGGCATGTCGCAGTAACTCCTGATCCCATTTTAATTCTCCTGAATAATTAACATATGTATTTCATAATTTATAGTTTTTCTTAAAATTTATTTGTATCATTTCTAAAATTCTACTCTTTTGCCCTTTCTAATTCAATCACTTATATAAGAGCTATAATTAATAATATTCATATATAACTTCCCCTCAAAAACTAATATACCCACTCACCTTCTTAAGCCTCTTACCTATATTACCTAGATCCTCTAATCTTCTAACCCTTCCCCGCTCTTTCTTATATTAAGTATTCTCCTTACACTAACCTCACCCAATCTTGGTATACGCATAAGCTTAAATCTGTCTGCCATATTTTCTTGATAATTACATACTTTATGCTAAATTTATATTGTCTGCTAAGGCAGGACAGAACCAAACCTCCTCCGGCAAGTTCGGGGGAATTATTTTTTAAGATATTTTTCTATATTTTCTTTACAATTACCCGTAGAATGTCACAGTAAAATATAGTATTTTGCGGTAATCTTCAATTGATATCCGGTGCCGTATTGTACTGCATTATAAAACAGCCTTTTTCTTGAAAATCATTTTTACACATCATTGCTGATTTTTTATATAATAAAAGTATGGCTGATCATTTAACCTTAGAAAAAAGAAGCTGGAATATGAGCTTAATACGCTCTACAGACACAAAGCCTGAAATAATAGTCAGAAAGCTGCTGCATTCATTGGGCTATCGTTTCCGCCTTCATAAGAAAGGTTTGCCGGGCAAACCCGACATTGTTTTAAAAAAGCATAAAACAGTCATTTTTGTTCACGGCTGTTTTTGGCATCAGCATAAAGGGTGCAAAAGATCAAATATACCAAAAAGCAATACGTCTTACTGGAAACCTAAGTTAAACCGCAATGTAAAAAGAGATAAAAAGCATAAAGCGGATTTAAAAAGGATAGGCTGGAAAACAATTGTTATTTGGGAATGTGAAACAAAAAACCTTGGCAAACTTGAGAAGAAAATAAAAAAGATTTAATTTCATTTTTTATAGTTTTCTTCAAAGTCTTCATATGTTCCGGTTTCCTTGAATCTAATACAATATTTCTTAGCTGACATTTTTTCAACTTCTACTGAATCAATACCAACTTCTTCTAAGTGCTGCATAGTTACCAGCTCGCCTTCCGGAACACCTAATACATCATCAAGAAGCCAGCTGCCAAGCTCTTTATTTGCTTCCGAGCTCATTAGTGCTTTGCATCTATCTTTTCTACCTTTTGTTCCAGGCTGACACATTTTTGCTTTAATTGTCTTTCCTTTAGGTAGAACTAGATCAAACTTAACTGTCTTGTCTGGGAAAAACCCAGGGAAACAATCATATATCCAAAGAGGTACGGGAATATAGACTTCTCTATAATCCCTAGCCCTGCCGGAAGCATTCCATTGATTTAAACCGCTTCTAGGCATAACCTTTTTTTCACGCGCAGAGTATAAAGGCAAACATACAATTTGCCCGCTAACAGGTTTTCTCTGCAGATCAAAACCTGTTAGCTTATAGAAATTTTTTAAACTCACAAAAGGATCCCGTATTATATTTACCTTAAAACTTTGATTCGCAGATGCCGTTACGAACCTTTTATAGAGAGTGCTTTTAGTTAAATCAAATTTATATTCATCATTAGTATCACTAAAATAAAAAATATTCTTGGAGCGGCTTTTGTTAATAAATCTAATTTTATCAAGATTCACAGAAAGCATTTCTTCTTCAAATAAAATAAATTTACCTTTCCGGCGGGCAACACAATGATAGCCCATCCTTTCAATAGAGTGCATCGCTTTGGTAGAAGTAATTCTCTTATTGCGCATTTTAGCTATTTCATAGATCATTTTTGCCGGATCCTTGCGAAGGCATTCATATCGAGATCGCGCTTTATTAAATTCCGCAACCTTCTGCCATGATTTTGAATTGCCTTCTAGAAAAGTTTTAAGGCCTAAGCCGAAGGAATCTTTTTTGGCATCGGCCGAACAGTCCGAACGGGATAAATTTTCCGCTTTAAATGCTCTGCAGAAAGCATTTTCCGCAACTCTATAGTATAAATACGGAATAGCGCTGTCAGAGAATAGGTTGGAGAGTGAACCAACCATGCTAAGCAAAGCTTTGTATTCTTTTAATTGTTCTTTAGGCTGATTATCTAGAAAAATCATACGGATAAATAAGAATATTCTGCAAGCAGCGCTTCGCTTATCCGGTCAGCAATGCGCTTAATTACCGGAACTGTAACTGAATTACCCGCCTGCTTATACAGATGAGAATTAGCCGTACTTTTCGGCAGCTTAAAGCTCTCAGGAAACCCCTGAAGCATAAAGCATTCTTTAGGTGTTAATTTACGTATATCTTTGGAATCTTTAATAAGCGGAACATTATGCCCTCCAGTCCCCATATTAGCGGTTAATGTCGGACAAACATTCCT
>JAVCDA010000057.1 GCA_030765145.1 Candidatus Saelkia tenebricola | reverse complement strand
TCTCGCCTTTACCAATAGTCACACTAATTCCCGACTTGTAAAGCAAGGGGGTGAATTTATCCATCCTAGAACTTGTTGTCGGCCCGCAGGAACCTATTACCTCTCCATTTCTATTAGGCGTCGGGCCACAGTAATATATTGCTGCACCATTAAGTATAAGAGGAAGATTCTTTCCTTTATATATAACATTAGTGAGTTCATGATGAGCTTTATCACGCGCCGTATAAACAATACCTGTTATATAAACCAAATCTCCTGCTTTTAATTTTTTAATTACACTCTTAGTTAATGGCGTTTCTATTTTCATGATTTAGGTTTTATTTTCCTATTTACACTTCTCGTAGCATGGCAACCCACACTGATAGCCAGCGGCAGCCCTGCAATATGAGTTGGATGGGTAATGATTTTAACTCCTAAACAAGTTGTTATTCCTTTCATCCCTAATGGGCCGATTTTTAATTCATTCACTCCTTTTTCTATTCTTTTCTCAAGCTTATCTAAATAACTGTCTTTATTCTTCTTGTCTAAATTAATCAGTGTAGCTTTTTTAGAAAGCATAAGTGCTGCATCAGCTGTCCCCCCAATACCTATCCCGATTATATACGGCGGACAGGCGGAACTGCCAACTTCTTTAATATGTTTTACTATAATATCAACTATCTCGTCTTCTTTAGTATTGGGATTAAGAAGATATAAACGGCTTTTGTTCTCAGAACCAAATCCTTTTACCAATAACGTAATTTCACACTCGTTTTTATCCCAACATTCAATATGCATAACAGGCGGAACATTGGGGCTGATATTTTTTCTTTTAAGCGGATCTTTAACAATGGATGAACGTAAGCAACCTTTAAAAGTCGCATCCCTAATGCCTGCCATAAGTTCTCTTTTAATACCAGTCATATTTTTAAGAAAACTCCCGCCTACAGTAATGAAAAAAACCGGGTAACCAGTATCCTGACATATTGCAACTTTGTCCCGATAAGCTAATTTTGCATTTTCTAAAATTACAGAAAGCGCTTCTTTTGCTAACTTATTCTTCTCTTGCTTTTGAGCTTTGATTAATGCTCTTTTAATATCAGAACGGATTTTGAAATTTGCCTCAAGATATAAATCGCACGCCAATACACGAAATTCTTTTAAATTCATTTACCTAACCCCCATATATTTATGAATTTGGGGTATCACCCTTACATACATAAGTGACTGAAATGCTTCTTCCTGAAAAGAAAGAACCTTATCAATAAGCTCTTTATCCATATTCCTGCTATCAGGCTGAATAATGAGAGGTATCATTGGGTCAATCGAAAGTATTATCTCAAGCGCTTTTTGGAAATCTTTTAATTCAGATTGTTTTGTAATTACAATTTTTACAAAAACCTGTTTTTCCCAACCAATCAATAAAAACTTTCTATGTTCTTCCCAAAAACTTCCTAAACCAGTTGAAGAAGGCAACTTGATATCCATAGCCACGATATCAACATAATTTATAATCTTCTCCAGCGCTTTAGGTAAAGTCCCGTTAGTTTCAAGATATACCTTTTTACCGTCTTTAAAATTCATAAGAAATTTTTCCAGAAAATCAACTTCCATTAAAGGCTCCCCACCTGTCAGTGAAATAGAATGATACCTCTTACCTAAATCAGATATCTTATGCGCTAAATCCTCCGCTGAATATTCCAGGTAATCCTGTTTTTTTGTATCACAAAAACTGCAGGTTTTAAGATTGCAGTCCCAAAACCTTATAAACAACTGGGGATATCCTATATATACACCTTCCCCCTGAATGGAGAAAAAAACCTCACTTATTTTTGCTTTTAAATTTTCCATTTATCTATCCAAAGGGTCCTTAATTCCTGCATCTTGGAAACCCTTCCTCCTTATCAAACAAGAATCACACCTATTGCAAGGATTTGCCCCTCCCGAATAACAAGACCAGGTATCTTTAAAAGGCACACCTAATTTCAACCCTAGTTCAATTATCTCTTTTTTACTCAAATTTATCAATGGTACAGATATTTTTATCTTCTTCCCCTCGACTACAGACTTTATTCCCAGATCCACTGCTTTCTGAAACGCTTTGATAAAATCAGGCCTACAATCAGGATACCCTGAATAATCAACTGCATTTACCCCGATAAAAACTTCATCCGCTGAAATTGCCTCAGCATAACTTATACCAAGCGATAAAAAAATAATATTCCTTCCCGGAACATAAGTTGAAGGAATAGTCTTCCTCATAAAACGTCCGTGAGGAAGTTTTGACTTTTTATCTAAAAGCACACTCCCCCCCCAGGGAAAATTCACTTTAACCACTTTATAAGAGACCCCCGCAATTCCTGCTATTTTTCGAGCGGAAGCCAATTCGCGCTTATGGCGCTGCCCATAATCAAATATAAGCGCATTTAACTTAAACCCCTTATTCAAAGCATAGAACATCGAAGTTACCGAATCAATACCGCCTGATAATAAAACAACCGCTTTTTTACTACTCTTCATAATAACTCGCCCGCGATGAATCCGTCTCCCAAACATCTACCTTAGCAAGATTTAAAGAACGGCTTTTAAATTCCGGGTTTATTTTATTAAAAATAAACTCAGCAATATTTTCAGAGGTTGGATTAATTTTATTGAAAGGCTCAATTTCATTGATATATTTATGGTCCATACACTCCAATGTTTTCTTCAAAATACTTTTGACGTCTTTAAAATCTATAACCATGCCTTCCTTATTTAAAACCTCTGACTCTATGAATACCTCAACATACCAATTATGCCCATGAAGATTTTCGCACTTACCATTATATTCCCTTAAATTATGCGCTGCGCTGAAATTAGATTTTACTGAGATTTGATACATTATTTATAATCCTCCAAATTTATTTTTGTAACAAAATCAATATCCTTCTCAAGGAATAAACTGCTCCGCTCCCTAAATAACCTCGGTTCATCTGTAACATAAAACTCACAATTAGATTGCGCTGTATCAGCGGATAAGTTCTGCTCGGATAAAAACTCTTTTATCTTTTTAGCAAAAGACCGGGCTGAATCTATTAAAGCAACGTTATCTCCTACTGCATATTTAATAACCGTTTTCATCAAGGGATAGTGAGTGCAACCTAAAATTAAAACATCAATCTTTTCTTTTTTAAAATCTTTCAAATACTTTTCAGACACTTTATAGGCTATAGAATCTTCCATCCAGCCTTCTTCTATCAGAGGCACAAACAAAGGACAAGCCTTACTATATACTTCCATGTTTGAACTGCTCTTTCTCAGCTTCTTCTCATAGATACCGCTTTGAATTGTCGCTTTTGTCCCCACAACACCAACTCTATTGACTCTAGTCACTTTACTCGCTTCCTCCACACCTGCATCAATAACACCATAAATCGGGAAATTATAATCATCATCTAATTTCGGAAGCGCTAAAGATGAAGCGGTATTACAGGCAACCAAAAGTATTTTAACATCTTTTGATGAAAAAAAAGATATCGCTTCTTTTGTAAATCTTAAAACCGTATCTTCTGATTTATTTCCGTATGGAAGACGCGCAGTATCTCCAAGATATATTACAGACTCATGAGGTAAGAAATTAAGCACCTCTTTTACAACAGTAAGCCCTCCGAGCCCGGAATCAAAAATACCTATCGGAAGATTTCTTCTATCTTTTGAATCCTTCTGTAAGAACATATGCTTTTTCATAAGATCTAACACCCTCAGCTATAGCTTCTGCAATTTTGTTTTTAAATCTCCACTGTTTCAGATTTTCCTCCTCAAATTTGTTGGATATAAATCCCGCTTCAACCAAAACCGCCGGCATCTGAGCACCTCTTAAAACATAAAAATTAGCACTTTTTACACCCCTGTTCCTAAGGCCCACTATTTCATCCATTGATAAGCAAATCTTTTCCGCAAGCCTAACGGCATCTTTTCTGTTCTCAGAATAAAGCAAATCCCAGATAGTTGCCTGAACATTTAAATCATACGAAGAACCATCTTCAAAACCCAAAGGATAATTTTCTGCTGAAGCTAAAGCGCGTGATTCCTCATCACTGGTCTGAGAAAGATAAAACACCTCGAATCCTGATGCACTTTTCTGCCGAGCGCTATTAACATGAATCGAGATAAAAAGATCTGCTCCTTCTTTATTGGCAAAAGCTACTCTCTGCCACAGAGAAACAAATTTGTCATCTTCCCGCGTCATACTAACCTCATACCCGGCTCTTTTTAACTTTGATTGAAGTATTTTTGCAAGACTAAGTACCAGGTCTTTTTCCTTAACTCCGCTCTTACCTATCGCCCCCGGATCACGTCCGCCATGACCAGGGTCTAAAACTATACGCTTGATTCTGTAAATTTCCCCCGGACCTTTACGCTTCACAGCTTTAGACTCAACCCGCCCATAAAACAGATAGTTCAGCAATCTTTCTATATTTTGGGATGAAAACTGTGGATTCCCATTATTTATTTTTAAATCCGACTCCAATAAAATTGTATGTCCGTTAACTATAGCTACCGGAGATTCAAAAGCACATACAATCTGAACATCATCACCTTTACTCAAATATATTTTTTTTAAGAATGGATCAAAATCCACCTGAAAATCATATTTCCTGGCAAATTCATTCAAAGATAAATCCTTCCTTGAAATACGTTCTACATATCCAGCGCGCTTTTGAACGGGTATCGAAGCACAACCGATATTAAAAACTAAAAATAAAATTAGAATTTTTGATTTCACTTTAAACGATTTTATCTTTAATACTGTAAATATTCAATTATATCTTTTGAATCTCAACCTTAAAAGACCCCATCCTGATTTAAACGCTTCACAAATATCAAGTTTGGATTCCCCCCCCCGCCTTCTTTGATAAATAAAAGGCACCTCTTTTATATGATACCCCAACCTTAATGATTTAAGCACCGTTTCCACCTGAATCAGATATCCTGAAGCAATTGGAGTTTCGCTGATAAATTCTTTTAGAAACGAGCTTGGGAATCCTCTGTAACCAGTGGTAGCATCCTTGATGCTTAAGGTAAGTAATATACTTGTAAGAAAATTGGCAAGCCAGCTTAAAAATATCCTTGGAAGAGGCCAGTTGCAAGACCCGCCACCTCTTACATAGCGGGAACATATAACAACGGTATTTGAGTCTAAATGATCTAAAATATCTTTTATATATTCCGTAGGATGAGAAAAATCAGCATCCATTTGAATAATTTTTTGATAACCATTCTCTACAGCATATTTATAGCCAGAAAATAATGCTTTACCTAAACCTTCCTTGTTTTCTCTTAAAAGTAAATTAACTCTTGTATCACTGTTAGAGAAATTTCTTATTACCTCACTTGTACCATCAGGAGAGCTATCATCAACAACTAAAATGTCCAACTCAGGAAATTTATTTCTTAATTCAGGAATTAAAGCAGAAACATTCTCCCTTTCATTATATGTTGGAATCAATATAAGCTGTTTCTCCATTTTACCTTACCCTAACTTTAAAAATATTGATTATGGTATAGGATTTATTATATTATCTATTCAGATAATATAAAGCTAATCTTTATGGACATGTTAAAAAATATTTCCTGCGCTGTAATCATACCCTGCTATAACGAGGAGGAGAATATCCAGGAATGCATAAAAAGAATTCCTAAAACAGGTGATTTTACAGAAATCATAGTAGTTGATGACGGCTCCACAGATGCTACTTTAGAAAAAGCCCAACAACTACACCCCCTTTTTAATAACCTAAAACTTATAAAGATATCCTCCAATAAAGGTAAGGGCAACGCTTTAAAAGAAGGGTTTAATAAAGCAACCTCAGATATACTTATTATTCTTGATGCAGATATGTCCGTTGCCCCGGAAGATCTTCCAAAATTCATTCAACCGCTAATTGAAAACAAATCGATTCTTGTTAACGGAAGTCGATTTATTCTTCCTATGGAGAAAGGCGCTATGAATATACCCCGCCGCATTGGAAATAAAACATTTTCTTTTATATTCTGGATGCTAAGTGGCATGAAAGTTACTGATACACTTTGCGGGACAAAAGCGTTCTTAAGACAAGATTATCAGAAAATGATCTGGGGAAAATGCCCCTGGGGTGATTTCGATATCCTATTCAATGCGGTAAGAATGAATTTAAAATTAGTAGAAATCCCCACAATGTATCATTTAAGGGTTCAGGGGAAATCTAAAATGAAAACTGTGAAATTCGGATTAAAATTTATTATAACATGCTTATTATGGAAACTTTTCCTTTTAAAAGAACGAAATGATAGAATCGCCTAAATCATCTAATCAAAAATTCATCCTGTTTTTTATCATCCTGCTTACAATATTTTGTTATCAAGATTGCCTCAATAATAACTTTGTATACGATGACCATAGATTTATAAGTACTAATTTTAATATTATAAGTTTAAAAAACATTCCCAATTTTTTCCTGAACCCGATAGAAAAAACCACTTCTGCAAAATGGCCTGGAATATACAGACCTTTGAGAACATTGATTTATTCTTTAGAGTATCAACTATTTCGCATTAATCCAGCAGGTTATCATTTCACTAACCTACTACTTCATATCATAAACATCATCCTGCTGTTTTATTTCATATCCCTTATCTCAAACAATAAAACGATAATAAATCTGACCACTGCCCTTTTTGCCCTGCATCCTGTTCAAACAGAACCTGTAAATTGGATAGGAGCTCGAGCCGACTTGTTGGTAGGTTTATTTTCGCTATTAGCGATAACACTGTTTATCAATTTTATTAAGACAACTAAATATAGGTTTTATATTTTTTCACTTTTTGCATTTATCCTGGCTTTGTTTTCTAAAGAAATAGCCATTCTCATTCCACTCATATTTTTATCTTTAACTAAACTATTAGACAAAAAGATAAAATCCAGATTAAAAATTGCCCCCTTTATAATAGCTATGCTTTACTTTATTTTAAGACAAATAGTAATGAAAGAGTTACCGCAAAGACCCTGGTGGGGAGGATCCTTTTACAGCAATATCTTATCTGTTATGATGATATCTTCTGAATACATATTTAAACTTATATATCCCTACAATCTTTCTATAGACTATAATTTCATCTTGCCTGAATCAATATTCGACATACGCATTTTAGCCTCGGTTGCAATTTATACCCTACTAATAATCTGGGCTTTTAAAAACTACCCAAAAAATAAATTAATAACTTTTGGCATAGTTTGGTTTATTTTTTTCCTACTGCCGGCATTAAACATAGTCCCTTTAACCGTTTTAGTGGCGGATAGATTCCTTTATTTAAGCTCTATTGGCGTATTCTTAGCCATAAGTATATCTATAGCCCGTTTCACTAAAACCAAAACCCGCAAAAATTTGATAATCGTACTATTTTCATTATTAATCATAAATTATGCATTTACTATTACCCGCCGGACAAAAGACTGGCATAATGACAAAACACTTTTTGAAAGTGTACTAAAATATTATCCTCAAAGCGCACGAGCATATGCAGAAATCGGCTCTTTCTACACACAGCAAGAAAACCCCGATAAAGCAGAGTACTATTTTAAAACTGCACAAACTCTAAGCCCAAACAACATTATTCTGTTAAGAGGATTAGGATCTATTTACCTAAAACAAAACAAACTTGATTCAGCAGAAAAAGAATTTAAAAAAGCCCTGGAATTATCACCCCAGGACAATGAAGCAGGAAATCTACTGGCTATAACATATAAACTTCAAGGTAAGATTGAAGATGCAATAATACTTTATGAAAAATATTTAACAACAAACCCCAACAATTTTTATATTTACCATAATTTATCTTATCTTTATATTGAACTGGAACGGAATGAAGAAGCAAAAACTGTACTATTAAAAGCCGTGGAAAACAATACAATAAGCCCTCCTATTTTATATGGGTTAGGAATAATTAAATATCTGGAGCGGGATTTGGAAAAATCCTTGGAATATTTTATACAATCAACAAAATTAGACCCTAATTTTGCACACGGATATTACGGCATAGCTGTTATATGCAACACAATAGGGAAAACAACCGAGGCAGATTTTTACCTTAAAAAAATACGTGACGTAGAACCTGAATTAGCTAATAACTTCACCTTGAAATTTGAAGAACCTCATATTTCAAAGTGCCCGCAGGAATTTTGATTTCTAATACATCTCCCACACGATGTCCCAGTAAAGCTCTACCGATAGGAGCATTCACAGAAATTAAACCTTCTTGGGGATTGGATTCCTCAGAACTGACCAAAGTATATTCACACTCTTCTTGTGCATCATGATCTAAAAGACGTGCTTTAGCACCGATTCTAATCTCCTCAGACGATATATTTAACTCTTCTATCAACTCAGCCGAAGATAATTTATTCTCCAATTCATATATCTTTTTCTCATTCAGCCCCTGAGCTTCTTTAGCCGCATGATATTCGGCATTTTCTTTTAAATCACCTAAGGAACGGGCATGTCCTATATCACGTGTAATTTCTTTACGTTTGGTTCTTTGTAAATATTCTAACTCTTTCCTTAATTTTTCGTGCCCTTCCCGGCTTAAGTATATTTTGCCCATATTAGATAAATTCCTCTGGAGATATAATGTCACCAAATTCCCCAGCTGCTTTTTCTATTTTCACCTTTTGAACATCAAGAATCTCAAAAACCACCTCAGGAACATCCTTAAACCCATGATAAATGTTTTTTATCCTCTGGATTTTTTCTAAATTCTGAGAACATCTGATACTAAAAAACTGAACATATTCAATTTCGGAAAAATCTTTCCCAAGAACATTATTAAACAATTTCTTCAAATCTTGATATTTCGGCAAATAGCCTACAGGTGTCTTGATGGCATCCGCCTTATCATTAACCCGCAACTGCATCCATTTAAGCCAAACACGCTTATCGTGTATACTGCTGATATATTCGCCATGATTATCGTGTAAAAAATAATTAACTCCAAATATTGTAGGCGCTTTTTTCAGATCTTTTATAAATCCAAGATAGTTTTCTATATATCTTCCTATCGGCATAGAAAGAAAATCTAAATTAGCCATTACATTAAATTTCCTTTCGCCAACTTTACCAATCGTTGCTGCAGTGGTCTCAGACTCTAATGAGGAGGCAATCGTTATAACCCCATGCACCCAGTTGAAACTTTCAAATACAGGCACCCAGGTATTAGAATCACGACCTCCATAAATTATGCCTTCTACCAAAACTCCTTTGGGATTATCTAACTCTGAATCACAATTTTCCAGACTATTTAACCTTACTGTATATCTTGCATTGGCATGAGAAAAAGGAATTTCATTACCGAATTCATCAATTTTACCCGCAGACCAAGGACCTGAAAAATTAACCCCGTCTTGAGGAGTAGACTTGTTATCTCCCTTCCAATAAGGTACCCCGTCTTTAGACAGTATGTTAGAAAATATAACCTCGCCTTCTGTATTCAAAGCTTTCCATATTAAAGGGTCATCACCAGGATTAACATCCCTGATAATTCCGAATATTCCTCTCTCAACATTAACCGCATAAACTTTGCCATCTTTTTTCTTTAAATATGCAATGTCATCTCCTAAAATCTTCTCTCCCTTGACCATACAAGTAGAAGTTTTACCGCAAGAGGAAGGATATGCTCCTGTAAAATAATTTTTCTCGCCCTCCTCACCATGAACTGCCATAACAAACATGTGTTCTGCAAGCCAGCCTTCACGGTCTGCTTTCCGTATTGCAAGCCTAAGAGACAATTTTTTCAACCCTACAGTATTCCCTGCATATTGAGTGTTAACTGAATAAACTGTATCTTCTAAAAAATCCACGTAAACTCTTCTTTTATCTATATCTTTACTCGCCTTGTTTTCATCCACCTCTCCTGCAGAATGAATATATCTAAAGAAATCTATATTCGGTGTGTTTTTAAAAACTTGATAAGCTCCTCTATACAGTATATCTTCTGAATGTGCAACATAAGCAGAGTCTGTAATCTGAACTGCATAAATTGAAAACTCGGAATCAACAGGCCCTAAACATAGAAATAAAACATACATCTCCCTGCCTTTCATTATATCCTTAAGCAGAACTTCTATTTCCTCCAAACCTTCTTCTCTATCTATTGAATTTAAACCCTCCAGAGGCATTTCTTTTGTTATTAAGAATTTAGTCTTTTCCTTATCCCGCGCCTGGTCATGAATTCCGTCGAAATGAGTAGTATGGCCTGCTATTTTAAGAGTATTCTCTTCGCCTAACTCAACAGCCTTTTTTCTAATATACTCTGCATCTTCGGTGGAATCAGACCTTATAAAAACACTATCGGGATTACAAATAGCCGCATACTTAGATATAAAATCTAAAATCTTTCTATTATTCAATCCAGAAAGTTTTTCAAAGCTCGTCTTATTACACTTTTGTTTTAAAATATCTACTTTTTCCAATCTGTACTCCTTAATTTAAAATTATTTGGCTCACTATTATACTAAAAAAAACAAAAGAATAAAGAACTTTCTTGAAAAAAAAGATTTATTTTACGATCTCTGTGCCAACACCTTCTGTCGTAAACACCTCGAGTAAAATAACATGTGAAACACGTCCGTCTAAAATATGCGTTTTCTTAACTCCATTTCCTAAAGCATGCAGGCAAGACTTAACTTTAGGAATCATCCCTCCGCTTATAACCCCAATCTTTATTAGCTCATCTACTTCAGAAACATTTAATGTCGGAATCAAAGTTTTCTCATCTTCTTTAGCTCTTAGAATACCCTGGACATCTGTTAAGAGAACCAATTTTTCTGCTCCTAAACTTATCGCAATTTCAGCTGCCATATCATCTGCATTTATATTATGAAGCTCTTTATCTTTATCTACACCCACAGGCATTATCACCGGGATAACATTATTATTGATAAGCTTTATAATTCCGGTATTATTAATCTTTTTAACCACCCCGACATACCCCAGATTTTTGGACTCCTGTTTTACACAAATCTCTCCTGATACTTTGGAATCTATACCTTCTGCTTCGGCATTAAGCATACCTAATTCCGAGACTAATTCTTTATTCATCTCTTTCAGAACCCGATAAGCTACCTGCATTGTTTTCTTATTTGTTATGCGTATTCCTTCAATGAATTTTGAGATACCACCCGATTGAGCTATATGCTCTGTGATTTTATACCCTCCACCGTGAATAATAACCAGCTTAATTCCAACAAGAGACATAAATGCAATATCTTCTAAAATATTTCTCTTTGCCTCTTCATTTAAAAGAGCACGTCCACCGTATTTTATTACAACAATTTTATCTTTAAACTGCTTTATATAAGGAAAAGCATCTACCAGTATTTGAGCTTTTTTAATTATCTCTTCCATTATTTATTCATCTCCACATATTGAGGACTTAGATCAGTCGTATAAATCCAAAACTTCAAGCTGCCTTTCTTTAAATCGATAATTACCTCAACTTCTTTATTCTTCTTTAAATAAACATCTGCCTGCTTTTTATTATTATACATACTCACTCCATTATTAACAACCTTTGTGCTTCCATAATAAACATCTAGACTCTTACCTACACCTAACTTCAGGGAACCAATTGATGATATAATCCTTCCCCAATTAGCACGATTTCCGTAAATAGAGGTTTTAAAGAGCATGGATGATGCGAGTTTTCTAGCAATTTTCTCAGCAATAGCCTTACTTTTGGAACGTTTAACAGTAATCTTTACAACCTTGGTCGCACCTTCTCCGTTTTTAACTATTTGATACGAAAGTCTACTCAATACTGAAAAAACACCTTTTGTAAACTCATCTAAATATTCTTTTGACTCTTCAACATTAACCCCTGAAGCAGCATTAGAAATAGCAAGCAAAGTATCGTTTGTACTTTCATCAGCATCTACTGAAATCCTGTTAAATGTTACTTCCAGAATTTGCTTAACAATTTTCTTAAAAGAGGTTTTTTTAATTTTAGCATCTGTGAGCAGAAAACATAATGTGGTCGCCAAATTGGGCTCTATCATGCCGGCACCTTTGGCAATTCCAAGTATACTTACTCCATTCTTTAATTTAATAGATTCATGTTTCGGAAACTTATCAGTAGTCATAATCGCTTTAGCAAAATCCATAGATTTCTCAGGCAAAGCACCACTTATTAACTTTTTAACGCTAGATATAATCTTTTTATCCGGCAAAGGCACACCTATTGTACCCGTTGAACAAATTAAAATCTCTTCCTCATCAACCCCGAGTTCATCAGCGCATTTCTTACATATTTTTAGAGCTGAATTCATACCTCTCTTACCAAGAGCACAGTTTGCACACCCGCTATTAACAACAATAGCTGCAATCTTATCATTTAAAATATGTTTTTTAGTTACGAGTAGAGATTCTGCCTGGAATTCATTACTGGTAAAAAATCCTACTGCATGAGCATAGGGCTCACAAATTATAACTGCTAAATCATTATCCTTTCTCTTTATCCCGCTGTTGATTCCGTTAAATAAAAATCCTTTTGGTGATTTCATAATAAACTCATAGATTCTTTTAGCCCTAATGCAACATTCATATTCTGAACCGCCTGAGATGCGGCACCTTTACCCAAATTGTCAATACACGAAATAATAAGAAAAGTATTGGTATCTAAAAAATCTAAATATCCTAAATCGCAAAAATTACTGTTTAAAATACCCTTGAGCTCTGGATAAAAACCTTTATTGTATAGCCTTACAAACTGTTCTTTGCCATAATATTTCTTGTAAATTGGATATAGATTTTTAGCCGGTTTATTTTTAAAAATTACATAAATCATGCTCATTATTCCTCTCTTTAAAGAAATGAGCTGAGGTATAAAGTTTAAATTGAACTTAACGTTGAATTCGTTTTGGAGAAAATGGACAACTTCCGGCATATGCTGATGTTTATTCACTTTGTAGGGTTTTATGTTTTCATTTATATCTTTAGCCAATAAATCGTTGCTCTTTTTTCTGCCTGCACCTGATGCCCCTGTCTTAGCATCAACTATAACATTGGCATTTTTTAACAGCCCTTCTTTGGCTAAAGGGTACAGACCTAAAATCATACTGGTTGGATAGCAACCGGGATTAGCAATAAATTGCGCACCCTTTATTTTATCCCGCATAATTTCTGGCAAACCATAAACAGCACCCTTTAGGTTTTTCTTATCTTCATGCTTTATTCCATACCACTTTTCATAAATTCCTGCATCTTGAAACCTATAATCCGCCGATAAATCTATAACTAATTTCACTTTACCTACAATTTCAGGAGCCAGCTTCAAAGAAACAGTGTGCGGCAGAGATAGGAATACAACATCGATATTTTTAAGATCTTTAATATTAAATTCCTGAATTTTAATATCCAGAATATTTTTAAACTCAGGAAATATAGAAGAAATCTTTTTGTTAATCATCTCTTTATCCCAAAGTTTTACAATTTTCACTTTAGGATGTTTGGTAAGATAGCTTATGATCTCACATCCTGTATAACCCAATGCTCCTAAAATACCTATATTCAACACTTTAAACCTCCAATCAATAGACTTATTGCACCTATTATACAACAATAAAGAGCAAAAAATAAAAGTTTCTTTCTTTCAATCAGTTTTTTAAATATCATTAAAGAAATAACTCCTACTATAAACGCTGTAGCAAAAGATAACAGATAAGATGTAACAAATTCAAATTCAGCCAATAAATTACTAATACTTCCCATTTCATATATACCTGCGCCTAAAATTGTCGGTATTGCTAAAAGAAAAGAAAACTTAAATGCCGAAGCCGGTTTTACCCCCAGTAATATTGCAGCTGCAACTGTAACCCCAGACCGAGAAATTCCTGGAAGAACTGCCAACCCTTGAACAAAACCGATGATTAAAGCTGACTTAAAGCTTATCTCATTCATCATTTCTCTCCTACGGTCAGAAAGAAAAAGAAAAGCTGCAGTAATAAAAAAACATATCCCTATGAAATTTAAATTTGTAAATGCAATTAAAGCATATTTTTTCATGAAAACTGCTACTAGCACAGTAATAGCAAAAGCTAATATAATTTTTATAACACCAGTAATATCTGTAAATAATTTCCTGATATCAGAATGCAGATAAAATATAATCGCACCTGTAGTTGCAATATGTAGATATACTGTAAAAATATAGTTCCCCTGAATATGAAACAAATGCTCTAATATAGATAAATGTCCGGAACTGCTTACGGGAAGAAATTCAGTAACTCCTTGCACAAAAGCTAAAAGAAAAGGTTTCACTTGTAAATTTCAAGCGTCACTTCAATTATTTTAGGATCAAATTGTGTTCCGGAATTTTTCTCAAGCTCACTCAATGCTTCTTTAAACGTAAGCACCGGCCTGTAGGGCCTTTTGGAAGTCATAGCATCTAAAGCATCGGCTACAGAAATTATCCTTGCTCCTAAGGGGATTTCTTCTTCTTTTAACCCTTGATAATAACCTTTCCCATCCCAGCGTTCATGATGAGCCCCGGCAAAAGAGTACTTCTTTAATGAAGGAATGGATTCCAACAGCTGAGCTGTTACTTCAGAATGCTTCTTTACTATCTGCCATTCCTGTTCCGTCAACCAGGCAGGTTTATTTAAAACCACATGAGGAATAGATAGCTTACCTATATCATGCAAATATGCTGCCCTGCCTATTTGAGTAACTTCTGTCTCATCCAGTTTTAATGCCCGCGCAATTTGTACACTATAATGCACATCTCCTTCTGAATGACCGATTCCATTGGAATCAATTTTAAAATCAATAAGATATCCGATAAAAGAAAATAGAGCATCTTCATCTTTAACATCGAGGATAAGATCAAGGTTCTTTACCCTGATATATTCTAAAATCCTTTCCTGCGGATTAAGATAGAAATTCATAAACTCTGTGTCTTTAACTATATCCTGCAGCACTTTAAAAATAGCCGGGTCGATTTCTTCGTTGACTTCTAAAATCGGGAATGCGTTTTGGGGTAAGATTTGCTCTTTGCTTGTATCACCACCTCTACGCGAATAAATATCAAAAGCATCCGCTGCCCTTAGTATCCTTGCACCCAGGAATATTTCTTCTCCTTTATACTGGCGGGGATACCCTACGCCTTTCCACCATTCATGATGTTCAAATATATAGTCCGACATCTTATATTGCCCTTTAAACAAAGTCGGAAACATTCTTATAAGATGTACCCCTCTATACGGATGCTCAAATATATCTGGATCTTGAATCTGATCTATCAAATCCGGATGATGCAAGATATGATTTCTCGAACCTAATCCGCCTATATCATGGAGTAATCCAGCAAAGAAAAGCAAATCAGTTTCCTCCGGAAGCATAAGGCTGGCAATTTTCTCCGCTAAAAGAGCAACCCTTATTCCATGGTCATACTTCCCCTTCTCATCTAAATCCTGAGCTACAGAGAGTAAATAAAAAACATCTTTGATAAGGTTTACATAGGTATCTTCTACTTTCAATTTTCTATCCTCACTTTTTTAATATTTCCTTGAATCTTTTCATAAACAAGGGAACTATTTCAAAAAGATCACCGACTATTCCATAAGTTGCAACTTTAAATATCGGCGCTTCCGAATCTTTGTTAATCGCCACAATCACATCTGAAGACTGCATCCCCACTAAATGCTGAATCTGTCCTGAGATTCCGCATGCAACATACAATTTCGGACAGACAGTACGTCCTGTTTGTCCTACCTGATGAGAGTAAGGAATCCAATCGTTATCAACCGCAGACCGAGATGCACCAACCGCACCGCCTAAAATTTCCGCTAACTCCTCAATCAACTTGAAATTCTCAGGCTTACCTAACCCGTAACCGCCGGAAACTATTATATCAGCCTCAGTAAGATTAACGGTTTTACCTACCTCGTCAATCATGTCTAACACACGAGTACGGGAACTCAGCTTGCCATTGTAATTTAAAACCTCAACCTCCCCTTCTCTACTTGTGTCTATCTGGCTTTCTTTCATCACCTTATGACGCACTGTTGCCATTTGCGGTCTATGATTAGGAGTAATAATCGTCGCCATTATGTTCCCGCCAAAAGCAGGCCTGGTTTGCAGTAAAAGTTTGCTTTCAGGATCTATCTCTAATCCTGTGCAATCGGCAGTAAGCCCAGCGCCAATGTTTACGGCAACCCGGGAAACCAGAGCACGCCCGATAGTAGTTGCTCCTGAAAGAATTATTTCCGGCTTATATTTTTTTATTAAATCAACCAAAACTTGCGTATACGGCTCATCAAGATAATTTGCTAAAAGCGCACCTTCAGCAACAATAACTTTATCCGCACCTCTTTCAATAAGCTCAGAAGCTTTCTCTTTAATATCCGCCCCGAGCAAAACAGCCCAAAGCTGAGAATTTAATTGCTGGGCTAACTCTTTACCCTTGCCCAAAAGCTCATATACAACCGGCTGTATTAAACCTTTTTTCTGTTCTGCAAAAACCCAAACATTTTTATATCCAGATACATCTTTTTTTTCTTCTTCTCGCTCAATTACTATGGCTTCAAAAGAACATACATCAACACATGCCCCGCAGAGATTACATTTTGTTAAATCAATTACTGCCTTTTTATTCACTATTTCAATAGCCGCAAAAGGACAAGACTTAACACAAAGAGTACAGCCTGTACATTTATCTAATACTATTTTTATCATCCTATAATTACATCCTCTAATAAAGCTGCGATTTTATTAACAGATTCTGCTGCTTTGCCGTCTAAAATCATCCCTTTCTCTCTTGCGGAAGGAGTAAATATTTTAACCACCCTGGTAGGAGAACCATTCAATCCTATTTTTCCCTCATCTAATTCTAAATCATCTACACCCCAGATAGGGATTTCGATTTTTTTCGCTTTCATTTTCCCCTTTAAAGAAGGAAGGCGCGGCTCATTAATTTCTTTAACAACTGTAAAAAGACAAGGTAATGGTATTTCTACAATATCAAAACCTTCCTCAGTCATTCTTTCAACAATAGCTTTATCCACTTCTATTTTTTCTATCTTTTTTACATATGTAACCTGAGGGATATCCAGCCAGGAAGAAATACCAGGTCCAACCTGAGCTGTATCTCCGTCACTCGCCTGTTTACCGCATAAAATCAGGTTAAAATCAGAAATCTTTTGAATCGCTTTTGACAAAATATAGCTGGTAGCCCAAGTATCCGAACCTGCAATTTTTCTATCTGATACTAAAACTGCTTTATCTACACCCATAGAAACTGCCTCCCGCAAAGCGATATCTGCCTGAGGCGGCCCCATAGATACAACCGTTACCTCACTCCCTGCCATTCTTTCTTTAATACGCAATCCCTCTTCGATAGCATACATATCAAATGGATTAATAACAGATGCAACACCTTCCCTAATCAATGTATTAGTTTCGGGATCGATTTTAACATTTGTTGTATCAGGAACCTGTTTTATACAAACAATGATTTTCATTTCTTTTTTGCCAACTCCTTAACTAAATTAGCCGCAATAACTCCTCTCATAATCTGGTTGGTCCCTTCATAAATCTGAGTAATCTTTGCATCTCTGAAATATTTTTCAATTGGATATTCTTTCATATAACCATAGCCACCAAAAATTTGGATACAATCAGTAGTAACCTTCATAGCCACATCAGATGCATACATCTTAGCCATAGCAGATGCCCTCGCTACATTTTTAGCTCCGCTATCTACCATACGACAGGCTGAATACACTAAAGCACGTGCAGCCTCAAGCTCTGTGGCCATATCAGCAAGCATAAACTGTATACCTTGAAAACTTGTTATAGGCTTACCGAACTGATGCCTCTGATGCGCATACTCAAGAGTTAGTTCTAAAGCCCCCTGAGCAATACCAATAGCTTGAGCAGCAACACCCGAACGGGAACAATCAAATGTCTTCATGGCAACTATAAATCCCATGCCTTCACGAGAAAGAATATTTTCTTGTGGTATTTTACAATCGTTGAATAAAAGCTCTCTTGTCGCAGACGCTCTGATCCCGAGCTTATCCTCTTTTTTACCGAATTCAAAACCCGGGGTTCCCTTTTCAACAATAAAAGCTGAAGCCCCTCTTGCACCTTTAGATCTATTAGTCATAGCAATAACAACATAAGTTTCCGCCTCACCACCATTTGTAATCCATTGCTTCCTACCGTTTAAAACATAATGATCTGCCTTTTTCTCAGCCTTGGTCTCAATCGCAGAGGCATCACTTCCAGCATTGGGCTCTGTAACTGCAAAAGCAGCTAATTTCTTACCACTTGCTAAATCCGGCAAGTATTTATCTTTTTGTTTATCGTTTCCGAATAAAAGTATCGGATATGTACCTAATGCAGAAGCAGCGAAGCAAACTGCTATACCTCCACAAGCACGCGATAATTCTTCAGTAACCAGTGCCAGCTCAAAAACACCTCCTCCTGTACCTCCATATTTTTCATCAATATAAACTCCAAAAAGATCGCTCTGGGCAATAATTTTCATAATATCCCAGGGGAATTCACCTGTTTCATCATGCTCTTTTGCAACAGGACGAATCTTTTCCTCTGCAATCTGATGAGCAAGTTCTTTAAGCATTTGTTGCTCTTCAGTTAATAAATAATCAACCATTACTACCTCCTTAAATTATATTTAAAACAGCGCCTTAATGTTATTATAAATAAGACATTTTGTCAATTATGGTGTACTATATGTTTTTATGGAATTAAATCATATTACACTTGACCCTTTTCAAAACGAAGCTATTGATTACCTGGATAAAGGCTTATCTGTCATAGTCTCAGCCCCTACAGGCAGTGGAAAAACACTGATTGCAGAATATATAATAGAGAAATGCCTTAAGGAAGGAAAAGGCATAATCTATACAGCACCGATTAAGGCTTTGAGCAATCAGAAATTCAGGGATTTCTCAGCTAAATTTCCCGAATCTGTTGGAATAATCACAGGCGATGTAAAGATAAATCCTCATGCCAGTGTTTTAATTATGACAACAGAGATATTTAGAAACTATCTTTTGCAAGATATCGAAAAACTTCAAAATAAAAAATGGGTTATATTCGACGAAGTCCATTATTTAGATGATATCGAACGCGGCACAGTCTGGGAGGAATCTATAATATTTTTACCTCAAAACATGAAAATGCTTGCATTGTCTGCAACACTGCCGAATATCGATCAATTCATAGCCTGGATTGAAAAAACCCATAATCACCCTGTTAAAAAAATAGAAGAACACAAAAGAGCAGTACCCCTACATTTTTATTTTCAGGCAGATAACCGCATATTTTCAAACGTCAGTGAATTAGAATATCATACTTTAAAAAACAAAGATGAGTTTTTTAAAAATAATCGTGTAGACAGTCTGATAAAATACTCCCAAGAAAACGCTTTTCTGCCCTGCATTTACTTCTGTTTCTCAAGAGCTAAATGTGAGAAGTTTGCTCAGGAAATGTTAAAATATAATTTTTTAAATAAGGAAGAAGAAACACGAATTAAAGAACTATATAACTCATACACAAAAAAATTTAAAATCCGGCATCACCACTCCACATCCTTCATGCTTTCTTTGTTGGAGAGAGGCATAGCCTATCATCATGCAGGATTACTCCCTCCCTTAAAAGAGATAATAGAGAGAATTTTTACTGAGAAGCTCATTAAGGTAATCTTTACTACAGAAACATTTGCCCTGGGTATAAACATGCCTTCGCGCACAGTATGTTTTGATGAAATTTCAAAATATTACCGGGGCAAAACCAGGTATTTGCGCAAAAGAGATTTTTATCAAATGGCAGGCCGTGCAGGAAGACGCGGTATCGATAAAGAGGGATTTGTTATCAGCCGTCTTAAGCCTTATAAGGAAGATGTAACCGCAATCAAAAGAATACTGCAAGGAAATCCTGAACCGATAAAAAGCCAATTTAATGCTTCTTACGCTACAATTTTAAATCTTTATCATGATACTGGAGATGCTCTTCTTGAAATATACCCTAAAACATTTCATTATTTTCAATTCGGAAAAAGAAAAGGAAGTGAAAAAAAGATTTTAGAGGCAAAGTTAAAACTATTAAAACAGCTTCGGTACATACAAAACGATAAATTAACTATGAAAGGACAATTTGCATCTAACATGTTCGGATATGAGCTTATTATCGGAGAACTTTGGGATAAAGGTTTCTTTGAAAGACTATCATGGGTTGAATTAGGGATAATTATATGTGCTATTATTACTGAGGTTCGAGGCAAAGAATATCTGCCTAAACTCGACAAAAGACTCAAAAAAATAAAACGGGAAATGTGGTTAGCCACACATCAAATCCAAAGAATAGAAAAACGCTTTCGCATATTCCCGCACACCAAGACTATTCATTTTCAACTCACCGATGCAATGCATGCCTGGCTTATGGGAAAAGATTTTAATCAGATAATTGATAAAGTTTCATCAGATGAAGGTGAGATAATAAGAAACTTCCGCATGACGAATCAGGTCCTAAGAGACATGGATCAAAAGATTGTTACTGACTCCCTGCGTTCGAAAATTCACAAAACTACCTCTATTATAAACCGCGACATTGTCAATGCTGAGTGGCAGTTAAAAATATAAAGCTTTAACATTGGCACCTTTTTCTATAACTGCTATTTTCAAAGCAAGTGCGGGAGGGATTAATGCCGATAACGGTCAAAACGATTGTCTTAATCTTTGTATTTCTTTTAAGTTCCCAATTTCCAAGTTACAGCAGAAGAACACGCGATTTTAATCTGGAGTTTTTTCAAGCCGAAGATCATTCTGTTAAGACACTTAATCAACATCTCGCCGAGCTTATATTAACACTACCTGGTGTAACTGAAATTCATAGCATTACCGAAATAAAATACTTAGAAGGTGATTATAACAGAACTGAGGAAGAAAGCTGGGGAGCTTATGAATTCAGCGTGGCAACAAACAAAGGCACTCTTACTATAATTGTAAAACCAATAACTGAAGAAGAAGCACTGGATTTTCAAAAAGCATCCTTGATAAAGGCTGCCCCTAACCCGGCTAAATTTATTCCAAGTGAATATAAAACCCATGCATTGGTTGACGGCTATATGGTATATCCGTATTTTGAAGGTGAAAAATTAAGCAAGATATGTGTTAAAGAAAATGGAGCTGAAATAATAAAAGAGAATCCCTGGATTATTACACAGCTTGCAACTAAACTCGCCCGCTTAAAGCATGCAGGCATCCGTTATGAAGATTTTTTATACTACAACACTATTATTGATTTAGAACGGGAAGAAATCACAATTATTGATTTCGGCAGAAGAGCTTGCGCAAGTCCTGAAATTCAAATAAGAAGCTGGTTTATTCCCAGCATTTTTCATAACGATCCGGATTTTAGAGAACAAGTCCTTAATATGTTTCATTCATCATATCAAGAGGAATTAGAAAAATTACAGAATATAGGCTTAACAGGAAGCTCTGATAATTAATTCGTGAGGAAACTCTTTTTTGATGTATTGCTTTATCTCTCCCTTCAATATTCTATAAATTAACATAACAGCTTCATGCCCCATATTGGATAAAGGAAAACGCATAGTAGTCAATGGGGGGTTGGTAAATTCTGTTTGAAATACATCGTCAAAACCAATAATTTTAATATCTCCCGGACAATGCAACCCTAATTCCCCGACAGCTCGAATCGCCCCTATTGCCATAGCATCGTTTAAGCAATATAACACACCCCGGAATTCCGGTTCTTTTTCAAATGCCGTTTTGGAAGCTTCGTATCCTCCTTGCTCACTAAACTTTCCATCAAGATATCTATGCTCAGAAAATTGCATTTCTTTTTCTCTTAAGACATCCAAGAACGCAGCCTTCCTCAACCTTGATTCAACATCATCAGGATTTCCGCCTATTATAAAAACTTTTGGACCACTTTTTCTTAACACATATTCTGCCATAGTTCTACTGGCGTCATAACTATTAACATATAATCGGTTAACTCCTTGATTAGAGTCAGAATCATTGATTACAACTACCGGCAATATTTTTTCTGCGTTTTCATTTATTTCTAAGTGTGAATATTCTATATACGAAGCATGGGTAAAAATTATCCCATCGATTCCCTGCTTATCTATCAATGCCAAGAGCGAATGGGTATCTTTTACAGGCATCAATTTTAAACCATATCCGATTTCATTTAATCCTCTGAGCACTCCGCTTAAGATACCTGATACATAACCTGAAGTTACATCTTTTTGAAAATTGTAGGGAAAACCGATAGTTTTAGATTTTCTTCTGCGCAAAGAACTTGCAATATTATTAGGCAAATATCCTAATTCCGTAACAACATCTTGAATCTTTTGTACAGTCTCCAGTTTTACCGTATTTCTGGTTTCCGGATTCAATGCCCTGGATATGGTAGCAATAGAAACACCTGCTTTCTTAGCTACGTCTTTAATTGTCAAGTTTTCCATTTACATTCTCTGTAATCGTTTACATTAGTATCATTGTATAATTCGGACTAAATAATGTCAAATTAAAATTTTTATCAAACTTCTCTGATACTAAAACCATCCATTATGAACAATGCACATTGCAACGGCAAAATGCACCTGATACAACCAAGAGTATACTCTTTTCAATTTCATAGGTGTATTATTCTACAAACACACCATCCATAAGAGTACCACATGCAAAACATTTACCATTATCTATTTTGTTCTTTTTTATATCAAAACACATTCTTTCTATCAACAATTCTCCGCATTTATAACAATAAGTATTAGAATTTTCCAGAATATTACCTAAATACACATATTGTAACCCTGCTTTTTTCCCGATTTGCTCTGCTTTCTTTAAAACTTCTATAGACGTCTCGTCGTATCCCGAGAATTGAAAATCAGGATGAAACCTGCTTATATGCCAGGGAATATCTTTCCCGACACCGGCAATAAATTCTGCTATATCAACCAATTCCTGCTTTGAATCATTCTCTCCGGGTATAATCAAAGTTGTCAGCTCAATCCAAATATTGTTTTCTCTCATCACTCTTATTGCATTTAAAACAGGCTCCAGATGAGCCTTGCAGTTCTTTATATAAAAATCTTCCCGGAAACTTTTTAGGTCTATATTGGCAGCGTCTAAAAACGGCGCTATCATCTCTATCGCTTTTCTACTCATATACCCGTTAGTAACAAACACATTATACAACCCCGCATCCTTAGCAATCTTAGCTATATCATATGCATATTCGAAAAACACAGTCGGCTCCGTATAGGTATAAGCGATACTTTTAGCCCCACTTTCCCGAGCCTTATCTACTATATCTTCCGGCAACATTTTAATTGTATCTATAGAACTTTTACCAATTGAAGCTTGAGATATCTGCCAGTTCTGGCAAAACCCGCACTTAAAATTACACCCAGCAGTTGCGATAGAATAAGAACTCTCTCCAGGAAAAAAGTGATAGAGCGGCTTTTTCTCTATTGGATCTACACCAGAGGCAATAATTTCCCCATATACATAGCTGTATAAAACACCATCTTCATTTTTACGCACCCCGCAGAAACCAAATTTTTCATTTTCAATCTGACAATTATGCGCACAAAGAAAACAGTGGACTTTTCTATGTTCCAGCCTTTCATACAACAGAGCTTCTTTTTTCATAAACAAATTTCACGCTAAAAGGACAAAGTTGTTTTATGCAACATTCTGAACATAACGGTTTCCCAGGGTGACAAATTTTTCTGCCATGATTAACCAGTAAATAATTAAAATTTAACCAATATTCATACGGAACTATTTTCATTAAATCACGTTCTATCTTGTCGGGATTATCTTCTTTGCTTAAAGCAAGCCTTTTAGATAATCTCTTAAGGTGCGTATCAACAGCAATACCTTCTGCCTTCTTAAAAACACTTGATAGAACAATATTTGCTGTTTTACGCGCAACACCGGGTAGAGAAACAAGATTTTCCATGGTATCAGGAACACTGCCGTCGAAATCTTTTACAATTTTTTTAGAAGCAGCTATTATATTTTTTGCTTTATTCCTATAAAGGCCTAAAGATCTAATATCTTTTTCCAAAACAGCTTGTTTAGCTTTTGCAAAACCACGTACATTTTTATATTTTTTAAACAAATCCGGAGTTATTTTATTAACCATTTCATCCCTGCATTGAGCAGACAAAATTGTTGCAACTAACATCTGGTGCGGAGTTTTATAAAAAAGAGATGTATGAGCTTGGGGATAATTTTCATCTAATATCTTGACAATCTTTTCTACTCTATCATTAGCGCTACTTTTCATATTTTCGCGCTAAAAGAAATAACAAATCAGATAAACGATTAAAGTAAATAAGCATATATTTGTTTTTAATTATCTTCTTTCTTGTTAACATAACCAGCCTTCTTTCTAAACGCCGTGCAACTGTTCTGGCAACATCTAAAACAGAGGCTGTGAAATTTTCCCCGAAAATAAAAAAGCAACTTTGCTGGCTACCTTTTTTAGATTCAATACCAGCTATCAATTCATCTATACGAACTATATCTTTATCACCTATTCTTCTATTCAGCTTATGCAGAAAATTTGATTTTGTAGCCAACTCCGTACAAATAAAGCCCAAATCTTTTTGTATAGATGTTATTATAGCCTTCGTTTTTTTACTTTTAATACAGCTTTTACCAAGTCCAAGATATGCACACAGTTCATCCAGCACCCCGTATGCTTCAACCTGAATATCATCTTTACTCAATCGCCCTCCCTTATACAGAGAAGTCATCCCCCCATCCCCTCTTTTTGTAACTATAGATTTTATATTTTTCTTCATTTAGAATTGCTTCGACATTTCATCCAGAGTTATTGCAGAAACACCTGAATTTAACATCTCTTTAATTGCCACCTTAGAATCATTAGGACTTATGTTAACACCTTTAATGGCATCAATCAGCAAATTAACTTTAAAACCATATTTTACAGCATCCAATACAGATTGTTTGACACAATAATCTGTAGCAAGCCCCCCGATATATAGCTCTTCGATATTTAAATCTTTTAATACTTGAACAAATTCAACACCTTTAGAATCTACCCCATCAAAAGCAGAATAACCATCTTCATTAGGATTCATTCCACCAGAAATAATTATTGTGTTTTCGGGCAATTGTAGCTGCGGATGAAATTGCGCACCTTTTGTATTCTGCACACAATGCGCCGGCCAAAGGCCGCCAAATTCTTTAAAATGACTGCTTTTTTCAGGATGCCAATCACGGGTTACCAAAACAGGAAGTTTTTTTTGAATAAAAACCCTTATACATTCATTTAAAACCGGAATTATTTGATCTCCTTGGGGTACAGCAAGAGCACCGCCTAAACAAAAATCATTCTGCAGGTCTATTATTAAAAACGCCTTTCTATTCTTAACGTTTTTTTCCTGCATAACTATAATTTCAACCGAAATAGGCGTCGGTAATATAGTGGCGCATCATTCTGGTGCTGTTGAAATAATAGGCAATCTTACCAATGGAGTTTTTCATTATTGTAATCCAACTATCCCGATGTTCATAAAACATAGGCAATATTGCATATTCCAGTTTACCGTATAAATCCTGTTTTTCAAGAATCGCCATCTCGCTATCTGAGAGTTTTCCTTCTAAACACGGACCTATTGCCCAGCCTGTTACCCCTTCAATGCAACCTTCTACCCACCAACCATCCGAAACAGAAAAATTAATAACTCCATTAAGAGCTGCCTTCATACCGCTTGTCCCTGATGCTTCCATAGGGCGCATAGGAGTATTAAGCCAGACATCCACTCCAGGCACTAATATTTTAGCAATGTCCATGTTATAATTTTCAAGATAAGCTATTTTAACATCATTTTTTAATTTCTCGATATATGAGAATATTTCCTGAATCATCTTCTTACCCGGTTCATCTTTAGGATGGGCTTTGCCTGCAAAAATAATTTGAATAGGAAATTGCTTATTTATTTTCAACAATCTTTTTAAATCCTGAAACAATAACGCATGTCTTTTATACGTCGAAGCACGTCTGGCAAATCCTATTGTAAAAGTATCATATGAGAAATCTCTTCCTGTTTTACCGTTTACATAATCAATCAACTCCTTTTTTGCATCATAGTGTGATTCCCAGATTTCCTCATGAGGGATAAATTCTGTACGCACCAGTAGTTCAGGCTCTTTTGCCCAACCGGGAATATATTCATCATATAATTTCTTAAGCGCAGGATGAATCCATGTTAGAGAATGAATCCCATTGGTAATTGAACGAATTTCATATCCCGGAAACATTTTCTTTGTCGTCTCACGATGTTTTTCCGCAACCCCATTAATAAAACCGCTTAAGTTTAAAGCCAGATGTGTCATATTTAAAGAATCCTGACCTGCGTATTCTTTTATTGTATCAATAGGAATAACTGTAGGCAAAATTTCCAAAGCAAGCTGATATGGAAATTTATCATGACCAGCTTCTACAGGCGTATGGGTTGTAAAAACACACAAATTTTTGACACTCTCTACATTCCAGCCAAAATTTCTCAATAAATCTAACAGAAGAAAACTTGCATGACCCTCGTTTAAATGATATTTTAAAACATTGATTTTTAAAGCATTGATCATACGCAAACCACCAATTCCAAGCACTATTTCCTGTTTCATTCTGTAGCGCTGATCTCCTCCATACAGATGGGCAGTAATTTCTCTATCTTTCGGAGCATTGACCTCTAAATCAGTATCAAGAAAAATAACAGGCACCTGCCCTCCTGCAGTACTTTTTACTACATAAAGCCAGGCTTGAATTTTTACAGATCTTTTTTCTATTTCTACTTCCACCTGCTCTGATAAAAGTATCAGATGTTTATCAGGCTCCCAGACATCAGAATGTTCAATCTGCCAACCATCAGGAGTAAATTCCTGACGAAAATAACCCTTCTTCGATACCAATGTTACAGCAACTAAGGGGATGTTCAAATCAGCACTTGAGCGTACAGTATCTCCGGCTAAAATCCCCAAACCACCACTATAGGTAGAAAATTCTGAATTAATACCTATTTCCATGGAAAAATAGACAACTCTTTTACCCTTAAAAACCCCCTCATAATCTATATTATCCACCTTAAATCTCCTTTCTCTATTTTACAATTGATACATAAATATCGTATATTTTACCATAACTGTCAAATCCTCACAAGCCCCAAGAATAGTCAATATACCTTCTTATCCTTGCGCTCAGACCATAATCCAAACAGTTCCAGATTCTCCTCTTTCAGTATGCCCCCAGTTATCTCAATCAGACTACCACCAATAGATACCATCTTATCGTTAGAAATAGTCAGTTCTGAGAAACCAAATTTTTGAGCATCTTCTATGCACACACCATAAACAATTTTGGAAATTTTTGCCCAATGACAGGCAGAAAAACACATCGGACAAGGCTCACAGGTAGAATAAATCACATACCCTGATAAATCAACAATGCCTAACTTTTTACATGCACCCCGTATAGCATTAATCTCCGCATGGGCGGTTATATCTACATCCTGCCAAACCACATTATGAGCACTTACTATGACTTCTTCTCCCCTTACAATGCAAGCCCCAAAAGGAGTTTGACCATTTTTAACACCTCTGCTTGCTTCTTCTATAGCAAGACTCATAAATTTTTCATCCATTGCTTTAACCATAATTTTTATATGCAATTTTATTATATCAATAACGTAAATATATATACAGAACTCATTTGACTGTTTTCTTAACTAGAGTTAAACTAAGACTATCTAAAAAACTGTAAAATTTAAATGCAGAAATTTAAGACGGTCCTTGTTGCGGTATTATCGATGTTCATACTGTTTATTCATAACAGTCGCAGCGAAGATATTCCTAAGCTATTCAGATTTGACAAAGAAAATGCCCTAAAAGAATGGAAAGAGAAAATATTTAAAAATAAAGTACTCTACAGCGTCGAGCCCATTCAAGAAGGAGGATACCTTGCTGCAGCGAGCACAAAGTCCTGTTCGGGGCTATTTTACAGGCTGCGATTTAATCCTAAAGAATTACCCATGATAAGCTGGAAGTGGAAAGTAACACAATTCCCTGATAAAAGCAAAGCTGAAAACGCAGAGGGGGGCTGGGTAGAAAAAGATGACTATCCTGCAAGAGTATATGTTATTTTCCCTTCTATGTTTTTTAAAAACACTAAATGCATTGAATATGTTTGGGATGAGAACTTATCAAAAGGAACAACAATGACAAGTCCCTATATGGAAAACATAAAAATTATAGTTGTTGAATCGGGAAAAACAAATATAAACACCTGGGTATACGAAGAAAGAAACATACACACGGATTATATAGATGTCTTCGGAAAAAAGCCACCTCATGTCGGAGCTATAGCATTAATGACAGATTCTGACAATACTCTTTCCACAGCCGAAGCATTATATACCGAAATCAAAGTGGGGTATAAAAATGAATGATCCAAGAAACCGAAGAAAAAAACTATTTGCCAACAATCTCCACAAACAGATTTTTCTGCTCATAGCTCTATCTGCTTTATTACCAATGATTATTGCAGCCATCTGCATGTATTACCTGATCTTCGGAATTACTGCAATGGAAGTTGGAATACCTGAAACTATTGCATACAACATTCTGCCCGCTGCAAGACGAGTAACCGTCATATTATCTATCGCTGCACCGATTGTTATATTTGCTATATTGGTTATCGCCCACAAAATGACACATTCTATCGTAGGACCTTTCGACAGAATAGTAAGAGAATTAAATGACCATCTCGAAGGAAAAGGCAGAGGACCTATAATCCTCAGGAAAAACGATAAATTTTCACCATTAGTAGACAACGTAAACAAGCTTCTAGATAAAATTAAGACAGATTAACAGCTAAGACGCATCTGTTAAAATTCAACTGAGAATAATTTATTACCTTTTCTCATCGAAATAATCTAAATCCGTTAATGGCAAAATAACAGAAGTGGCTATATTTGTGAGATGTGCCGCTAAGCGCTTATAATATCTTGCCATGAGAGTAAAACAAACTGCTTCATTTACACTTATATTGCTTTTTGCCAATTTTTCAAAAATTTCTTCGCACTTTTTTGAAATCTCTCTTTTATATACCCAGGATTTAGCTGCTTTATCTTCATCTGAATCAATAAATGCTTTTTTAGTCTGTTTAAACAATTCTAATATTTCTTGATCAATGTTACCAAATAATCCTCTATACTGCTGAGCATCTATCGGCTTGTCTAAAAATTTGCTTACTTCAAAAAGATTTTTAGAATAATCTCCTAATCTTTCGGCATCTTTTACCACACTCATCAAAAGTAACGATGTCGAAACATCTACCGACGGTTGAAAACTTAGATGCTCAACAATTCTTTTTCGAATATCCCTTTCTGATTCATTTACTTCCCTATCGATACTATATATTCTGTCTTTTAAGCTTGGCTCTTCTTCATTGTAAACAAGCTTCTTACATACAGAAGAGAACATTTCCTCAGTATCATTAAGCATGCTTTTAAAATCTTCCAATACCTGATTTAGAAAATCCTTTCCTTTCCAGAAATGCAATATATTTCTAAACATCACACACCTCCTTATTAAAATAATTGCGAAATCAAAATAAACATCACCGGTATTATAAAAAATACAATTAGCGTATATATTATTGCATACCTTCGTTTTTTAAAAGCCAGATTACCCAAATTCTTAGCCAAGAACACAGGAATTCTCCTTAAAGGTTTCAAAGGATAAATAATTAATAAGCCTACTGTATTAAACAGAAAATGCACAAAAGCAGTTGTAACAGCAGCAATATTACCTGTTGCAAACGAAGCTAAAATCGCTGTAACCGTAGTGCCGATATTAGCCCCCATTACAATAGGATACATCGTTTCAACAGTTAAAATCCCTGCAGCAATAAGAGGAATCATTAAAGCAACTGTTATAGAACTGCTCTGGATTACTGCAGTAAACAAAAGCGAAACAAAAATAGCCAAAATACCATATTTTCCGATAACATTGTTAAGAATAATTTCTGCTCTTTTCACTACCAGAGATCTCATGATTTTCACTATAAAATACAATGAGCAAAACAAGAAGACTAACGACACGATCAACAGAACCACATTGACTATATTCTGAAGAAACTCTACTTTCATAATCATACTTTGCATGAAACGAATCAAAGGTTTTGTAGCCAGTTTGATTGGACTTGTAAACTTAATACCTCCAATATTGACGAACATACTGCTTATCCAAACAGCCATTTTACCTAATACACCCGTAGCAAGTTCTATAGGAAATAGAATACAAACACACATAATTTTAAAAAATCCATCCAGTGTTCCCCCGCTTACAGCTCTTCTAAATTCTTCACGACGCCCGATATGCCCCAATGATACCAGTATACCTGTTACCGTAGTACCTATATTGGCACCCATAATGATTGGAATAGCATTAGTCATAGTAATAACACCGCCGCCTACCATACCGATAATAATGGAAGTTGTGGTTGAGGAGCTTTGCACAATACTTGTTGCTAAAATACCTATAAACAATCCTATGAAGGGGTTGGATGTAGTTTGAATTAAATTTTCAGCAAACTCCGAACCAAATCCTTTGAAAGCTGTACTCATAAGACCAATGCTTACTAAAAATAAATAAACAAAACCAATGACTAAAAATAGCTTACAACAGTTTTGATATTTGGTTTTAAACATGTTTTTAAATCTCGGCTTTATTTCCGAAAACATAATACATCATTTATAACCGAAAACAATGAAAAAACATAATCGGTTAATTCTCACAAATACTTGTATCTACAAACATTCTCTTTGTCGTTTTTAATTATTCTGAATTGAGCTCATCTATCCCAGGCTTATACGAACGCTGGCTTTTCTTTTGAGACCTTTGGGCTTTATCGCGAAGTATTTTTTCTTTTGCTCTTTTTGAACGCTTACGTTTCTGACGTTTTATTTTTTCTGCCTTTTTCTTCTGTTCTGACAATTCCCCTAGAACAATCTCCTCTATTTTATTTACAAGAATCCTTCTGGCTAAAAATCTGTTTAAAACCTGAGAGCGCTCTTTTTGGCATTTTACTTCGACACCGCTGGGAATATGCCTCAGATAAACACAAGTTGAGGACTTATTTACTTTTTGACCTCCTTTACCGCTGGAACGGATAAACTTTTCCTCGATATCATCATCATAAACCCCCAAACTCTGCATCTTTTTTTCTAACGATGTTTTCTTAGATCTACTTATATCATGCTGCATTACTATTCTTTTACTTTGTGCTTTGTGATATTACGTATTACTGCAACCGAACCGGCATAGTGATCATTAACCAGCATCGGAGACAGCTTTGCAGAATACCATCTGATTTCTCCTCTAAAATCAAGAGGGTATTCACATTCAATTACCTCCCCTTCTTTATTTTTTTGAATAGCTTCTTCTACTAGAGAAGTCAATACAAGCGGCATGACTTCAGAGCACTTTTTACCTATAAATTCTTCAGGTGGTAAATATAAATCTGAAGTCTCTAAAGCATGGTAGAAGGTAAATCTTCCTTCTTCGTCTAAGATCATAACTAAATCACCGATAGACACGAGTATATTCATCAACTGAAGCTGTGATTCTCGCAATGCTTCTATTACTCTTTTATCTTCACATACTGTTTTTTCAAGTTTCACAATACGTTTTTGTAGAACTTCTATCTCTTCTTTTGTTTTATCTTCCATTTCTACCTCCTCAATATTATTAGCACGTATAACCTCATATTACTACCACAGACAAAGACAGGTCAAAAAGAATATACAGGTATTTTAAAAAAACAAATAGTTATATTAATTCAGTTGACTAACTATAAGAAATAATGTAGGTTAGCAGTTGCGGTGAAAAGGGGAAATTGAATTCCCTGTGATATTTGCTGCAATTTTTAAAAAGGAGGTTTTACCAGTATGAAAGGAACAGTAAAGTGGTTCAGTAATGAAAAAGGTTATGGATTTATTACTCCTGAATCGGGCAAAGATGTATTTGTACATCATAGCGCAATTCAGAGCTCAGGTTACGCTACTCTAGAAGAAGGCCAGCAGGTAGAGTTTGAAATTGGACAAGGGCCTAAAGGTGAACATGCCATTAATGTAGTAACAATATAACCTACGAAACAGGCTCAACATTTCTTGTTGAGCCTGTTTTATTTTCTATCCTTAATTCTTATTTAAAAACTATCTTATCAAACTAGAAACAATATATTTCGACACAGATAAAGGAAATATTAACTGGCTCTACACGCAGCATAAGTAAAAGCTAAAAAATATTTCCTTCACAAAACTTCAGTAGACATAAACTGATTTGATTCATAAAAATAATCCACAATTACTTCACGTAAACGGGCAACTTCCTTAATGCGACTATAACTTACAAGATTATATCCAAACTAATACTTATTGATCTCTTACTCGAGCTCTTCTTCGGATTTTATGACTTCATTCACAGGAAGTTTAACAATAACTCCTACTCCTGGATTAGTAAAATCGATTTTCTCGTCAATCTCTCTTGACTCAGACATTATCTTATCTGGCTTTTATACTCTTTAAATCATTGGGGGGTTTAAAAAAGCTCGCTCTTGTGAAAGATAACTTTGGCAAGATCCATTTTATTAATATATACTTTAATTTTAGACTCCACAGAAGTAATATCAATTATTTCTTTATCTTCAGACCATGGCAAACTTATAGTATTTATTCCTAAAAATGATATCTTTTTGATAACGTCATGAATTATCGGAATAAATACGCCCGCGTTGTTACCGGCAAAAACAATATTATTCAACCCTCCCATAACTGATATCCCATTGCCTATATATTTCAGTATCTGAGCCAGATAAACGTCAAATGCAAGATCAACCTTAGCATCCTTGCCACGCAGTTTCAGCATATCTTTTAATTCGATATCATAGCCCGTAAGCCCCACAAAGCCGCTTTTATTCTTCAGCATTTCATCAATTTCGTAGATAGAGAACTTATGAACATTCATAAGGTAAAATATTATGCCTGGATCCAAATGTCCACAACTAGTTCTGGACATAACACCTTCCAGTGACGTATATCCCAAACTCACAGAAAGAGGCTTATTATTACAAGCAGCGCATACTGTGGTTTGCTTATCAAATACTATAGATATATTTTTGTCGACTTTGGGGAAGATATTTACATTTGCTTCATGAAATATACCGTGAAATCCCCATTTCTTTATTTTATTATTCTGATGATAATCAAACGGCAGGGCATAATATTTCTCCTCATCAGGCAATTTCAAAAAAAATGAAGTTTCGAAAAAAGCTATAAGAGGCGTGTTTTTGAATATTTTCTGGAATCTTTTCAACATCTCCAACATTAACGGCACATAAAAAGGGAAAGAATCCGTTAAATTTTCAAAGTGTGAAAAAAACTTTACGTCAACAAGCGTTGGCTTATTAAAATAATTTCCTCCGAATAATATTCTGAATGAGATAGCTTTAATCTTTTCTTTACCGGTAATAATACGAATGATCTTCTTGAGGGCTTCGTCATCTTTTATCTCATCGACATTTTGAATACAGCGAGATGCGAACAGTTCATCGCACTTTTCTTTAAAAGCCCATACTTTTATATCTTTTAGATTATAATCAATAACCAGTATCATTTTTTATCAACTCCTTATAAGCTTCTCTTGCAATCATAATCTCTTCATTCGTAGGAATCACAAGAATTTTCGTTTCAGATTTAGACACTGATATATCGCTTATACCGTTGCCATATTCGACATTTTTATCTTCGTCTATACTTAGACTTAAAAATCCCATATTCTTACAAATGCTTTGTCGCAATATGGGCGATCCCACTCCAAGCGAATCTGTAAATATCAAAATATCCGGTTTCTTCAATATAAGAGAATAAAAACTTATATATGCCCTTACCCTGCGTACATACATGTCAAATGCCATTTTTGCTTTTTTATTTGTAGTTATATCCTTAATAACATCTCTTAGATCCGATGATGTATTAAATACCCCAAGAATACCGCTTTTATTATTCAAGATATTCTCAGTCTCTTCCGGAGAAAAACGTTCTTTAAACATTATATAAAATATCACTCCGGGATCGATATCACCTGAGCGGGTATTCATCATCAATCCTTCAAGCGGTGTAAATCCCATTGAAGTATTTACAGATCTCCCGTCGCTTATTGCGCAAACGCTCGATCCGCCTGTACCCAAATGACAGCTTATTATTTTTTGCGTAGATCGAGCTCTATTAAGAAACTTGCAAACCTCTTCCATTACATATCGATGAGATATGCCGTGAAAACCAATCTTTCTGATACCGTATTTCTTAATAACTTTAAGAGGAAGAGCATAAACAGCAAACTCGGGAGGAATAGTTTTATGAAACGTCGTATCAAATACAACAAATTGATTTATAGAAGAATACTCATGATGACAAAATTCAAGCAATTTGTAGACTATTGGATTATGGATAGCTGCGAGTGGCAATGTTTCTTTCAGTTTTGTTAAAACGGCTTGATTGACCTTCGTAGGCCGAGTAAAAAACATTCCCGGGTGGACATATCGATGAGCAAAAATATCGAACTTTATATCTTTATTTTTCTTTGAATCATCAGCTATCAACTCAAGCACTTTCTTAAGCGCAGCCGAATGATCCAGAAGTGACGCCTCAATCATTCTCTTTTTACCAAGGACTGAATGCGTAACAATAGAAGCGCTTTGCGTCTTGATGCCCACCCTTTCAGCCTCTCCCCAGACTAATTCATCGCCATCCGGCATCCTTATTATCTTATACTTTAAGGATGAACTTCCGCAATTAATTACAAGTATGCTAGCTGTTTTCTTCTTAAATTTCACCAGAGCTCCATCCAAATGTAGGCATACCTATATTCCTCTGAACGATCAATGCTTGACCATAGAAAGCTTTCTCAAGCTTATCCAAGCCTAAAGAACCGGTATTTGAATCTAGATTATCTTCTGATCCTGCGCCAAATCCTATTGTTGGTATTTTAAGCTGCGCGTAAGTGTAAGAGCCTTCCGTTACAATCTTTTTCCAATATCCAAAATTCGATTTGAATCCGTTTTCAGTTAAACTTTTGAGCGATTCTAAAGCAAAAGGCTGATGGCTCTCCATAAACCAGGGTTTAAACTCTTTTGCAGATACCAGTTCAAGCCCTGTATGTGTTTTTACCCTCTCCTTTGTCAAAAGTGCATTAACCGTAACATCTGATTCTTGCTTATATACGGTCTTTGCAATTGTCTTGGCTTTATTCAAAATATAACCTTCGGTTTCCTCAGGTATAAACACCCTATCAACAACTATCCGGAATTCATTTACCTCATCCTGCGGCTGATATCCGCTATAACGCACATCCTTTATTCTCAGACCGGAACGCCCTAAATTAAAATCGCTTGGCAGCTCTTTTGACACTTTCGCTAATTCGCTTATCAAAGGAAACATCGTGCTAAGCATATTCATCCCGCGATTCTCCAGAAAATTCCTATTCAATTTGCCTTTGACCACTATTTCGTATTCCATCCTTCCTTTATGCCCTAGATTGATATTAAAATCGGTAGGCTCACAAAGTATTACACCTTTAATCTTTTTGATCCTATCCTTTAAAAAATCATCAAAAAGATATTTGATGCCGAAATCACAACATTCAATCCTGGGCACACAGCAAATTATCAAATCGCCGGTCATGGGTAACATGGTTCTTTTCATTAGGGCACCCGAATAAACACTTGAGATAACTCCGGATCTAAACTTTGCTATCCCACTATTACTAATAACTTCCAGTTTTTGTTGTGTTGGTGTCATAATATCAATGTGCGACACCATAGCAATGGCATCCTTATTACCGTAACCTTTTATTACGCCTACCAAATTGCCAGCCTTATCCTTGATAACTTTGTCAAATCCCAGATATCTCATCTCGGATAAAATAAGATCCGTAAACTCACCCATATTTGAAGGCATGAGTTCAAAACTTTCGATCTTTTCGGAAAACTTCGCCAGTGACTCTCTGAGGCCCTTAGCCTTTGCTTTCATTAGTTCTTTCATAATACACCTCCATTTTGTTTTGTCCAAGTTAACACTATTAACTATTGGTTAACACTTTTCTCAAAAAAAATTACTTTTTTAAAAAGTCGGTGGTGTTATAACCCATATAGCCTCCGACTCTCCCTTACCTATATTCTTAAAAGCATGTGGTACGCTTGAATTGAAGTATATGCTATCACCCTTCCTTAACGTATAGACTATTTCATTAAGCGTAATCTCAATGTAACCTCTCAGCACCATCACGAATTCCTGCCCAAAATGCTTATAAGATGCCGCCCCTGATATCGCACCTTCTTTCAATTTAAACAGCAGAGGCTCCATCTGTTTGTTAGGATCACGCGATGTCAATAGATACATGTTAATCCCCTTCCCTGCTTCCTGTACATGTTTTCTTTCGCTTAATCTTACTATAGGATTGTCATCTATCTTCTGCTCTTCCCCTACGAGACTGCCAACAGTCGTGGTAAGAGCATCAGAAATACTTTTTAATGTTGCTAAAGATGGGGAAGCCTTACCGCTTTCAACCTGCGATAAGAAGCTTGCGCTGATGCCCAGCTTTTTAGCTAAAGCTCTGAGCGTCAAGCCCTGATCCTCCCTAAGTCGCTTTATATTTACTCCGACAATCTTCATCTCTTCTGCCTCTAAAAATAAGTATACCTTGAAAATCTTTATTGTCAAGTATAAATTAACAAATTTATCTTTTATTAATCACAACTTAACACCGTCTTTTAGCCAAAAGATGACTACATATATGTCAAACCTTAACTTTAAACACATAGCTACAATTTATTCTCTCTGGAGAAACCATTAATACTAAAGATGCAGTTAAAGCCTCCTCAGCATCCACGCTCCTTAATTGTTCTATTAAATTGCCAAGAAGCAACTCATTTCTAGGATCTTGATTTAATATAGCCCTATAATGATTAACGGCTAATAAAATACTGTTGCTTTTCGCTCTTCTTGCATCAGCAAAATTAGAAACAAAGAACAGTACTAATACGACAAACAACCCAATATTTTTAATTATCTTCATTGCTATCTATCTTTAATATTCTCTCGATTGGCCATACAGCTTTATCTAGATACTTCTTCCATACTCTAATAGGATCGCTGCTAGAGTCTAGCCAGTCATAGCTATAAAACTCTCTATACTCATTTATAGAAGGTACAACAGCTCTATAATCCTCTGCCCCTTCTAAATATTTTTTGTCTATCCACTGCATTAAACCTATATACCTAAACTCCCATCTCTCATCATAGAGATATACTATCCCTGAAAAATAGACCATCTGAGTAGTCCCATCATCATTTTTAACTCTATACCAAGCGTAAGGGTTCATATTTAATTGATACTGTTTAGATTTTTCAAATCTATTGACTATCTCCGCTATCTGCAATATATCTACTTCGGATAACTCTCCATTTAAAATTAGATCTGCAGCTGATATAGACCCTTCAAGAGCCGCTTCTTGTACGACATAACGATAAGGTGGCCCTGCGGTATCAAATTCAGCTACCTTAAGATAAGGAATACCAAATTCATCTAATATATCCTGACGCTCTACAATCTGATACATTGATTTAAATACATTATGAGCGCTCCTGGTATCCGATCGTACAATTTTTAGAACATAACCCTCTCTATCTTTAAGTTCAAAAACAACATGTTTAGAGCTTATCTTAACTGAATCCATATCTACTAAAAACTCGTTGTCATCTATTCTAACTATGCCTCTCTCGCTATCAATCGTAATAGAATCAAATAGATTCTGATAATTTATAACATCAATTGCACCTTCTGTACCTATTTGACCACCTACTTCTGAATCAATTAAAGGCTTATCTGCTACAACAATCATATGGGTAGGCGATAATTCTACTTCATAGAGCAATCCGTCTTCATTGATTTCATATAATCCGATCTGACCTCTAAGACGATTGCCTATTATCCAATCATTATATTCTGGAACTGCTCTTATATTCTCATAACCTAAACCAATTAGAGTGTTCTCAGCCTCTTCAAGACTCCAATATCCATACTTCTCTTTTATCTCATTACGCCAGTTTGCGGTATAATCTTTTCGCATATAGAACTCATATGCCCATTCAGGAGCTATCTTTATATACTCCTCTCCATCAATCATAACTGACTCATATTCAAATGCCTCCCCATCTCCAAACTCTTGATAAAATCTATCGAATAGAGCTCTAGTTGACAACGTACTATAATCAATACCATCAGAACTTAACCCTTCTGGTAATGCATTCAAACCATCAGTTGAATCCAGCTTCATATATAAAGGCTCTGTCCTAGAAGGTATAACAAAATCTCTTACAATAATACGGCCACCTGGTTTTAACTCAACAAAGGTATTACTAAGGGCTATTTCCATGCTACCTCCAAAAGACTCGATCTCATGGCCAACTGTAAAATAACATTTAAGTTTTATCGACCCAGGTGGAAAATTAATCTCTTGAGCATCTCCGTAAACAAGCTCCGTTAATGTCTGATTTTCAGATGCCCTCTCCTGAAGTTCATGAGATATATCTAGTTCTATAACCCTTACACCTCTAAATTCAAGTGCCATAAGCTCCGCAAGCTCTCCGGTTCCAGAACCTGCATCAACTATTACATCTCCTTCCTGAAACTCTGGGAAATAAGGAAATGTAGCATCGGCTTTTGCATAAGTTGCAGCACCCATTAAGCGAGTATAGACTGTAAAATCACGCCCTCTATTAGCTGCGACAAAAACCTCTATGTTAACTACTCTATCTTGAGCAATAGATAACTCTTGAGTAAATTCTTCAATTAAGTCTTGACCAACCTCAATCTGTTCAATATCTACTGCTAAACTCTCATTTGCTGTTAATATGTTCACTACATCTTGAAATCCAGACCAGCCATTAAGAATATAGTTTGCACCAGATGCAATATGTAGATTCCTATTCTTAAACCACTCTCCGCTTTCGAACTCACCCTGAGGTAATCCAAAGACTATGCCACCTTCTGTAATTATTTGCTGCATACCTCTGTTCCAATCATCAAAATAAGCAAAGGTATAATCTGATAATCTATTTTGCAAAAATCTAAAGACCTCTCGCCTATCTATCTCTCGCCCTAAATTATTTTCTAAATCTCCCTGGCTTATAACATTTTCTATGTTTATATATTGAAGAAGCCCAGCCTCATCAAGTTGCCTTAATATCACATCTTTACTACTACCAGTAATTATAATTATTGGTATATTCTGCTCATTTAAACTTCTTAAGATATCTAAAGTATAGGGTTTAGCTTCTGCTAGGTTATCAGCTCTATAATGTTCATAAAAAGAAGCGTATATCTCTTCAACGTCTTCAATTGTTTTACCTGAAACCTCGGCTATAAGATTAAGAATCTCGGTTGTTGATTTACTCCAAGCATTTAAATCTATCCATTCTTCAACATCATCCCTACCTGTACAAGCTCTATAGGTATCTCCATACTCCTGTTTCCAAGTAGGCTCAAGCAAAGTTCCATGAACATCAAATACTGCTATAACAAGTTTACTAGGTAACGCAGAGCTACGATTAGAAATAACCTCAATAGTACTACTGGTATGAATTCGTCTTGCATCTACAGGACAAGAAAATAAAACAACTCCCACTATAAATAAAATAATTACCTTAAAATATTTCATTATCCATAAAACTTTTATAATTCATCTATTTTTAATCCATTTGGAGAATAGATAAACGCACAATATCCTTGCGGCACTATTCTCCCTTTAGACCATCCTTCATCGCTATTAAAACGTATAAAGGTAAATCCGGTTAATTCCTTTAATAGCTCTTCTGGTGCCCAGAATCCTAAAGGAGCTCTATCCTGGAAAAGTTCAAGCATCTCGGGGTGATATAGTGCAACTACAATTAAGCCATCTGGATGTATCATCTTTTTTGCTGTCTCAACGAAGAAACCCAAGGCACCTGCTGGAGCAAATATCGTTATTATATCCATCCTGCCCTGCATACCGCTATTATCGGAAATATCATTTAGGTCCATTCTCTGAACCCCAATTCTTAATGCACTTTCACTGTTTGTACAAAGTTCACCGTGGTCTATACCCCAGAACGAAACATAGCCGAACCCAAAAACATCCTCTAAGGTTGCCTTGATAATTATTGTTTTCTCACCATCACCTGCTCCATAATCAAGTCCAGATATATAAACCTCTTCCTCGCTCGTTAATAAGCCTGCAAAATGAGTGCGAATCACTTGAGGAAACGATTCAACGCGTATCGCCATTTCAAGCCTGATACTTGTTAAAGGCTGTTTAATTCTTCTGGCCTCTACAAAATTAGGTAGAGACAGAAAAATTCCTAACATAAATAAAACAATCCCTTTAATCTTTAGATTTCCCATATTTTGTACCAATTCCCCTCTTTATAAAGTATGCCATATATAGAGCAACAGTCAAATTAGGGGCGTTAATTAAGATTGAAGGGTACTCACCCTCGCCACAGTCAAGTGCATGTCTAGATTATTTAAATTAATTTGTTATTAGTACTTGATTATCAATGGTTTATAAGTAGTAGATTTGAAGTGGTGATTTTTGCAGTGTCATTGTGACTATTTTGTGGCTGCTTGAATCACATTAAGGGATTCGGCTGGATATTAAGGATTTATTTTTAGCAGCTCTTGATATAACATCTCTAAAGCTTCTCTAAGTTGATCTTGATAAGGAATTAATTGCTCTTCAATCTCTTCTAAAAATCCTCGATCCCTTATTTTTTCAAGAGCACTTATTGTTATCTGCCGAACCCTTTCTATAGATAACTGAAGAATTTCAGCAACTTGATCTGTTGTCCTCATCTGCCCATCCTCTAACCCATATTTTAAAACAATAATTTTCTTCTCATCAAACGTTAACTGATCCATAGCTTGCAATTTAATTTTCAATATTTCTTTTTCAACATTAAGAAATTCTCGATATACTTGTTTAATTGAAGAATGATTTCTAAACTCGACGATATTTGCAAGAAAATCAATACAGTCTACTTCTTCAGGCAATGGTAACGTTGCAATTGAAACCCTCAAATTACCCAAGAGAAGCCCTTCAAGAGGCGTCAATAAAGCCTCGAACATTATATCTCCTTGTACAACAGCATAAATTAACTCTCTCTTAAATTCTGGGGTACCTATCCACTTCCACATATTGTCAGCTCGAATTTCTAAAGAATCTAAATCTACACCAATTCCCATTGTTTTCATTAGTAATAGTGACGCCCTATCATCTTCATACGCAAAATCAAAAGGATATCCTGGAAGCGATATCATGAGTGAATTATTTACTGCATTATAATCTATATTAACCTTAGGATCTAGGCCAGCATTTCTAATTTCAATCTTGGAAAACGTCTTATAAAGACCTACTAAATCCTGCGATATCACGCCCATAAGAAATTGAAACTTAATTTCCTCATGCTGACTCAATTCACCTAAAAGCGAAATATCAAAAACACCTTTATCAAATAATCCAATCGCTTCTTTTACAACGTTAACGTTAGCTCTAGCACTGCTGATCAATTCATCAGTAAAGTCTTTAGAACTAACTGTTTTATTTTGAAATTCTGGAATAAAAGATAACAGTTTTAGATTATTTTCAGAATAACTAAAAGGCGGAATAAGACGATAAAGGTTTTCTTTACGTAGACCAGGTTTATACGCTTCAAGAACTCCAGCATCAGAGAGTAACTGTAATGAATAATAAGGATTTTTATTATCTAAAACTTCCTGGGCTTCTTTCATAGTAAATTGCTCCGAACCAAATCTATTAAATATAGCCATGGCGAAACCATGCATTGATGTAACCTCAAATTGAGAAGATTTAACTCTTCTAGTGATATTAGATGATAAAGAATATGCAGGCATTATCTGCAAGAAATAACACGACAAACTTAATAGAATTAGATTTTTAAATATATGCCCCCTCTTTTCCTAATAAAGTATTAACATATATTGAGAAGCATTGCAAATTAGGACTCCATCTATTTAATTCAGGGGGCTCAATAGATATTTTAGTAAAGCACTTGATAGAGAAGCATGGCGGTATACCTCAATTGCTCCTTAAATATTGTGCTGTTTACCACCCCCACCTCTTCTCGTTTTAAAATTGTGACAAAATTCATCCCAATTCATATAAATTGATAGTAATTAGTCTAAATTGAAAATCCGAAGAGAACATTTAAAAACTTTTCTTTCTTATTGAAAACAAAGGGATTTACCTTGAATTAAATGGGGTGGATGACGGGATTTGAACCCGCGACAACTTGAACCACAATCAAGCGCTCTGCCAACTGAG
>JAVCDA010000081.1 GCA_030765145.1 Candidatus Saelkia tenebricola | reverse complement strand
TAAAATTGAATAAAATCGGAGCTGATTTACATACAGAGTTAATTGCTAAATTAGAGTTTTTTAACCCTTGTTCAAGTGTGAAAGATAGAATCGGTGTTGCTATGATTGAGGATGGAGAAAAACAGGGCTTAATAAATAAAGATACGGTTATTATTGAACCTACAAGCGGTAATACCGGAATTGGACTAGCTTTTACTTCAGCCCAACGCGGATATAAATTGATTTTAACAATGCCTGAGAGTATGTCTCTTGAAAGAAGACGATTGTTATCTTTATTGGGTGCAGAGTTAGTTCTGACGCCTGCAGAAGAAGGGATGAAAGGAGCAATAGAAAAGGCAGAAGTTCTTCTTAGGGAAACGCCAAACTCTTTCATGCCCCAGCAGTTTAAGAATCCGGCTAATCCTAAAATACATCGTGAAAAAACAGCAAGTGAAATTTGGCGGGATACAGATGGGGAAGTTGATATTGTAGTCGCTGGAGTTGGGACAGGAGGTACGATTACAGGTATTGCCCAGGTTTTAAAAGAAAAAAACCCTGAGATTAAAATAGTTGCTGTTGAACCTAAGAAGTCTGCGGTTTTATCAGGCGGTGGGCCCGGGGCACATAAGATTCAGGGAATTGGTGCTGGGTTTATACCTGATGTTTTAAGAAAAGATTTAATAGATGAAATAATAACAGTAGAAGATGAAGATGCCTTAAACTTGGCTAAAAGATTGATTAGAGAAGAAGGTGTTTTGGCAGGTATTTCTTCCGGAGCAGCATTATATGGTGCAATTGAAATTTCAAAGAGAGAAGAGAATAACGGTAAACGGATTGTCATAATTTTTCCTGATACAGGTGAGAGGTATCTTTCAACTTGGTCTGGGGAGTAAATAATTTGCTCAAACGATTTACAAAGTGTAAAATGATGAGCTCATTAAAGGAGATGAAAGTATGGATGAAGTAATTATTTCCCAGGCGATAACTGAAAGCTTTATGCAGGATTTTATTTCTTCGTTTGATGTAGATGTTGCTATTGTAGGAGCCGGTCCGTCTGGGCTTGTTTGTGCTTATTACCTGGCGAAGAAGAACTATAAAGTTGCGGTTTTTGAAAGACAGCTGCGTATTGGAGGCGGAATGGCAGGTGGCGGGATGATGTTTAATAAAATTGTGGTGCAACAAGAGGCAAAGCCGATAATGGATGAAATTGGAGTAACTCTTAAAAAGTATAAAGAAGATCTTTATATTGCAGATTCATTGGAGGCTATTTCGACTCTTTGTTCCAAAACTATTAAAGCAGGTGTTAAAATATTTAATTTGATTAATGTCGAAGATGTTGTTATACGAAAGGATAAAGTTGCAGGTTTGGTTTTAAACTGGTCTGCTGTATCATGGTCTAAGCTGCATGTGGATCCGTTAGGCATAAAAGCAAAAGCTGTTGTTGATGCAACAGGGCATGATACTGAAGTTTGTAAAATTGTAGAGAAAAAAATCGGGCCCAAACTCACAACTACTACAGGCGGAGTTTTAGGTGAGAATTCTATGTGGGCAGAAGTAGGAGAAGCAGAAATAGTAGGAAATACGCGTGAGGTTTATCCGGGGCTTTTTGTCTGCGGAATGGCGGCTAATGCTGTATTTGGCTCGCCCAGAATGGGAGCAGTTTTTGGAGGTATGCTTGTATCCGGTAAAAAATTGCAAGAGATAATAGAGGAGTCTATTCAATAGGGAGGTGTCTAATGGCTAAGACAATTAAAGAGATTAACGAGAAGATAAAAAAAGGTAAAGCTGTTGTTGTTACAGCTTCTGAGATGATTGATATCCTAGAGCAAAAAGGTTCTCAGGCTGCCGCAGCTGAGGTAGATGTTGTAACTACCGGAACTTTCGGGCCGATGTGTTCCTCTGGTGCGTATTTCAATACCGGCCATACCAGTCCCAAGATTAAATTCGGTGGGGGAAGAGTCACTTTAAATAATATCGAAGCTTATACTGGTTTTGCTGCAGTTGATATCTGTATCGGAGCAAGTGCTGTATCATATGACGACCCTAAAAATAAAGTTTACCCCGGAGAATTTAATTATGGAGGTGGACATGTTATTGAGGATTTGGTTGCAGGAAAAGATATAGAGTTAAAAGCAGATGCATATGGGACTGACTGTTATCCCGGTAAGGAGCTTAAAACTAAAATCAACATCAATGATATAAATGAAGCGGTGCTTTTTAATCCCCGGAACTGTTATCAAAACTATAATATAGCTGTTAATCTTTCGGATAAGATTATTTATACGTATATGGGTGCATTAAAGCCGAATCTCGGCAATGCTAATTACTGTAGTGCAGGCCAATTATCGCCGCTTCTTAACGACCCGTATTATAAGACAATCGGAATAGGTACTAAGATTTTCTTGGGTGGAGGCATTGGTTATGTTAGCTGGTGGGGAACTCAGCATAACCCTACTGTTAAGAGAAATGATCTTGGAATACCCTTAACACCTGCCGGGACAATTGCAGTGACAGGAGATTTGAAGCAGATGGAATCCAAGTGGCTGAGGGGAACAAGTATGCTTGGTTACGGACCTACTTTAACAGTTGGGATAGGAATCCCTATTCCAATACTGAATGAAGAAATTGCCCAATATACTGCGATAAGAGATAAAGATATCTCAGCTGCTATTGTTGATTACGGTACGGCATATCCAAAAGGGATAAATGAGAGTATCGGACGGGCAACTTATGCTGAATTACGAAGCGGTACAATTAAGATTTCAGGTAAGGAAGTTCCAACTGGCAGTCTTTCCAGTTATTCTAAAGCAGTTGAAATTGCTGATACTTTAAAACAGTGGATAGAAAAAGGTGAATTTCTTTTAACAGAATCTGTGGCATCTCTACCTGGTGCGGAATCAGATTATAAATTGAGGTCTTTTAAAGTTAAGGAGTAATTCGCAGACGGCCTTTGGCCTATCCCGAAAATTCGGGAACTGCTTGTAATTCGCAGACAGCCTTTGGCCTATCCCGAAAATTCGGGAACTGCTCATTAAAGGAGGTAGGATTTATGTATGCTAAAAAAATAGTGCTCCATTTCCCTCATAGTCTTGTGAATAAACCTATTTTGCATAAGTTATCTCGGGATTATGAGCTTGAGTTTAATATTTTAAGGGCCTCTATTACTCCTGATGAAGAAGGGCTTTTGGTTTTAGAGCTAAAGGGGGATGAGCCTGACTATAAAAACGCACTGGAATATTTAAAAAAAGAGGGCGTTAAAGTTCAAACATTAGCTCAAGATGTAATTATGGATGAAGAAAAATGTACGCACTGTGGGGTATGTGTACCGATGTGTCCTGTACTGGCATTTCATGTTGAGCCAGAGACGAAAAAGGTAATATTTATTCAGGATGAATGTATTGCCTGTGGAGTCTGTGTAGATATTTGCCCTATGAATGCTATGGAGGTAAAAATATAAAAATTATGGACAAAAAGATATATCTTGATTATGCTGCTGCAGCTCCTACTGACCCAAAAGTCGTTGCAGCAATGCAGCCATATTTTTTTGATATCTACGGAAATCCTTCCAGTCTTCATTCCTTTGGCCAGGATGCAAAGCGGGCTCTTGAAGATGCAAGGGAGAAGGTAGCTTCATTAATGGGTGCAAGTTCTACAGAGATTGTGTTTACAAGCGGCGGTACAGAAAGCAATAATTTTGCTTTAAAAGGGATTGCTTATGCCAATAAGGGGGAAGGTAATCATATTATTACCTCTTCAATTGAACATCATGCAGTTACTGAGCCGTGTGAATTTTTGGAAAAACAGGGTTTTAAAATTACATATTTAAAAGTTGATAAATACGGGCTTATAAATCCTCAAGATGTAAAAGATGCAATTAACGATAAAACAATTTTAGTTTCGATTATGCATGCTAATAATGAAATAGGTACTATTGAGCCGATAGCAGAGATTGGGAAAATTGTTAAAGAAAAAGGTGTCTATTTTCATACCGATGGTGTGCAGACATTCGGGCATATTCCCCTTAATGTGGATGATTTGAATGTAGACTTATTGAGCTTATCAGCCCACAAGTTTTATGGTCCCAAAGGTGTGGGTGCGCTATATATAAGGAAGGGAACAAAAATTTCACCTTTTTTAGAAGGGGGAGATCAGGAAAAAAAGAGAAGAGCTTCTACTGAAAATGTGCCTTCCATTGTTGGTTTAGGTAAAGCTGTTGATTTAGTTCGAGAGACAATGGATGAAGAAATGAAGAAGTCTTATTTCCTAAGAGATAAATTAATAAAAGGAATTTTAGAAACAATAGATAACACTAAATTAAATGGCCATCCCTTACTAAGATTGCCTAACAATGTAAATATTTCTGTTGAATACGTAGAGGGAGAGTCCATGGTTTTAAATTTAGATCTCGAAGGTATTGCCTGTTCAACAGGTTCAGCCTGTACCTCATCAAGCTTAGAGCCATCCCATGTGTTATTAGCAATAGGGATTGCTCCTGAGTCGGCACATGGTTCTTTAAGGTTTACTTTGGGTAGATTCACCCAGGATGAGGATATAGATTATGTATTGGAAGTTTTACCTCGGGTTATAAAAAAATTGCGTGCTATGTCGCCGTTATATAAGGGAGAGTAAAAATAATGCAATTATATAGTGATAATGTAATGGAGCATTTTAAGAATCCCAGAAATGTAGGTGAGATAAAAAATCCTGATGGTATTGGTAAAGTAGGAAATCCTGTTTGCGGGGATATTATGGAGCTTTATATTAAAGTTAAGAATGACATAATTATAGATGCAAAATTTAAAACCTTTGGCTGCGGTGCCGCGATTGCCACGAGCTCAATGGTGACAGAATTGGTAAAAGGTAAATCCGTAGCTGAAGCTTTAAAAATATCCAATCGGGCAGTAGCCGAGGCTTTAGGGGGGCTTCCGCCGATAAAGATGCATTGCTCTGTTTTGGCAGAAGAGGCTTTAAGATCAGC
>JAVCDA010000084.1 GCA_030765145.1 Candidatus Saelkia tenebricola | reverse complement strand
GACGAAACAAGAAATAGGCGGATGGAGTAGCAAGCAAGTGATGGAGGAAACATACAATAATCCGCCCGAAAACATTATTAAAGATGAGTATTTTAAAGTGAGTTTTATTCCTAAGGTAAAAGACTAATGTCACGCTAACGTCACAAAGGAAGATCGAAGATGTTCAAACCCTATGATAATATAACCACTTACAAAATGTTGGGAATGGATTCTGGGTCTCGGCATTTTTTATTTTTAGGGGATTCTCGTAACTCGTATTTTCTATATAGATTAGGGCATAATTGTAGAAACTTTATACGGTTACGTCTTTATTATTTCTTGGTATATCCTTGTATAAATTTGTAGAGTTTTGTATAACTTAGTTTCTTAACGTCACGCTAACGTCACAAGATTTTGCTTTATTCTGGGCACTATTTGGGCACAAATAGTAAGGGGTTTAGACCAAAAGTGGGATTTTGATAAAATTAGACCATTGTTTGTATCAACTAAGGATGTGAGGTAGCATTTATTTCAAATATCAATATTTTTAGTCTTTTAAGAGATAAATGAATATCTCGTATCGCCTAGTCCCATATGCACTCCTAACTTTCGATTCAAATCTTGACCCTAATCCACTATACGTTTTAACAGCTATTGAAAAATTTGCTTCGCATTTACTATCTAGGTATTCAATAGAATCTATAAAGACGGAGCTAGTTTCTCCTTCGACTCCACTGCTCTATCCACTAAACAATTCATTGTTTGCATTCCAAAAAGTCCACGCTACAATCACATTCTTATACGGTTTATCGGTAATATTTTTCACTGTTCCACGTAAATACATATTTTCACTACCGTAAATTCCTTTTTTAACAAATACAACCTTTCCTAAAATAGGTTCTACCGTTTTTTCGAAAGGATTCATTTTGGGTTGTTCTACTGTAAATTCTAGAAAAACTGATTTGTATTCTAAATAAATATACGGTATAACTACACTGGGAGGCAAAAATTGATAACTAGAAATATATTTAATAAAATTGTTATCTCTATATTGCTATCTGTTTTATGTTTTACATCTTCTAATATCAATATCCTAGAAATAGATAACCCAACCCTTCGCAGATCAAAAGAAAAAACCTTAAATACAGAGACTCTTTTAAAATCAGGTCTAACTGATGAACAGATATCATCAGCTTTGATTAATCATCTCTGGCAATCCTGGGATGAGATAATACCCAGCCTTGAATATGTAGCTGCAAACATCGAACAACTATACCAAGAGCAACCAGCTATATTGTATGCGTTTTTAACATCTATAATTACCGATATAAGAACAGGTGTAACTCCTTCCATAGCTGTTGACCTAGAGACAGCATATAATAACATAGATAAGATAGTCCAACTCTGGGAGATAGAGAATTCATTCCAAGAGTTTATATTGAACCTTGACCAGAGAAACGAAGGTTCTGATTATTTTACACGCTATCTGGTTGTGTCCTTATGTAAATTATTTCCTGCAAAAATAGATGTTGATAGATTTAAGTCCAGATATGAAGCTTTAATTGCAAATGGATTAGCAGAGTTTCAATATGTAGATGAGCGTGGAGCTTTAGACCAAAAGCACGGGGTTACATATCTATCACGATTAGTCAGTGTTGCTGAAGCAATAGAAGAGTTTAGAAGGTTAGAAGACGACAACTGTTTTGTTCCGCGGGGGATAACTATATTTAACCCCGGAACCGGACCAGAGGCCCAAGCTACAATAGAACAGCTAAGAGAGATGGACTTCCATATACGCATAGTAGAAACAGATTATTTACCCGATGTAAGTAGCCTACCTGAAGAAAACGATTGGAGAGGGAACGAGACAGAAATAATGCTAAATCTATTACAGAGACCCTATAATGTAGGTAATACAGGGCAATTGGAGCACTGCTGCAATTACTGGAGATCGCAAGTTGAAGATGAGATAGAATTTCCGTTTGATGAAATACTAAAGTCGATTTATACCGATTTCAGAAGCTTAGAAGGCACTACAACAGCAGTCGAAATTAGACAAAAGCTACATCAGATAATAAATAACCCAGAGATAAGTTTAAATACAAGAATAGAGACCATGGCTTTTGATAGAGTATTATCGAGCTTTGCTAAAAATATTATGATAACCTTTTCAGACAGTAGCATTAGCTTCAATCAAGCAACAGGAGAGATGCAGGGCATAACCCCTTATACTTATGAAAGACTTGTATCGGCTATAAACGCCTCCCTTACATCACTCATCTTAGACCGTTACATATCGCACCGTTTCTGGCTTCCTGCAGATGACCAATCTTATCTGGACAATCTAACCCTTATGCATATAGATCCCCAGCGTACTTACGGACCAACGATAGATATCTCAAGCGGACAGCTGGTATTAAGGGATCTAAGCCTTACAGAAGCAGAGATCTTACTATATGAGATAAACTATTTAACAGCAGCGATAACTGAGATTAAAGATTCCTTAAGGGGAGAACCGAAAGATGGTAGTCTTCCAAGTACACCTTACGTAGAGTTTGTAAATGCAAAATTCCAGGCTTTCCAAGAGATCTACCAGAGCATTGTTGATAGAAGAACATCTACATTCCCAACTCTTGGTTTTCTACGTGCGCATGTAGAAGATACCAATATTGCCCTATCCTGTTTAAGGCAGATAGAGGCTTTAGTCGATCAACTAAAAGAGGTATTACAGGTAGATAAACCTGAACTATTCTATAGCGATGAAGAGACAATTCGGTCTATACAAGATATCGCCAATAATTATTTATTGAGTGAAGTTCCAAAACCATGGCAATTAGAAAAGGTATCGCAGGATATAGCCTCTGAAGCTGACGGGCTTATAGTACTAAGCGTTATTGATTATAACCAAACCCATGATATCATCGTAACGGCACGTAAAACAGAGAGCAGAAGGATGAAAATGTATTATATATTGACTGCTAAAGATAGTTGGCGAGGACTTCCGGTAGACAGAGAACCATTGATGACAGCTAGTAATTGGAATGGAGAGATGTTCTCGCAAGGACCTGTACTGGTAACTCAATATACTCAGTATAATAGAGGTGAAATAGATGCCAGCGGTAGATTTATTATAAATAGTACTCCTGATACCAGGATGATAAATATCTACAATCTAACAAAGGCTGCAGGTGTAATATGCGATAGAGGCGGATTAACAGCACATTTTATAGGTGTATTAAGAGATATGGGTATAGCAGGGCTTGCAGCAACAGACTTTCCTGTAAGTACAACCCTCTCTACAAATATGCCAATAATTTTAAGGCCGACCAGTAGAGGTGTAGGTATCTATCCTATGAGATATTCTTTCAGAGAAGGAGACATTGCTTATAATTATATAGCCATCGATATCAGTAACAAAGGTAATAGCCCCATTTATCATTAATCATATCATCTAATCTAATTAAATATCTTTAAAACAAAAAGCTTGGCTAAAAATAATAGTCAGGCTTTATAAACTAACTACCTAAATATCTCCAGCCAATAGACCGTTTACTCTTAGAGTCGTTAAATCATAAAAGAATATTTTGGTATAGATTAATTTTTTATTTATACTCATAGTCAATTTTAGATAATTCAGCCAATTTTTCTTGTGCATAATTTTATTCTTTCTGAAATTGCAGATGTGCAAAGTCTAATATATTCCATATCAATTTATTTCCTTACTTTTTACCTTGCGTCCTCAAAAAATTTATATAATTCATCCAGAGCTAAAATCTATATTACGGTAGGCGATAAAGCAAGCTAAAGGTAAGCTAGTATTCTCTGATTCCAAAGGTAATCTTCTCCAGCGAAATAGAATGAGGGATAAGATGCACAAGATATGTAAGAAAGTTGGTATCCTCAAGGCTACAGTTCACGATTTACGGCATACTTTTGCAAGTGGACCAGAGTTATCAAGTAAGACGAAACAAGAAATAGGCGGATGGAGTAGTAAACAAGTGATGGAGGAAACATACAATAATCCGCCCGAAAATATTATTAGATATGAGTATTTTAGAGCGAGTTTTATTCCTAAGGTAAAAGACCAACGTCACGCTAATGTCACAAAAGGAGGTCGAAGATGTTCAAACCCTATGATAATATAATCAGTTACAAAATGTGGGGGAGGGATTCTGGGTCTCGGCATTTTTTATTTTATCTGCGTATGTAATTCCTTTCTCGATTGTCAATATGTGTTTACACTTTTTAGTCATCATATTATTGCTATTTAATTGGATTTGTAACATTTTTATTCGTAATTACTTATGTTTATATTTTTATTGGGATATTTGGCATGGAATTTGTATCAAGAGGAGATGAGGAAAGCAATATGAATAGGAAAAATAAAGAAAAGGAGACAGGAGAGATAAAAGAGAGAAAAATACTTTTAGGTCTTGGTGTGATATTTCTTATTTGCAGCATTTCATCTTTAGCAATGGCGGAAAAGTTATACGGTAATAGCAAAGCAGATGAAATGCCTGTGTTTAATACCCACATTGATGATGAAGGAAGGGTTGTAAAAATACTTAATGAAATTCAAATTAATGCTGCAAATTATCCGTCGGTAGATTCGGATGTAAATGTAGATAATAATCCCATTACTTTATACGAATTAAAATTCTAAGTTGTCATATTTTTTAATGTTAATACTGGGGTTGCCAAGAGGGGGCGCCCTTTTTCTTAAGTTTCTTGCCTTGTAAAACGCGTAAGGTTATTCTAAACTATTAAATCAGATTGCCCGTGTAGCTCAGTTGGTAGAGCAAGGCATTCGTAATGCCTAGGTCGGGGGTTCAAATCCTCTCGCGGGCTGTTTTGTTAAGAATAAGAATTATTGTTCTTTTTCCGATAACACTTCTGTCTCTGCTATGTAATTCCAGCGCCAGGCTTCCTGTGTGATTGCTTTTAAATGAGAAAAAGAACCTGGTTTATAATTTATCTGCCAATCTCGGGCGGTTCCTTCCTCGCTTAATTCTCCTATTGGAACATAGGTATTCTCAAGAATTTTTAGTAATTCGGGGTTTTTAACATCTGTAGAAAGTTTTCCTTGAGTAATAAAAGTTGCAGAACCTAAATACTCTCCCTTTTCGGAAGTTTCTGGATCCATTTTCCAGAAATTTACTTTAATTTCAGATAGAGGGCTTAGAGTAACCGTTGAGAATGTATTTTTTACTATTGATATTTGATTCCCAGCTAACTGAGCTAAGATTGCATTGATTTTTTTATTTTCTCGGCTGATAAGTTGTATGAAGTTTAAAAGAACTAGGTATATTAAAAGAAGAAATGCTATTGAGAAAATATTATAGTTTTTTTTCATAAAGTTTATTTTAAGAATATTATTTCTTCTTGTCAATATGCATTTTATCTTATAATATTCTTGAATCATGAAAGTTATTGCTGTAATTGATTATCATATGGGTAATCTACATAGTGTTGCAAAGGCTTTAGAATATGTTTCTTTACCTTTTGGTTTTAAAATCTGTGTTACCAATGAGGTGGATTTAATTTTAAGTGCTGATGCTATTGTACTTCCTGGTGTAGGTGCTTTTGGAAAAGGGGTTGAGAATCTTAAGAAGATTAGGATTTTTGATGTTTTGAAAAAAAGAATCACCGAGGGAGTTCCTTTTTTAGGGATATGCTTAGGGTTACAGCTTTTGTTTACAGAAAGTCAAGAACATGGCAATTTTCAAGGTCTTGGTTTAATAGAAGGTAAGGTTGTTCGTTTTTCTGCAGGTGTTAAAATACCGCATATGGGATGGAATCAGGTGTTTTATAGAACCAAAGAAGCAGGGGATACACTTTTTAAGAATATGAGAAATGAGGAATATTTTTATTTTGTTCATTCTTATTATGTGAGTCCGGTTGATGAAAAAGTTATTTTATCAACAACGAATTATGGTGTGGAATTTGCTTCGGTAGTAAAAAAAGATAATATTTATGGTGTTCAGTTTCACCCTGAAAAAAGTAGTTCTTTAGGTTTGGATGTGTTTAGTAATTTTATAAAACTTATAATTTAAGAGAGGTGTAAAATGCTGGCTAAAAGAATCATACCTTGTTTAGATGTGAAAGACGGGCGAGTTGTAAAAGGGATAAATTTTCTAAACTTGCAAGATGCAGGAGATCCTGTAACCCAAGCCGAGGCGTATAATTCTCAAGGGGCAGATGAGCTTGTTTTTTTGGATATCACAGCTTCATTTGAAGAGAGAAAACCGATAATGGATGTAATTACTAAAACAGCTGAGAAGGTGTTTATTCCGTTAACTGTTGGAGGAGGAGTTGAAAATCTTGAAGATATTAGGAAGCTTCTAAAAGCAGGTGCTGATAAGGTTTCTATTAATACAGTTGCTGTTAAAGATCCGAATTTAATTAAGGAAGCATCATATGAGTTTGGGAGTCAATGCATAGTTGTTGCGATAGATGTAAAGAGGAACTCATTTAATTTAGATAAGTGGGAAGTTTATATTACCGGAGGAAGAGATGCTACCGGGTTGGATGTAGTGGAATGGGCGAAGAAGGTTGAAGAATTAGGAGCTGGTGAGATTTTATTAACCAGTATGGACAGGGATGGGACAAAAGCAGGATATGATTTGGATTTAACAAAAAGTGTTTCGACTTCAGTGAATATTCCAGTAATTGCATCTGGAGGAGCTGGTGATTTAGAGCATCTTTATCAGGCTTTTAACGAGGGGTGTGCGGATGCGGTTCTTGCTGCGTCTATTTTTCATTATGGCGAGTATACCATTAAAGAAGCAAAAGAATATCTCACTAATAAAGGGATAACTGTAAGAAAGGCTTAATTCAACACTTCTAAGATATATTCTGCAGCTCTTTTGGCGGCTCCTCCCTCACCCAAGATTTTTTTAAAATTTAAAAGTTTTTCTTGCAATGTTTTATAATGTTTGGAATCGTCTAATAGTTTGTTGAGTTCTTTGGCCAAATTAGAAGATGTGTAATTATATTGAACAAGCTCCGGTATGGCTTTTTCTTTAAGAATTAGATTTGCTATTCCAATGCAAGGAACTTTTATTTGGGGTTTTAGAATAAGATAATTTAGGAGTGAAGTTTTGTATATTGTTATAAATGGTTTTGTTAATAAAGCAGATTCCAATGTTGCTGTCCCCGATGCTACAATCCCGGCATAAGAATGATAAATAGCATTGTAATTGTCATGTGATATGATTTTTAAAAAAGGTGTTTTTGCTTCAAGTGTGTTTTTCTTTAGATAAGGAGAGCTTAAAAGAAGAAATTCATAAATATTGTTATCAGGAAGAGTTTTAATTGCTTTAATAATTACAGGCAAATGTTTTTTAACTTCATTATCACGGGATCCTGGCATGATAAATATTCTTTTTGTATTTTCCCGTAAATTATATTTTTTTATGAATTCTTGCTCCGTTAAAGTTGGCTTTATCAGGTCTAATAGCGGATGACCTATGAATTTTGTTTTTATCTCGTATTGTTTATAAAAATCTTCTTCGAATCTGAAGAAGACAATCATTTCGTCAACGTATTGTTTTATGATTTCAACCCTTTTCTGCCCCCATGCCCAAATTTGCGGGCTGATGTAGTATATGGTTTTTATGCCCATTTTTTTTACTGCTTTAACTAATCTGAGATTGAATCCGGGATAATCTATGAATATTACTGCGTCTGGTTTTTGTTTGCGGATTTTATCAAGAGTTTCTTTAAATATCTTTTTGAAGAATTTTATTTTTTTTATTACTTCGACAAAACCAACTACTGCTTCGCTTGCTAAGTCATAATAAATATGAACCCCCTCATTCTGCATAAGGCGTCCTCCTAATCCATAAAATTCTATATTAGTTGTGAGTGTTTTAATCTCTTTAATTAAAAGGCTGCCCTGAAGGTCCCCTGATGGCTCTCCAGCAATTAAAAATAGTTTTTTCATATTTTAAGAGGTGCGGGAGATTATTTTTTCTATTTTCAGTGCTGTTTCCAATGCTTTTTTGGCAGTTTTACCGCTGACTAGAGGAGGAATTCTTTTTTTTACGGAGTTTATGAAACTCTTAAGTTCTAATTGCAATGGTTGTTCTTTTTTTATAGGAATTTGTTTTTTAATTATTTTTTTGTTAAGTTTTTGATAGATTTTTACTTCTTGGAGTTTATAGTCTAGGGAAATGTAAGAGTTTTCTTTAAATATTCTTATTTTTCTTAAAGCATCGTCTGATACACGAGAGGATGTAATATTACAAACAGCTCCGTTTTCAAATGCAATACGTGCATTAGCAATATCGGGGAAATCTGTCATTACTTTTAATCCTGTGGCGTTAATGCTTTTAATTTTGCAAGGTAATAACTCAAGTATTATATCCAAATCGTGTATCATTAAATCCAGCACTACGCTTACATCTATGCATCTTTGGGTAAAAGGTCCTATTCTATGGCATTCGATAAATTTTATTTCTCCGGGGACATCTCTTATCGCAGAAAATGCTTTGTTAAATCTTTCCACATGTCCTACTTGAAGTATGCATGAGTTTTTATCTGCAATTTGAATTAAATGTTGGGCTTGTTTTAGGTTGATAGTAATTGGTTTTTCAATTAATACATCTTTACCGTGTTTTAAAAAATCTTTAGCTATTTCATAGTGAAAAGGTGTTGGTGCAGCTATGCTTACAGCATCTACTAATGAGAATCCATCTTTGTAATTGTTAGAATAGTTGGATTTTAATTGATTCCCCAGTTGTTTTGCCCTTGCTTCTATTACGTCGCAGAGAAATGTGACTTTTACATCAGGCATTTGAGAATAAATTTTTGCGTGAAAAGAACCGACATGACCTGTGCCAATAACACCTACATTTAGTTTTTTCATGTTTAGAATTATAACCAGGTTTTAAATACATGGTCAATGTATTTCTTAAAAGGTGTGCTTTCCGCTTGAAAGTTATAAACAATGTGGTTTAAAATCTAGTGCTATGATTATCAAGAGATATCTCGGCTGTTTGATACCAGCACTTTTAGTACTTATGGGGGTAGCGGTTTTTATTTTTTACCCCAAACTCCCTTGTTCTGGTTTTGTTGTGGAAGTAATAGACGGAGATACAATTAAACTTAGAAGCGGAGTGTTGCTCCGTTATCTAGGGTTAAATTCACCTGAGACCAAAGAGATGACTTCAGGTAGTTGGGTTGATAAGGAAAGTTATTGGGGTGAAAAGGCTTATTTAATGAATAAGAAACTTGTTTTTAATAAAGAGATAAGGATTGAATATGATAGAGAAAAAAAAGATAAATACAAAAGACTCTTGGGGTATGTTTTTGTAGGAGATGATTTTGTTAATAAAAATATTATTCAAAATGGTCTTGCGGTAATAGATATACGTAGTCCGAATCTTAAATATTCAGATTTGTTTGCAAAAAGCTTTAAAAATGCTTTGGATAAAAAAAGAGGTATTTGGAGTGATGTAAGGAATGTGGATTTAAAAGAAGCCCACTTGTTTAAAGGCGAAGTTGTTGCTGTTGAAGGAAAGATATTAGATGTTTATGAAGGGAAAAGAGTATATGTTTTTTTAATGCCTTCAGGTTTTAAATTAGCAGTATTTAAGAACAATGATTTATTCTTAAAGGGTATGGATTGTATGAAACTTAAAGGGGCAAAAGTTAAAGTTTATGGTATGATAAGAAAGTATAGAAAATCTTTTGAGATAGTTATTCACCACCCTTATCAGTTGGAGGTAATAGAATGAAGGATGCTGTAATTATTGGTCTGGGCCCTGCTGGTATAACGGCTGCACTTTATCTGCTTCGTGCTAAAGCGGATATCTTATGTTTTGAAAAAATGGTTTTTGGTGGGCAGATTAATCTTACCGATAAAATAGAAAATTATCCTGGTTTTCCGAATGGCATATCGGGGTTTGAACTTGCACAGTTGTTTAAAAAACAGTTAGATGAATTTTCTCCTCAGATAATAAGCGAAAAAGTTCTTGGAGTTGAAAAAGATAAAGAAGGTATTTTAACGGTTAAAGTGTCTTCTTCAGAATTTAAAACTCGCTCAATTATAATTGCGACTGGAGCATATCCTAAGAGATTGAATATTAAAGGCGAAGAGGTTTTTACAGGTCGAGGTGTTTCTTACTGTGCGATATGTGATGCGATGTTTTTTAAGGATAAAATTATAGCCGTAATCGGAGGCGGGAATAGTGCGATTGAGGAGGCAATATACCTGTCTAAATTTGTTAAAAAAATTTATCTTATACATAGAAGAGACAGACTTAGAGCGGATAAAATTTTTCAGGAAAGATTAAAGGTTCTTAACAATGTAGAATTTGTGTTCAGTAGTACGGTTGAAGAGATTAGAGGTGAAAAGAAGGTGGAATCTATATTGGTTAATAATTTAAATGCACAAACTGCTAAAGAGATTATTCTTGATGGAGTATTTATTTTTGCAGGATATACTCCTAATACGGAATTTTTAAAAGATTTTTTGCAATTAGATAAAGGAGGCTATATAATCACAAAGGAAAATTTAATAACTAATGTGGAAGGAGTTTTTGCTTGTGGCGATGTAAGAAGTGGTTCTTTAAAGCAGGTTGTTTCTTCTTGCGGTGAAGGTGCACAAACAGCTGTTGGGTGCATGAAGTATGTTGAAAAATTAAAAGGAACATCTTATGATTGAAATGAAAGGAGGTTTAAGATGCATGAAGTGAAGGTTGATAATTTTCAGGAGGAAGTTCTTTCATCTGGGATTCCTGTAGTTGTGGATTTTTGGGCCCAGTGGTGTGGACCTTGCCATATGATCACCCCTATTCTCGAAGAAGTTTCTAAGGATTTTGAAGGCACGGTTAAGTTTCTAAAGCTCAATGTTGATGAAAATCAGAAGATAGCTTCCGATTATGGAATAATGAGTATACCTGCTTTAATATTGTTTAAAGAAGGTAAGCCTGTTGCCCAAAGCATTGGAGTTAAAGGAAAAGATGAGATAGCCAGTTTTATCACAAGTAATATTTAAAATTTATAGGCATACTGTGATAGCAAAAAGGATTTGAGATGTTTTTAAGAAAATTCTTTAAGCTGGATGAATCAGGTTCTACTATTACGCGTGAGATAGTAGGTGGAGTTACGACTTATATGACATGTGCCTACATCCTTTTTGTACAACCTGCGGTTTTATCTGTTACGGGGATGGATTTTGGTGCTGTTATGGTGGCAACTGCTTTATCTTAGTTTTTTGCTACCGTTTTAATGGGGCTTCTGACAAATCATCCAATAGCTTTAGCTCCTGCTATGGGGCATAACTTTTTCTTTGCGTATACCATTTGTATCGGTATGGGAATAAGTTGGCAAATAGCACTAGGAGCTAATTTTATATCGGGGATACTATTTGCATTATTGTGTCTTTTCCCTTTTGCACGTTGTTTTGTAGATATGGTGCCTCTCTCCATTAAAAATGCAATTGCAGTTGGTATAGGATTGTTAATTGCATTGGTAGGTTTACAGTGGGGCGGGGTGGTTATAGCAAAGCAAGGTACTATGATAGGATTGGGAGAGTTGAATAAATCTTATACCTTGCTTACGCTTATCGGAATCATTACAACTTCTATACTGCTTGCTTTTCGCATTAGAGGTGCGCTTTTAATAGGTATCATACTAAATGCGGTTTTAGGTGTATTCATGGGATTAATTAAATATCAGGGGGTTGTCTCTTTGCCGCCGAGTATTATACCAACTTTTCTTAAAATGCAGCCTTATGGCGCCTGGAAAGAAAATCTTTTAATGATAATATTTGTATTTTTCTTTTTGGACATATTTGATACAGTTGGAACTCTTATAGGTATAGGGCAGCAGGCGGGGTTTATAAAAGGTGGCAAGCTTACTAAAGCAAGAAGATCTTTGTTTTCAGATGCTTTAGGAACTATTTTTGGCACGGCCATGGGAACCTCTACTGTTACCAGTTATATAGAATCGACAGCCGGTATTGTTGCCGGGGCAAGGACCGGTTTAGCAGCTGTTGTTTGCGGAATTTGTTTTTTGCTTTCTATATTTTTTTATCCATTAATTAAAATGATTGGAGGAGGAGTTACAATAGGGAACGATGTATTTCACCCTGTTATTGCACCAGCACTGATTTTAGTAGGAAGTTTTATGCTTAAGAATGTGAAGCTAATTGACTGGGAAGATCCGACCGAAGCAATACCGGCATTTTTAACTCTTATAATTATGCCTTTGACTTTCAGTATTACAGAAGGTATTTCCTTTGGATTTATTTCCTACTTTTTGCTCAAACTTTTCTCAGGAAAAGTTAAGGAGTTAAATCCCTTAATTTCAATTTTTACTGTTCTATTTATTTTGCGATATCTATTTGTATTCAGTAGGTTCTAATAATTTCTTTTTTGGATAAAATCACTCTTTTTTAATCTCTTTTATTTGTTTTTTAAAAAAAATTTTCTCTTGACAGGAATGTTTTAACTCTATAAAATACACATTGTGGAATAAAGTGGAGCAAAGTGGAATATGTTTTACGGAGAATACTTACATAATTTAGACGAAAAAGGAAGAATAGTCCTGCCTGCTAAATTCAGACAGTTAGCCAAATCTAAAATAATTAAGAAATTCTATTTAACTAGGGGAATGGAGAAATGTCTGTTCTTGTTTTCAGAGCAAGAATGGAAGGGGCAGGAGGAAAGGTTTAAAGCGCTTTCGATAATGAAGAAAGATGCCAGGAGTTTTAACAGAATTTATTTCTCAGGTGCTACTGAAATTATGCCTGATTCCCAAGGTAGGTTCTTAATACCATCGTATCTTAAAGATTATGCCGATATAAGAAAAGAAATCGTGGTTATTGGAGTTTCCAGCAGAATTGAAGTTTGGAGTAGAGATAGATGGAATGAGTTCTGTAAAACACAACTTAAAAATTTTGAAGAAATAGCAGAAAAACTTATTGAAGAATGAATGCTTTAGTAAAAGAGGTAATTATGGAATCTAACAATAAAAGAGTACATCTTCCGGTTATGCTTGATGAAGTTATGGAGTATCTTGCGCTTAAAGAGGGAGATGTAGTTTTAGATTGTACCATGGGAATGGGAGGCCATTCTGAGAGAATTTTAGAAGCTATACTTCCGGGTGGGAAGTTAATAGGGATAGATAGAGACGAAAAAAGTATCCAGGAAGCACAAAGAAACTTCTCTCGTTTTAAAGATGGGTTTTATTTATTTCAGGATAATTTTGTTAATTTGAAAAAAATCTTAAGTTCTTTAAGCATCACAAAAGTAGATGCTATTCTTTTTGATTTAGGTATGTCTTCATATCAATTGGGGAGTGGACGGGGGTTTAGTTTTCAAGAGGATTGCTTTCTTGATATGAGAATGGATGAGCGTGAAAAATTAACTGCATACGATATAGTGAATTACTATTCTGAAAAAGAACTTTCCAAAATTATCAGGGATTTCGGAGAAGAGAGATATCATTTTCGCATTGCACATGCAATAGCAAATCAAAGACGGGAAAAAGTTATTGAAACAACAAAAGAGTTAGTAGAAGTAATTCTTAGAGCAATACCATATTCGTATTTGAGGCAAAGAATTCATCCGGCAACTAGAACATTTCAAGCTTTACGTATTGCTGTTAACAGAGAACTAGAAAATCTAAAAACAGTTTTGGGAGATGCAATTGATGTGTTATTGCCTAATGGCAAGATTGCGGTTATAAGTTTTCATTCATTAGAAGATAGAATAGTTAAAAGAACTTTTCGGGATTATAAGCAAACAGGACATTTTGAAATTTTGACTCCTAAGCCTGTTGGCCCTGCTGAGTTGGAGGTAAAAGTTAATCCTAAAGCACGTAGCGGGAAATTGCGCGTGGGTAAAAAACTTAAAAATGGACATACAAATTTATTGCTGAAAATATTCATGCTATGAGAAAAGCGGATTTTGTTTATCTTAGAAATATTTTTAGTGTAATTTTTCTAACAGTTTTATCTTTCATATATTTAGAGCAGAGAATGTTTTTGATAAAACAGAATTATCACCAAGCTATGTTAAAAAAATGTTTTAAAAAAGAGTTATTGAAAAAAGAAGAATTGGTTTATAAAATTGCACATTTAGAGGCGCCCGTTTTATTGCAGAATAAGTTTCTTGCTTTTAATCCGGGGTTTGATTTTGCAAAATCAGCACGAGTAGTGAAAATACCATATGCTAATCCTGCTAAAAGCGAAGAAAAAGTTTCTTATTCTGGCAAGGTTTCGTTTGCTGTAGAAATTCCTTAAATAACTTCTGAGACCAAATTGCTCGAAATAAAAGTTGTAAAATTAAAGATTTTAATAATTTTCCTTTTTTCCGTACTGTTTCTAAAGCTTATTTATTTGCAAATAGTTAAAGGAGAATATTTTTCTAGAACTGCTATTAAGCAGCAGGAAAAATATTTGGTTGTTTATGGTAAAAGAGGTGAGATATTAGATCGGAAGGGCAGGGTGTTATCTATGGATAGGAATGTTTATTCGGTCTTTATTAATCCCAGGCAAGTGGTTAATAAAGAAGCAGTTGGTAGAAAAATTAGTCGGGTTTTGAATTTAGATTACGAAAATATTTTTGAAAAACTACAAAACGATTCTTACTTTGTTTGGTTGAGGAGAGGATTTAAAGATAAATCGATTGTGGATATTTTGAAATCTCTTAACATAAAGGGAGTGGGAGTAAAGGTTGAAAGGCGCAGAATTTACCCTCAGGAAGGATTGGCTGCCCATGTTTTAGGGGCAGTGGATATTGATAATTGCGGTATAGGGGGGGTGGAATTATATTACAACGATATTTTAAAAGGAGTTTCTGGGTATATGCTTACTTTAGGGGATGGTAAAAATTTACATTTGGATGGATTTGGTAAAACATATATGGAGCCTAAAGATGGGAACACATTAATTCTTACCATTGATCAGGTTTTGCAGCATTATGCCGAAGAAGAATCGGAAAGATTATACAATCAGTATAAAGCTAAAAGAGTTTCCATTGTAATAATGGCACCATTTAGCGGAGAGATTCTGGCTTTAGTTAATCGTCCCGGATATAATCCCAATGCAATCAAGCAAAATGATTTAGAAAATATGAAAAATTTTGCTATATCTTCTATTTTTGAGCCGGGAAGTGTGTTTAAGGTTGTTTCAACAGCAACTCTTTTAGAGGAGGAACTTGTAAAATTGACAGATATGGTGTATTGTGAAAATGGAGCATATAGGATGGGCAAACGTATCTTACGTGATTATCGCAAGCATCAATGGTTGGATTTTAAATCTGTTGTAGTCAATTCAAGCAATATCGGGATTGCTAAATGCATAGCACCACTCAGTAAAAATTTATTTTATGATTATTTAAAGAATTTTGGAGTTGGCGAGGAAACAGGTGTTGATCTGCCGGGTGAGGAGCCTGGAATCTTAAGAAACCCTAATAGTTGGAGTTCCTATAGTCAAGTGTCTATTGCTATGGGCCAAGAAGTAGCTGTTACCACTATAGGCCTTGCGAAAATTATGAGTGTAATAGCGAATGGAGGTTATTCTATCAGGCCTCATGTAGTAAGTGAAATAAGGGATGAAAATGGTGTTAGAATTAAAGAAATGAAGGCAGAAGCTTTAGAACGGGTATTAAGTGCTAAAACAGTTGAAAAATTAAAGATGGTTTTAAGAGAAGTTGTTGATGATGGGACAGGAAAATATGCTAAAAGTTCTTTATATTCTGCGGCTGGGAAAACTGGCACTGCTCAGAAGGCAGATTTAATTAAAGGAGGTTATTGTAAAGATAAATATGTGGCTTCTTTTATGGGGTTTTTGCCTGTTGAAAACCCCAAAATTGTGATAGTTGTTACTGTTGATGAGCCTCAGCCGGTTCATTTAGGCGGCGTTGTATGTGCTCCTGCATTTAAAAATATCGCTGAAAAAGCATTGTTGTATTTGAGTGTTTCAGAAAGAGACCAAAGAGCAGAATATGAAATTAATAGAAATTTTATCTGGAATTAAATTTGATTCCAGAAATCTTAACGATTTAGAAATAAGAGGTATAAGTATTGATTCTAACCGGGTTCAGAAAGATTTTATATTTATTGCTGTAAAAGGTGCTCATTACGATGGACATAATTTTATATATCAAGCTATTGAACGTGGTGCATGTGTAGTTATAGTAGAAGAAAACAAACTTAAAGAACCTTTGTTCAGCGATAATGTTGTTTTGATAAAGGTTGAAGACAGCAAAAAAATCGTTCATAAAATAGCTGCTAATTATTACAAGCATCCATCGCACTATCTTGATGTTATAGGTATTACAGGCACTAACGGTAAAACTACTGTGAGTTTTATTTTAGAAGAAATTTTTAAAACAGCAGAAATCTCTAGTGGGCTTATCGGAACAGTTTGCTATAAAATAGGCAATAGAGAAATTCCTGCTTTTAATACTACTCCGGATGCTATCAGTATTCAAAAATATATCAGGGAAACCATAGATGCTTCAGGAGATGTTCTTTTAATGGAGGCTTCTTCCCATGGCCTTTACCAAGGGAGATTGGATGGGGTAGCTTTTGATGCAGCTGTTTTTACTAATCTGGGCAAGGATCATTTGGACTATCATTTGGATATGGAGAGTTATTATCAGGCGAAAAAGATTTTATTTACTCAGTTGCTGAAAAATGAAGCTTTTATTGTTGTCAATATTGATGATGAATACGGGAAGAGGCTTTTAAAAGAAGTAGATGGAGAAAAAATCAGCTATGGTTTTAGTAGTAATGCGGATGTACGAATAATGGAATATGATATCAGTATTAAAGGAATGCAGCTTAAAATCAAAGCTTTTAAAGAAGAGTTTGAGATTTATACATCTATATTTGGCAAACATAACATCTATAATATTCTTGCTGCAATTGCCTTAGCTTTAAGGTTTGGTGTTAAAAAAGATTATATTTTAAATGCTTTAGAAAATTTTACAGGTGTTAAAGGACGTTTGGAGCATATTTTTGGTTCTTCTCAAGTTAAAGTTTTTATAGATTATGCGCATACTCCGGAAGCATTAAAAGAAGTTTTATTTACTTTAAAAAATCTTAAGGAGGGCAAACTTTGGGTTGTGTTTGGATGTGGAGGTAATAGGTATAAAGAAAAAAGATCTGTTATGGGTGTAGTTGCAGCAGAATTAGCAGATAAAGTGGTCATTACTTCAGATAATTCTCGCGATGAAAACCCAGCGCAGATTATTGATGATATCATAAAGGATATTGGGGATTTAAAAGAAAAATGCTGTATTATTGCTGACAGAAAAGAAGCAATTGAGAAAACTATTGTCCGGGCAGAGAAAGGCGATTTAATATTAATAGCAGGTAAGGGGCATGAGCGATATCAAGTTATAGGTAATTTGATTATTCCCTTTGATGATAAAGAAGTTGCATCTAGAGCATTGGTAAAAAGAACTATGGAAGAGATGGCAAATGTCGTTTGAACTGTCTATCTTAGAAATATCAAAAAATACAGAAGGAGAACTGTTAAGAACAGCTGATGAGGATTCATCTGTAGAGAGTTTTTCTATAGATACCAGAACTTTTAAAAAAGGAGATTGTTTTATTGCTCTTAAAGGAACTAATTTTAATGGGCATGATTTTATTTCGAATGCTCTTAGGAAAGGTGCTGTCGGTATAATATATGATGAAGATATTCCTTCTGATGTTTTTTCTATAAATAAAAATGTTTTTTTTATCAAAGTGTCTGATGCTTATAAAGCTATAGCTCAGCTTGCAAGATATAAAAGAAAAAAAATGAATTTTCCTGTTTTAGCTATTACAGGCAGTAGCGGTAAAACAACAGTGAAAGAACTAGTAGCTGAATTCCTAAGCAGTAGATATTCTATCTATAAAAGTTATCTCAATCAGAATAATGTTTTGGGTTTAAGTCTTAACATATTAAATTGTTCTTGTGAATATGAGTTTGCTGTTTTTGAGTTAGGTATTTCAAAATTTGCAGAGATGGATGTTCTTTTAGACATTCTAAAACCAGACCATGGTTTAATAACTAATATAGGGTTTACGCATATTGAATATTTAAAGCAAGAAAGTAGTGTTTTTCAGGAAAAAATCAAGCTTTTTAAAAGTTTAGATAGCAATGCAATGGCATTTTATTCATTAGATAATATTTATGCTGGAAATGTAAAAAAAGAATATTCAAAATCTTTAAGTTTAAAAACATTTGGATTGCTTAATAAAAATGATTATTGGGCCAATATTAAAAAAGTTGGATGTTTTTTTACCGAATTAGATTTTTGGGGCAAGTTTGAAATTTCTACATCTCTTTTGGGTAAACATAATGCCTACAATATTATCGCAGCAATTTCTGTAGCAATTGAATTTGGGATTGATTTAGAAAATTGTAAAAATGTGCTTTCTGAATTTAAACCTATAAAAGGGAGAATGGACTATTATTCCTTTGGTGATGTTGATATTATAGATGATAGTTATAATTCTAATCCTGTAGCTTTACGCTTGGCTTTAGAGTTTCTTTCGTCATGTGGTGCCAATAAGCTTAAAATAGCTGTTCTTGGAGATATGTTGGAACTGGGCATATTTGCACAAAAAGCGCATTTTGATGCCGGTGTGTTTGCTTCGGGGTTAGATATAGATTGTTTCATATGTTACGGTGATAAAATGGGATTTTTTATTGAAGCATTGTTGGCAAATGGTGTCTTGAAGAATAAAGTACATTATTTAACGGCAGATATTGTAACGGATGTTTTGTATAAACTGCTTGGTCCTGATATTAAAAAAGCGCTTTTGCTTTTTAAAGCTTCTCGCAGTATGAGAATTGATTTAGTTTTGGAACAGTTTAAAGAAAACATATCCAAGAAAAATGCTGTATAGAATTCTTTATCCGCTGAAAGATATATTTTTTGGTTTCAATCTTTTTAAATATATAACTTTTCGGGCAATAACTGCTTGTGGATGTGCGTTTTTCCTTTTCATATTGTTTTACCCAAGATTCCTTCAGTTTTTAAAAAATAAGGGGTTGGTGGAAAATGTTAAAAGGGAGGATTGTGAAAAATTGTATCAATACCATTCTCATAAAGAAGGAGTTCCTACTTCCGGCGGTTTACTTGTTATATGTATAACTTTAATTACTACCTTGCTTTTTGCTGATCCGTTAAATCCTTATATTATACTTCTAGGGGTTGCTATGGTTTTCTTTGGACTCGTTGGTTGCTGGGACGATATTCTAAAAATCAAGACTAATAAAAAAGGATTGAAAAAAAGGTATAAGCTTTTGTTTCAATCATTATGGGGGTTGGTATTAGGAGTTTACTTGTTTTGTAATCCGGATTATGCATCAACAGTTGAAATACCATTTTTTAAAAATCTTATTTTACATTGGGGGATATTTTATATTGTTTTTGTAATGGTAGTTGTGATTGCAACTACTAATGCGGTCAATCTTACAGATGGTTTAGATGGGCTGGCTATAGGTGCTGTCATAGTTGCGGCTGCTGCTTTTGCGGGCATGTCTTATTTAGTAGGTAATATTAAATTAAGTTCGTATTTGTTTATTTCATATGTTCCGGGTAGTGGAGAGTTAATGGTTTTTCTCTGTGCTCTTATAGGTGCCGGAGTAGGATTTCTTTGGTATAACTCTTATCCGGCTGAAATATTTATGGGCGATAGTGGCTCTTTAGCTTTGGGCGGTGTTATTGCGACAACAGCTGTAATAATCAAAAAGGAACTTCTCTTGCTTGTTATAGGAGGGTTGTTCGTAATGGAGACTATTTCTGTTTTAATTCAAGTATTTAGTTTCAAAACGCGAGGGAAAAGAGTTTTTTACTTAGCACCAATTCATCATCATTTTCAAATAAAAGGCTGGTCTGAGCCTAAAATCATAGTGCGTTTTTGGATTATTTCTATCCTTTTTGCACTGCTGAGTCTATTAACTTTGAAATTGAGATGAGAGAAGAGTTTTTTTGTATTATAGGTTTAGGTAAAAGTGGTTTTTCTGCTGCGGAGTTACTTGTTAAAAAAGGAATCAAAGTTAAGGTTACTGATCTTAAAAATCCCCCGTCCTTAAGAAAAAAAGCCTCTTCTCTTAAGAAAATCGGTGTTGAAGTGGAGCTTGGTAATCATAGGAAAGATTTCTATAAAGGAGCTTCTTTATATGTTGTATCTCCTGGAGTTGATAAAAATAATCCTGTAGTTGAGTATGCAAAAAAAGAAAACTTGCCTTTGATTTCAGAGATTGAACTTGCTTGGATGTATTGTCCGTCTAGAATTATCGCAATTACGGGAACTAATGGGAAAACGTCAGTTTCTACTTATACATATCAGATATTAAAAAAATCTGGGTTTTCTGTGTACCTTGCCGGTAATATTGGATTGCCGTTTTCTCAAATAGTCTCGAGTCTTAAATTTAAAGATTTGATTATTTTAGAAATCAGTTCTTTTCAACTTGAGAACATTGTGTATTTTCATCCATACATAGCAGTTTTGCTCAATATTGCCCCTGATCATCTGGATCGCTATCGAAAAATAGAAGAATATGTTGATATAAAATTTAATGTTTTTAGAAATCAGATTCAGGATGATATAGCGATTTTAAATTTATCTCAAAATATCGTTAAAAAAAGAGTAGAATCCATCTCTTCTAACATCTTGGATGTTAATGATCTGCGCAATTTGAATATGGATTTAAATGAAAAATTTGTTTATTCAATAGGTCGAGTAATGGGGTTGGAAGAAGAATATCTTATTTTTGAGATTCAGAAATTGAAGAAGTTGAAACATCGAATGGAGAATTTAGGAGCCATTCAAGGTGTTGAATTTATCAATGATTCCAAAGCTACCAATCCTCATTCTACTAAGTGGGCGTTAAACAGTATAAGCAAAGAGGTGGTATTAATTGCTGGAGGAAGAGATAAAAAAACTGATTTTAAACTTTTACAAGATGAGTTTTCAGAAAAAGTAAAAGCAATGGTATTAATAGGGGAAGCGAAAGAGAAGATTTTAATTTCTTTGGGTGGTTTTGTTGAAGTGGTAAAATTGGCAAATGATTTAGAAGAAGCAGTTAAGATTGCATTTGATATCGCAGATCCTCGTGATACTGTGCTTTTATCTCCGATGTGTGCGAGTTTTGATATGTTTAAGGATTACGAGGATAGAGGTAATAAGTTCAAAAAAATAGTACAGGGTCTTAAAAAATGCAGCAGTTGAGATGGAATATCATTACCTTGGTGGTAGTGCTTATTTCAGCCGGAGTTTTGTTTCTCTACAGTGCATCCGGAGTATATTCCGATTTAGTGTATCAAGATAGTTTTTATTTTGTTAAAAAACAGATTTTATTTATATCTATAGGTTTTCTCCTTTCCTTATTGGTATATAAGTTAGATTTAAACAAAGTTTTTCAAAAAAGCAGATTGTTTTTGTCTTTATCTATATTTGCTCTTATTGCTGTTTTAATATTTGGAGTTAGAGCAGGTGGTGCTAAAAGGTGGTTTAGGATTTTAGAATTTGGTATTCAGCCCATAGAGTTTATAAAAATTGTTTACATTATATATTTAGCAGGGTTTTTAACCAGGAAGAAGTTTTATTTTAAAAATTTTAAAATGATTTGTTTACCGATCTATATTATTGCAGCAGTTTTAATGAGTTTACTTCTTTTACAGCCGGATTTTGGCAATGCTATGTTTATAGCAATTTTAACAGCATCTATGCTGTACTTTGCAAATGTGCCTTTTAAGTTTTTGTTTTGTACAATTTTAGGAGTAGTTCCTTTTATTGTTTTTGCTTTTTGGAGACTACCGTATTTAAGGTTTCGTCTTTTAGGTTTTATATCTCCTTGGCAGTATCATAGGGGTGTAGGATTTCAGCTTATTCAATCTTTTATAGCAATAGGCTCAGGAAAGTTCTTGGGACAGGGGTTAGGGTTATCAAGACAGAAATTATTTTACTTGCCTCAGGCACATAATGATTTTATTTTTTCGATTATAGCCGAGGAACTTGGATTTTTAGGGGCATCATTATTGCTTTTGACATATATTATTTTAATTTGGAATTTTTTTAAAATCTTAAGTAAAATAAAAAGATTATTTGAAAAAATGTTGCTTTTAGGATTAACATTATCGTTTTCATATCAAATAGTTATTAATATAGGTGTTTGTTTAGGATTGTTGCCTACAAAAGGTTTACCTTTGCCTTTTATCAGTTATGGGGGATCTTCTTTGATATCTAATATGATTGTGATTGCTTTAATTCTGAATTTAAGTAAAGATTCTGCTATAAACGAGGTAGAATTATAGTCATTTTATTTCAGGAGGCTGATTGAAAAGAAAAAGAAGGGTATTTTTGTTTGCTGGCGGTAGTGGTGGACATATTGAGCCGGCTCTAGTGTTAAGAACAAAACTCCAAGAAAAAGATCAAAATGTTTTGTTATATCTCACCAGTAATTATCTTATTTCGGATATTAAAAATGTTAAAAAAGTTATAATTTGCAAAAATAAATTTAAAGCTATCTTGCAATTTCCTTATGTTTTTTTGTATTTTTTAATTATTGGGTTAATCAAAAAAGCAGATGTTTTTATAGGTTTCGGTGGTCATTATTCTATCCCAGGGATTTTAGCTGGAAATATTTTAAGAGCTAAGACTATTATTTATGAGCCTAATTTGATTTGGGGTAGAGCAAATAGCTGGTTGAGTAAAAAAGCGGATTCTATATTTGTTATTTGGCCTGATATAAGAGAGCATTTTTCTACTAAGATAAGAAAAAAAATAGTAGTGATTAAACCTTTAGTTAAAATTGAGAAATCGAAATATAATATTCAAAATAAAAGCAAGGTGTTTTCTGTGTTAATTACAGGAGGAAGTCATGGTTCATTTTTTTTAAATAAACTTACGATTGATTTAATAAGATATTATAATTTTAAAAAGAAAGAAATTAAGATTACTCTCATTTCGGGAAGGAAATTTTATTCGATAGTTAAAGACAGAATGAATGAGCTTTTAAAACATAAGAGATTGGATATGAAATTGTTTGATTATCGAATGGATATAAATAAACTGTATCAAGAAACTGATTTACTTATTTCAAGATCAGGAGCGCAAACTGTCTTAGAATCGATTTACTATAATTTGCCTGCTGTTTTTATCCCTTATCCATATGCGTATCAACATCAGCTGGAGAATGCAAAATATCTTTATAGAATCGGAGCTTGTTATCTTTTGGAACAAGAATTTTTAGATTATAGAATTGTTGGGGCTTTGATTGATTGTTTAAACGAGAACCCGCATTTATTGGTTCAGGTTAAATCCCGGCTTGAAACAGTAAAAAAGCAATTGTTAACTGCAAAAGATGCGGAATCTATTATCGTAAATGAATAAAAAACCTTCTTATTATCTAATAGGAATATGTGGAATCGGAATGAGTTCTTTAGCTCAGCTTATTCGTTCTTCTGGGTATAGTGTTAGAGGTTCAGATTTAAATCCTGATGAGGAGGTTTTGGCTATTCTTAAATCAAAGGGGATTGAGGTTTATAAAGGGCATGAGGCTAGCAGGTTAAGGGAAAAAGATCAGGTTGTTTATTCTACGGCAGTTATTAATAATCCAGAGTATAAACAGGCGGAAAAAATGAATTTACCTTTAATTCATAGAACAAAGGCTTTAAATGAATTCTTGAAAACAACCAATGTAATTTCTGTTACAGGTACTCATGGTAAGACTACTACTACCTACCTTCTCGGGGAAGTCTTAAAAAACACTGGTTTTGATATCGGGATGCTTTTAGGAGGAATATCTCAAGATGAGAAAAATAATTTCATTGAGAGTAAATATCGATATGTTGTTGAACTGGATGAAAGCGATGGTAGTTTTATTGATTTTGACTCTGATATAAAAATTGTTACTTCTATAGACTCAGATCATTTGGAATTTTATCAAGAAGATGTTTCTGTTTTGAAAAAAGAATTTAGTAATTTCTTGAAAAAAAGTGGTTTAAATTTAATATCTTATGATGATGATCTTTTAAGAAAAACCGCAAAAGAATCAGGGTGTGATTATATCAGTTTTGGTTTACACAAGGATGCTGTCTTTAGAGGGAGTATAATTGAAGTAGGAGTTGATGGTACAAGTCTTAAAGTGTTTAAAAACGATGTTTTTGTAACTGATGTTAAAATACCTCTTATTGGGTATAAAACAGCAGTTAATAGTTTAGCAGTTTTTGCATTAGCAGATCTTTTAAATATAAATTTATTAAAAGTAGCAGATTCATTTAGGAATTTAAAAGGTGTAAAAAGAAGATATGAAGTTAAATTTTCATCTTCAGGAATTTGTATCATTGAGGATTATGCGCATCATCCTCGAGAGATTAAGGAGGTTATTGCAACAATAAAGGATTACCTTAATCCTAAAAGGTTGATTGTAGTTTTTCAGCCCCATAGATATAGTAGAACAAAATACCTCTGGGATGAATTTAGAGAATGTTTTAAAAATGCAGATTTACTTTTTCTTACGGATATTTATCCGGCTTTTGAAGAAGAAATATCCGGTATAAGTTCTCATGCTTTGGCAAGTGAGATATCAGGTGTTAGAACTGTTTATGTATCCGTGAATGGAATCAGAGAAGGCATATTGAATGAAGTAACAGGAGATGATATCATTTTAATATTGGGTGCCGGAGACGTTAATAAAATTTCTCAATTACTTATAGAAGATCTGTCAAATGTCTGATAAACATATAATCGATAATTATGGATATAAGTCTAGTATGAAATTTATATACTCTCCTTTGGATATTGAAGAATTGAAAAGTATTGTTAAGAATTTAAATAAAACAGGGTCTAGGTTCAGAGTGATTGGCGGTTTAAGTAATACTGTCCTTATATCTAAAAAATCGTCTCTTGTTATAATTAAACTTAAAAAAGGTGTTTTTAAGGATATCAGGCGTAAGGATGAAGTTCTTAAAGTTGGTGCGGGTACAGATATATCCCAACTTATGAATTATTGTGTTAAAAATGGTCTTGGGGGATTAGAATTTTTAGTAGGTATACCGGGAACAATAGGGGGAGCTCTTATCGGTAATGCCGGTGCTTATGGAAATGAAATTGCAGATTTTATATTAAATGTAGATTGTTTAGATCACGAAGGAAGTTTTAAAACTTTAGGGAGAAAAGGGGTAGATTTTAATTATAGAAATTCAAGTTTAAAACATTTTGTTGTAATTTCAGTATTGTTAAAGATTACTAAAATTTCACAATCTGAAATCAAAAAGAAAATGAATTATTTTATTAACAAAAGATTTTTTTCTCAAGATTTTCAATATTCTTCTTGTGGTTGTTTTTTTAAAAATCCTAAGGAATTTCAAGTTGGTAAAATTATTGATGCTATAGGTTTGGCAGGAAAAAAGCGAGGGGATGTGTGTGTGTCAGATAAACATGCTAATTTTTTAATTAATACTGAAAATACAAATTCAGAAGACATTTTATCTTTAAAAGATGTTCTTCAGCGCAGGATTTGGCGGGATAAAAAGGTATGGCTTGAGCCGGAAGTGAATATTCTATGGTAAAAACTTTTAAAAATCATAAAATTGCTTTATTGCGGGGTGGACCTTCCTCTGAGCGAAAAATTTCTCTTTTTTCCGGAAGAGAAGTATTTAAATCTTTGAAAAGATGGCAATTAAATGTTTGCGATTTAATTGTTCCTATCGCCAAAGACTTGAATTATTTAAAGAACTGGATTTTGACAAGATTGGATCAAGAGAAAGTAGATATTTGTTTTATAGCTCTTCACGGTTGGTTTGGAGAAGACGGGCAATTGCAAAATATTTTAGAAAAGGAAGGCTATCTTTATACAGGATCTAATTCTTGTGCCTCTGAATATGCCATGAGTAAGATGATCTCTAAATCCCTGTTTGAAGATAGTGGTATTCCAACTCCAAAGTATAAAGTTTTAGAAAACAACTCTGGTTTTGACTTAAATGATTTTAATTATCCCTTGGTTATAAAACCTTCTGCACAGGGTTCCAGTATAGGTGTTTTTAAGGTTGATAAGAAAAAAGATTTAAAGTCTGTATTGAAAGAGGTGTTTTCCTATGATGGGAGAGTTATCATCGAGGAGTTTTTAAAGGCAAATGAGCTTACAGTAGGTATTTTAGCGAATCAACCTTTACCTGTTATAAAAATTAATTATCCTTTGGATATTTATAATTACCAGTCTAAATACACAAAAGGTGTATCCAAATATGTGGTTCCGGCGGATATTGATAAAAATATAGCTAAAAGGTCTAAGGCTTTAGCATTAAAAGCCCATAATGCATTAGGGTGTCATTCCTTTTCCAGAGTGGATATGCTTTATTCATATGCTAAGGATGAGGTATATGTTTTAGAAGTTAATACAATTCCGGGTCTCACTCGTGGGAGTCTGTTACCTCGTGCTGCAGGAGCAGCTGGGATTGAATTTGACGAGTTGGTATTGAAAATGTTAAAATCTGCTCTTAAATGAGAGGAATACTTAGAAGGTTTAATTTAGAAAAGATTCAATTAGTAACCACTATTTTTTTTGGGTTATTTATAGTTGTTTTTTTGACGGTTTTTATCAGATATATTAAAAATTATGCATTTGATTCTCCTAGATTTGTATTGAGTGATATAGAAATTCAATTTGATGATGGTAAAACAATGATTAGTGATAAAGCATTTGATTATTTAGGATTAGAAAAAGGTGAATCTATTTTTAAGATAAATCCAATCAGTTTAAGAGCGAGAGTTTTAAAAAAACATCCTGAAATACTGGAAATTGATATATATAAAAAAATGCCTATATCTTTAAAATTAAATGTTAAAAACAGGAAGTCTGTTGCGCAGATTCATTTAGGGCAGTTCTATCCTTTGGATGCAAGTGGTTTTGTATTGCCTTTCCCGAGCAATTTTAGGATTGAAAACTTAGCCTGTATCGAGGGGTTAAGCCTTACAGAAGTTAGAATCGGAGAAGATAATTCTACTATAAAAATATTTTTAGGTCTTAAAATTCTAAATTTTTTAAAAGACGCAATAAAAGATCTTTATAGCAAGACTAATGTTGATGTTTCCGATTCTCAAAATACAATTCTTTTATTACCGGAGGGTATTAAAGTGAAACTGGGTGAAGGAGGATTGGAGGAAAAACTGGCGCGTTTAAAATTAGTTCTTGAGGATATTAAAGATAAAAAATTAAATCCATTAGCTATTGATTTAAGATTTGAAAATGCTGTTTTAATACCGAGATGAAATAATATGCTTAAATATGCTCTTGATATAGGTTCCTATAGCGTAAGGCTCGTAAGCGGAGAATTTACTAAAGATAGTTTCGAAGTAAAGGGGGCAGTTTCTCTTCCTACAGACGGTTACTTTAGTGGTGTGATTACTAACTATAGGAAATTGTTTTTTAATATTTTGGAGATCCTTAGTAGTTTTGAAAAAAAATATTCCATAAAACCTAAAAAAGTTTTGCTTAATTCCTCGTTCGGTAATCTTTATCATATAAAGGAATGTTTTCAAAGAAACAATTCGCAATGTCCGATAAGTATTCAGGAAATAGGGAAGTTGAAAAAACAAATTTTGCAAGACAGAATTAGTTTGGATGAGAAAGAAATTTTTGTTCAAGTTGAAGAATATACAATAGATAAACAGAGTGGTATTGTAAATCCGGAAAAAATGTTAGCCCAGAGTATAGAATTAGCGGTTAATGCTATTACAATTCCAGCCAATGTTTATAATACTATTTTTTCGCTTTTTTCAGAAATTAGTTTAGAAATCGAAGATTTAATACCAGAGATATTTGCAAAAGCAAATTTATTTTTGACTCCAGATGATAAAAAAGCAGGTGTAATGTTAATAGATATTGGATGGGGTAAAGTAAAATTTGCAGTTTTTAAGGATGGTGTTTTGAAAAATATGGATGTCTTTAACAGTAATTTGAAATCTGCACATGAGTTGTTTCAGTCGATTTATCATTTGGATCAAGCAAATTTAGAAAGGGTTTTAGAAAGCAGTTTCATAGCAAAAGAAGATGAATTATTAGTGCAGTCTCAAACTGCGTTAGGTAATGTTTCGGTTTACAACATAAAGAATGCTATGGAAAAGAGTTTGAAGAAAATCCTGTATCAGATTAGAAAATCTATGGAAGTGGAGAATATTCCACATTCTTTTGTAGGAGGTATTGTTATTACAGGAGGTAATATACTAGAATATCCAGATTTAGAAAACATTGCCTCAGAAATTTTACGGCAGCCGGTAAGGGTTGAAAAAAATAAAAATTATTCTTTAAGTAACGAATATAGCACTTCTTTAGGTATGTTAGAATACGCTTTTAAAAAAGAGTGTGATTATCTGCAGAGGAATTTTAAGCTTGGTTTAACAAGAAAAGTGGGTCAAAAATTATCTGGAGTAATTGAGCGATATTTTTAGTTTTTATGAAGGTTCTTCAAGTTATTACTCATTTGGAGCTCGGGGGAGCACAAAAAGCTACACTTGATTTATCACGATGGTTATTACGTAAAGGATATGATGTTGTTATCATTTCTTCTTCCCGGGGGTTTTTATATAAGAGCGTGAAGAAGGAGTTTGGAAAAAGATTTAAAGAAAGCAAGTTTTTAAGACGTGAGATTAATCCTGTGTATGATTTGATAGGTTTTTTTTCTTTACTTATTTTTATTCTTGAAAATAAGTTCGACGTAGTCCATACGCATACTTCAAAAGCCGGAATCTTAGGTCGTTGGGCGGTTTTGTTTACCTTAAGAACAAAAAGCGTACATACAGTACATGGTTTTGCTTTTCATGATTTTCAAAATTTGATACTAAAACATATCTTTATCATTGTAGAAAAAATTACCGCAATTATAACAAATAAAATAATTGCAGTATCAAAGAGTGTTAAAGATAAAGGACTTAAATATGGAATTGGCAGCGAGAAAAAATATTCTGTTGTATATGAATTAGTAAATACAGGTAGCAATAATGATAGATTAACATTGGAATCAAGAGAACATAATCGAAGAGCATCGTATAAAATAGGAATGATTGCAGCATTAAAACAACAAAAAAATCCCGGGGATTTTATTAAGATCGCTTCTATTTTGTTAAAAAAGAGGAAGGATTTGGAATTTTTATTAATAGGAGATGGTGTATTAAGGAACAAGCTAAATAAAATGATTAAGATGTATAATATCGAAGAAAATTTTAAGATATTAGGTTGGAGAGAGGATGCTTATGCTTTGATGGAAAGCTTTGATGTTTTAATTTTAACCAGTCTTTTCGAAGGTCAGCCGCATGTTATTATAGAGGCTATGTCTTTGGGTATTCCAATAGTTGCAACAGAAGTTGATGGGGTTAAAGATTTGATAAAGAATGGTGAGAATGGTTTTCTCTTTCCTCCTAGGAATCCGCATGCAGCTGTTCGATGCGTAGAGAATATTCTTGATAATACTGAAGTAAGAAATAATATTTCTATGGCTGCCTGGAATTATTTTAAAAATGAAAAAAAGATGGATTATATTCTGAATTTGGGTAAAATAGAGAAAATATATCAGGAGATAGTTTATGAATCGGATAGAAATTATTAAGGTTGCTTTAATTTGTTTTGTTTTCTCATTCTTTCTTTCTAAATATTTCTATAAAAAAAATCTTAAGATTGGGAGTAAAGAAGAATCTACGTTTGGAGGTTTGGTAATATTTTTAACAGTTCTAATAGGAATTTTAGTTTCAGTATATCGGTTTGATGTTTACATTTGGAAAATATTTATTCTTTTTTCTTTTATGTTTCTATTAGGTTTATGGGATGATTACAAGGAACTTTCTCCTTTTAGAAAACTATTTTTTCAAGTTATTATAGTTATTTTAGCGTTATTTTTTGGTTTTAGAACAGAGATTATTTATATTCCTGTATATTTAAATTACCTGATCACAGCTATTTGGATGCTGGTAATTATAAATGCATTTAATTTTTTAGATATTATGGATGGACTCTGTTTAGGTAACCTTCTTTTTGTATCTTTAACTTTTTCTATTATTGGTTTTATAAAATTTTATCCTTTCAATGTTTTTTATTCAATAGTGATTTTTAGTTCTTGTTTAGGGTTTTTACCATTTAATTATAAAAAAGCCCATGCTTATTTAGGAGATAGCGGTAGCCTTTCTTTAGGATTTCTTCTTAGTATTATTGCAATATCTTTTAGTTATGCCAGGGAGACTAATCCTATAGCTTTGCTTACTCCTGTTATTATTTTAGGATTGCCTATGTTTGATTTTGCATATGTAACTATAAGAAGGTTATTGCAGGGAAAATCAATTTTTCAAAAGAGCCCTGATCATCTGGCTATTTTAATGGAGAGAAACGGGATTTCTCAGACAAGAATTACATATAAATTTTGTTTTATTTCTTTCGGTTTTGCTGCTGCAGCCTTAGTTTTGCAATTTGGTTCATGTGTATCCGGTATTTTTACACTCATCTTGGTGATATCACTTTTTTTTGCAATGGTTCTTAAGTATTACAGGTGAGAGTTGAAAATTTAATTATTGGTGCCGGTATAACCGGATTAAGTTGTGCGTATCATTTAGAAAAACTCTCAAAAAAATATGAGAAAAGAAACAAACATTCATCAAGATGCAATTATCTTATCCTTAATAATGGAAGAGAAATTGGTGGGTTAGCTCGGTCTAAGGAAATTGGTGGTTTTATTTTTGATTATAGTGCACATCTCCTTCACTGCAAAAGTAGCTATTTTTATAATTGGTTAAAAGAGAATCTAGGTAGTGAAATTGTTTTACATAAAAGAAATGCTTGGATATATTCTCACGGCGTTTTTACAAAATATCCGTTTCAGGCAAACCTCTATGGTCTTCCTAAAAATGTAGTGAAAGAATGTTTAGAAGGCCTTTTAAATCCAGATAGATTAAAAAAATACGAAAAAAACAGTTTTGAAAGATGGTGTTATGAAAAATTTGGTTCCGGGATTTCAAAACATTTTATGTTGCCTTACAATAGGAAATTCTGGACTTTAGATACAAAGAAGTTGAGTGATGAATGGATTGACGAATTTATTCCACAACCAGCAATTCGAGACGTTTTAGATGGTACTTTCGAGTACGGACATAAGGAATTTGGTTATCATAGCAAGTTTTTTTATCCTCGTAAAGGAGGGGTTGAGGTTTTTGTTAAGAAATTAGCAAGTTTCTGTCGTAATATAATGCTGGATGAGGATGTTGTAGCCATAAATATCGAGGAGAAATGGGCTGAAACTAAAAAAGGTAAAAAATTTTATTACAAAAATCTTATTTCTACAGTTCCTCTTGTTCAATTAAAGGATCTGATTGTTGATATGAGTCGCCAGATTAAAGGAGAGTTTCTTAAATTACGTCATATTTCAGTTATTAATGTTAATTTAGGTGTTAAGAGAAAATCAATCTCGAATAAAGATTGGATTTATTTCCCCGAAGATAATTACATTTTTTATCGTATTGGTTTTCCCATGAACTTTGCTCCTACTTCAACTCCTCGGGAATTCAGTTCTATTTACATTGATATCTCATACTCAGATTGGAAATTTTTGGAATATAATAAAGAGGATTTAATAGAAATAGTAAGGGCAGATTTGATTAAAATAGGCATAATAGACGATGTAGATGAAATTCCGATTGTAGATATAAATGATATCAAATATGCTTATATTGTATATGATAAAAAATGGGCTCAATCCCGAGGTGATATCGTAGGTTATTTAAACAAGAAATCTATTTATCCAGCAGGTCGATTCGGAGCTTGGAAATATCTTTCCATGGAAGGATGTTTCTTAGAAGGGAAGCGAGTGGCGGAGCATTTGATTTCAGGATAAAATAATTAGAAGTTAATATCTCTGAATTTTGTAAAGAATATATTTTATAAGGCTATAGATGATAAAAAGTTTTTTTTCTTATTCTAAGTTATACTCTGAATTTTTAGATTATAATACTATTATAAAATTCATCTCTTATCCTATAAATAAAATTAGTAGTTATCCTGTTTCAGTTAATTTTTTTATTACATCCCGGTGTAATTTTAAATGCAATATGTGTAGTTTTTACGCTTCTGAGCAGGTGGATGAAGAAGAATTAGAATTTAAGGAAATTAAAAAAATTATTGAGAAAATCTCTAGATATAAACCTATAATATTTTTAGGAGGTGGGGAGCCTTTTGTAAGAAAAGATATATACAAAATAATTGGAGAAATCAATAAAAATTACCTTAAATGTATTATTTCAACTAATGGCTATTTGTTAGATGTTGATAAGCTTAGCAGGCTGAATTTAGATTGTTTAATCGTATCTCTTTATGGTCCTCCTGAAGTTCATAATAAAATTGTTCAAATTCCGGATGCTTATCAGACAGTGATAAATAAGATTAAGCAATTGTTAAAGAAAACTTCCCCAAACAGAATTATAGTTTCGGTTGTTTTGATGCCTGAAAATATTCTGTATTTAGATTATTTAATAAAGGAAGTTATCTCAATAGGAATAAATACCATTAAGATTGAGAATCTTAATTATATTACTTTTGAGGAATATAAGAAATCATCTCATTTGAGAGGAGAATCTGCCTTTACGCCATGCACATTAATCAGGAAGAATGATTTTACATCCAGTGATATAGAGCTTTTTTGGGCAACTATCTCTAAATTGCTTAAGAAATATAAAGGAAAATTATTTTTAAAACCCAATCTTAGAAAGGAAGAGTTTTTCAATTGGTATTCGGGTGGAAATACTAAAAGGGAATGCCATTTTATAAAACATTCCATATTCGTGTCTTCGTCTGGAGACATTTTACCTTGCCAATTCTTAAAAAACTCTAAGCTTGGCAAAATTAACCAAGATGATGTAAAATACCTCTGGCATTCGAATCGCTATAGCGACTTAAGGCAAATTATTCGCAGAGCAGATTTAAGTATTTGTAAACGTTGTTGTAAATAAAGGTTTAAGGCAGGAAATTATGGATTTTGAAAAAAACTGGGAACGAGCAATAGGAATAACAGAGATTGAAAGAAGCTGGATAGGGTATCTAAAAAACACTTCTACTACTATGTTACCGTATCTTATGCTTTGTGAATCTCTCTTGGATAATTCCGATACTGTGATAAGGAAAGGTAAAATAGAGGTAACTAAACCGATAATTTATTTGCCTGAGCATAATCCGGTTTTTGAAGGTTTTGAATTTTCAAAAGATAATATTTCAGAAAATTCTGTTTTGACGTTTTTTCTCTTAAGAGGTATTAATTTGCCGTCGCTTAAATATTCTAATACTGTTTATTCACTTGATATGGAACGAGGGAGTTTAAGCGATACAATAAAAAAATATAAACAGGAATTAGAAAGGCTCGAGGATTTGAAAACAGCACTTATAGTCGGGGCTGATGATTGCTGGCATCTTTCGCTTCTTATCTATGTAGCGGCTTTAACAGAAAAATCTGTTTCCAATGATATTAAAAGTTTTTTGGAAAATCTTAAGAATAGATACAAGAAAGATTAGAAATTCTTTGTATTTCAAATTATTTTAGAATGTTTTTTAATATTATTCTTTTCAAACAAGCAGAAATAGGAGAGAATTAATACAAATAAAGGAGGTAGAAATGGATGAAAAACAGATTTTTGAAAAAGTTAACGGTCTTATCCAAAATATTGAAAAGGTTATTTTAGGTAAACACGAAGCTGTAAAATTGGCGGTTGCTGTGTTCTTATCAGAGGGCCATCTTCTAATGGAAGATGTTCCTGGAATGGGTAAAACAATGCTTGCCAAAACATTATCCAAGTCTTTTTCCGGATCATTTAGACGAATACAGTTTACACCTGATCTTTTGCCTTCTGATGTTTCAGGTAGCTATATTTACAATCAGAAAAATGCAGAATTTGAATTTCGCCCCGGACCTATTTTTGCAAATATTGTAATTGCGGATGAAATTAATCGCGGTACTCCTAGGACACAAAGTAGTCTCTTAGAGCCTATGGAAGAGTTTCAAGTTACGGCTGATGGTAATACATTTCAATTGGAGAAGCCATTTTTCTTAATAGCTACACAAAATCCAGTAGAAAGAGAAGGGACATATTTTTTACCAGTTTCTCAGTTAGATAGATTTTTGACAAAAATGAAGATAGGGTATCCCGAAAAAAGTCAGGAAATACAAATCCTTAGGGACCGTAAGGGGAAAAATCCTTTGGATGAGATAGAGCCTGTAGTTGCTGCTGATGAGATAGTAGAAATTCAAAAATTTGTGCAGACAATAAAAGTAGATACGCGCCTTTATGAGTATATTATAGAAATAACCCAGTTAACTCGGATTAGTGATAAGTTGATTATTGGTGTGAGTCCGAGGGCTTCTCTTGATTTATTTCGTTTCTCTCAGGCTTTAGCGATGCTTGAGGAGAGAAATTATTGTATCCCTGATGATATAAAAACAGCTGCTCCTTTGGTTCTTGCCCATAGAGTTATACCTGCATCTCCTGCAAAAACAGAATTGGGTAACCCTCAGGAAATAATTAAAAAACTGGTAGATGAAGTATCAGTTCCTATCCAATAATAAAATAAGGATTACAGAATCTGGGGTTTATACCTTGGGTTTGGTTCTAATATTAACAGTAGTTGGTTTTATTATTCAATCCAATCTGGTTTATTTAGTTGCTTCAGGTCTTATAGCGCTTCTTATAACTGATTTAATTTTGTCTTTTTTCTCTTTAAAAGGAGTAAAAATATCCAGGTTTTGTCCCACACATGCTTTAAGAGACGAAGAGTTTAAAATTAAATTAAAAATAGAAAATACACTTTTCACAAAATTTCTATTAAAGATAAGCGATTGCAGCTTTACCGAAAATATTCCTGGAGTAAAATTCCCTGCAATTGCCGAACTTAAGAAAGGAGAATCAGTTGTTTTAAGTTATATAAAACAGGTAAAAGCAAGAGGGGAATATTATCTTAATTATGTAGTAATTGAAAGTAGTTTTCCTCTTGGGTTATGGAAAATTCAGAAAAATTATCCTTCTAAATCCAAACTCACGGTTTATCCTGAGTTTTACGAAATTCCGCAATTTGCAGTATCTTTTCGCGGAATGAGAGCAGAATTTGCTAATACGGCTTCCAACAGGCCTGGAACAGGCGGGAATTTTTTGCAAATCAGAGAATTCCAGACTGGAGATAGCCTTAAGAACATTCATTGGCGTGCAACTGCCAGGACTGGTAAGCTTATGGTTAGAGAGCTGGAGAAGTTTACGCTTTCAAATTTGTCTATTGTTTTAGATAGCTCATCAAATCTAATTTTAGGATTGGGTGAAGAATCAAACTTTGAATACGCTATTAGAGCCGCAGCAACGATTGCAAATAAGGCATTAAGTACAAGATATCATGTAAAATTTATTTATTATGATCAAATAAAAAGCAAAATAAAGTTTGTCAAAGCATATGGCAGAATGACTCCAATTTTAAACCATCTTTCTATGATAGATATTACAGACAAGATTAAAGTCAAAGATTTAGTTGAAGCATCTATTCCGGAAATTGAGAGGGAAAGTGTTGCAGTATTTGTATTACTGTCTTTAACATCAGATGTGACCAGAATAATTATGCGTTTAGCTGAGCAGGGGATTGAATCTGTTCTGGTGGTATTTGATCCAAAATCTTTTGCTGAGGTGGTAGATCAAAAAATAGGAGATTTTTACAGTGTATTTTCAAAACTAATGAGCGGAGAAATATTTTACCTTGCCGGTGAAGGTGTCAGGGTTTATGTCGTTAGGCAAGGTGATTATATTTCTGATGCTTTAAGCAGGCCTAGAATGTTTGTTACTGCGTGATTATTATGTTTCACATAACATCGTATTTGTTAATACTTTTAGGGATTCTCTGCCTACCTTTGGTAGAGGGGATAGATTCGGTATCTTCTTTGTCTTTTTTGCTTTTCACTTTTGGATACATATATACGCAAGCATACAATAAATCCCGTCTTTCTAAAGGAGCATGTGCTGTTCTTTTAATTATTGCGGTTGCTTTAGGTTCTATTGCTTTATTAATTATCGGTAAATTAGGGGAATGGGAAATAATTTGGTTCTCATGGCATGTTATGCTTTCAATACAGATAACAAGTATTTTTAGAGTAAAAGATAAAAGAGGCTGGATTTTTTCATATTTAATAAGTTTATCTCAGATTGCAATAGCAGGTGTATTTACAGAGAGAGGATTCTTTTTAATTCTGTTTCCATTTTGTCTTGTTTTAACAGTATTTAATTTTATTTTATTGCTTTTAAAGACTGAAATAAAAGAAAAACCTCTGGAATTTCTAAAGTCAAAAATTGCTCTTATGAAATGGGGAGCCATCACAACAGCCCATGTTTTTTTCATTACAATTGCAATGTTTTTTGTTCTACCCAGGACTAAGAGCCCATTGTTTGAGCTAAAAAAACAGATGCATCTTGTTGACAAATTAAAAGAAGGGGATATGTTGGCAGAAAAGATGGTGAAGGAAAATTTTGAAATGAAATTTCCGGAGAAACCAATTTTAGGTAATTTTTCAGACATCAAGAATGACGATGTTCTTATTATGGTTGTAGAAACAACAAAGCCTTTTCTTTGGAGAGTTAAAGCGTTTAATAATTATGAAGATGGAGAATGGTCCTTAGTTGGAAGTAAGCCAGTTAGAATAGATATAAAGGATAAACAAGTCCATCTTAGGCCGCTTTATTTTAAAGACGCATTGTTTGTTCAAATGAATCCGGGGCAGTTTCACCATCAAAAATTTTATATAAAAAATTATGCCCAAAATTTACTAATCAGCTCATATCCGCTGATAGAGATTGAGAATATATCAGGTTCTAATATCAGTATTGACCATTTTGAAAATATTTATTTAGAAAATAAAATTAGATTTGGAAATGAATACGAAGTGATATCTATTGACAAAAGATATTCTTCTGATTATTTAAGGTCATTGTCCCGTATGTATCCCGAGGAAATAATTAATCTTTATTTGAAATTGCCGGTTGATTTAGATAAAAGAATTTTAGATTTGACAAAAAAGGTTTTAAAAAATGCTCCGCAGAATATTTATGATGAACTTGTGATATTAAGAGAATATTTGAAGAAAAACTGTCAATACGGTTTAATAAACAGGTCTAATAGGCCAGATTTATCAGAGTTTCTGTTTGGGAAGAAGGAGGGCGATTGTGAGTATTTTGCAACTGCTTTAGCGTTAATGTTGAGGATTAGAAATATCCCTACCAGGTTTGTAATAGGATTTTCTGGAGGAGAGTTTGATGCTCAGAAAAGAACAAGCTTGGTTTATGCCAAAAATGCACATGCTTGGATAGAAGTTTTTTTCCCTAATATAGGTTGGTTGCCTTGTGATGTGGCACCTGGACCTGGGGATGTTTATCAGAAGCAGTGGGCGGATATTCCCAAGGTAATGGTTCTTAAGCCTGATGAGGGGGCTTCTATCGAGCAATCTACGGCAGAAGAATTGCCGGGAAAATCTCAAGAAGCAGAGGATGAGGGGAGTGGCAAAGGAGAAGAGGTCATAGAAGAAGGTGTTCCTGAAAATGAGCTTCTTCCTGAAGAATATTTTTTTCGAAAGGAACTAAATTCTGAAAAGACTACTCAGGAAGAAATGGCTTTTGGGAAAGAGTTTTTTGAAGAAGATGTTATCTCTAAAAAAGAGGTTAAAGATGAGATGGCTATTGAGGAAGGGGAAATTATTCAAGATGAGATTCTTAAAGAGGAGTTGCCTGAAGAAGAAATCATTGGTGAGAGAGATGAATTTGTAGATGAGTCGATAGAAGAACAAGAGGTTTTAGCGCAGACAATCGAAGATGAGCAAATTGCTGAAAGTTCACTTGAAGGTGTTGATGAGGAACTAGAAGAAGGACTGGCTGAAGAACAAGAGGTTTTAGCGCAGGCAATCGAAGATGAGCAAATTGCTGAAAGTTC
>JAVCDA010000077.1 GCA_030765145.1 Candidatus Saelkia tenebricola | reverse complement strand
TATTTCTTTTGAAGGAAAATTCCTGGAATTGAGTTTTCCGTTTGAGTTGCTGGATATAAAAATACCAGGACAAGTAGGTCTGGTGATTCAAGATATCTCATCTACCTCTAAGGCTCAAACAAAGCTGTTTATATCTTTAGAGTGATTACTGCTCGATATTCTTTTTACGCCCCGTTTTTGACTTAATCACGATATTTATATATAATATATCTTTGTGAACAGCATAATATTTAGGAGGCTGTATGGAGAAGCATTCATTTGATGCGGTAATTTTTGATTTAGATGGAGTTATTACACATACTGCGGTTTTACATGTAGAGTCATGGAAAGAAGCGTTTGATGGATATTTGAAAATACGGGAAGTTCGCAATAAAGAAGAATTTCGCGAATTTACCCATAAGGGAGATTATCTTCCTTTTGTTGATGGTAAGCCGCGTTATCAAGGAGTTAAAAGCTTCTTAGAGTCTCGGGGGATTACACTTCCATTTGGCGATCCAACAGATGCTGCGGATAAGGAGACTGTTTGCGGTATCGGCAACAGAAAGAATGAGAAATTTGTTGAACTCTTGGAGCAAAAAGGAGCAGAGGTTTTTCAATCCAGTGTTGATTTTATAAAAGAACTTAAAAATAGGGGTATCAAGATAGGAGTTGCATCTTCTTCTAAAAACTGTAAGACAATTTTGAATTCTGTTGGAATTGAGGATTTATTTCAAACCCGGGTTGATGGAGTTGTCTCTGTTGAATTAGGTCTTAAAGGTAAACCTGAAGGTGATATTTTTATCACTGCTGCAGAGAATTTGGGTGTTTCCCCCGCAAGGTCAGTTGTAGTTGAGGATGCATCGAGTGGTGTTATGGCAGGACGCAATGGTGGGTTTGGGCTTGTTTTGGGTATTGCCAGAGAAGGTAATAAAGAGGATTTGTTTGAAAACGGAGCTGATATTGTAGTTTCTGATTTAGCTGATATTAACATTGATTGGATCGAGAGTTGGTTTAAGAAGCGGCCTCATGAGTTGTTTGAATCATGGGAAAAAGTAAATGATCATATAGATTTAAACGGTGAGATTATATGTGATACAGAGGGGATAGGTATTAATAAGAAGTATTTAGTAAAAGTGAGAGATGTGTTCTTATCCGATAAAAAACCGGTTATATTTTTGGATTATGATGGCACATTAACACCTATTGTCGATAAACCTGATCTGGCTACTATTTCTGAGAGCATGAAGGAGACATTAAAGCTGTTATGTCAGAATTATACTGTTTCAATTGTTAGCGGAAGAGGTAGAGCGGATGTTGAAAATCTGGTGGGTTTAGAAGGGATCTTTTATGCCGGTAATCACGGTTTTGATATCAAGGGTCCGGAATTTTCTATGATTCAGCCTCAGGCAGAAAAGGCTATTCCTTTGATCCAAAAGGTTACGCAATATTCTAAAGAAAAATTTTCTGATATTGAAGGGTTGTTGGTTGAAGAGAAAAAGTTTTCCGTTGCTGTGCATTACCGTCTTGTTGATGAAGATAAATATCTGGAAGGAATAAAGCAGGAAGTTGAAAAAATAGTTGATCAAGAAGAAGGACTTCGGTTGATGTATGGTAAAAAAGTTTTTGAGATTTTACCTAAAATAGACTGGAATAAAGGCAAGGCTATTTCTTGGATTATGCAGGTATTGAATCTATCTTTTGAAGATAATTCTATTGTGTATATTGGAGATGATACTACAGATGAGGATGCGTTTCGCGCTATAAGAACAAGAGCCTGTGGTATATTGGTTTCAGAAAGCATGACGTCTTCAGCTGCTGATTTTTATGTTAAAACACCGTATGAAGTGCAAAAACTGTTTGAATTAATATTAAAATAATATGGAAGAATCTAATTGGAAGCTGGTTTATAACGGATTTGATCCTTCGGAAGAAGGTTTAAGGGAAGCCTTATGTACTTTGGGGAATGGGTATATGGGTGTAAGAGGAGCGGCATATGAGTCTGCTGCCAATAAAATACATTATCCAGGAACATATTTAGCCTCAGGCTATAATAAGGTGGCTACTCATATTGAAGGCAAGACTATTTATAATGAAGATTTAGTCAACTTTCCTAATTGGATTCCGATAACTTTTAAAATTGGTGATGGCGAGTGGTTTTCGCCTTCCAGAAGTAAAATTCGTTTTTATCGCCAGGAATTAGATATGCGAAAAGGTGCTCTTATTAGGCGTATGCGTTTCCAGAATCGTAAAGGTCAAAAAACTTCAGTAGAGGCAGTGCGTATTGTTAGTATGGATAATCCCCATATTGGTGCCATTAAATATATTATTACTCCGGAAAATTACAGTGATTGGATTACGGTTAAGACAATGATTGATGGTGCGGTTATAAATTCAGGAGTAGAACGCTATCGTCAGTTGAATTCAAAACATTTAATTCCTTCTGCTTTGGGTAATTTCAGCGTTAATGGTATGTATCTTTCCATGAAGACAACTCAGTCAAAAATTCATGTGGCAGAGGCAGCTAGAACGTGTGTGTTTGTTTCCGGCCGCCAGAAGAAACTGAAAGTAAAACATCAAAGCCGTGGAAGAGAGACGATTGAACAAGTATTTAAAGTTTTTGCCGCTCAAGGCGAGCCTGTTGATATAGAAAAGGTTGTTTCTATTTGCACGTCTAAAGATGAAGGTGCTCGGGATCCTGTGGCATTAGTTATTGATATGGTTAAAGATGCCGGGCGGTTTGAGGATTTATATAATACACACATAGAAGCCTGGGATGTTTTATGGAAGGGGTTTGATATTCAAATAGAATTGGACCATTTTTCGCAAAAAGCGTTAAGGTTGCATATGTTCCATCTTCTTCAGACTGCATCACCTCATATGAGTAATTTTGATGCAGGCCTTCCTGCCAGAGGTATTCACGGGGAAGCTTACCGGGGGCATGTTTTTTGGGATTCAATTTATGCCATGGCGTTTTACGATTTACATATGCCGGATATTTCTAAGGCGCTGCTTTTATATCGCTATCGGCGTTTGCATCAGGCAAGAAAATACGCTAAAAAGAATGGTTTTCGGGGTGCAATGTTTCCATGGCAAAGTGCATCAACAGGTGAAGAGGAAACGCAGGTTGTACACCTTAATCCGCTTTCTGCTGAATGGGGTTTGGATTACAGCAGGAATCAAAGACATGTATCTTTAGCCATTGCTTATAATGTCTGGCAGTATTACATCAGAACCGCAGATGAAGAGTTTCTTGGTGGTTATGGAGCAGAAATTTTACTTTCAATAGCCCAATTTTTTGCAAGTCTTGTGTATTTTGATTCTAAAGATGAGAAATATCATACTCAAGGCGTAATGGGGCCTGATGAATTTCATGAAAAGTATCCTGGTGAAGATACTCCTGGTTTGCGCGACAATGCATATACGAATTTAATGATAGCCTGGCTCTTGCTGCGCGCTAAGGATGTAATAGCTGCTCTTGGTGAAAGAGACAAAAGAAGGATTTTTAGAAGAGTTGGTTTGAAGCCGCATGATTTAGAGCTCTGGGATGATATTGTGTGTAAGATGAATGTTGTTATTAATCAAGAAGGTATTATTGCTCAGTTTGATGGGTATTTCGATTTAAAGGAATTGAACTGGGAAAAATACAAAGAGCGCTATGAGAGCATTGAACGACTGGATAGAATTTTAAAAGCAGAAGGCAAGTCTCCGGATGAATATAAAATTTCCAAACAGGCAGATGTTCTTATGCTGTTTTATCTTCTTCCACTATATGAGATAAAAACTTTATTTAAAAAACTGGGTTATCATTTGGATAAAGATATTTTGAATAGAAATTACAAATATTACATTAAAAGAACTTCGCATGGTTCGACTCTGAGTAAGGTTGTGCATTGTTATATAGCTCATATTTTGGGCAAGCCAAAGGAAGCCTGGAGATGGTTTGGTGAAGTTATGGAGTCGGATATTTTTGATGTTCAAGGCGGTACTACTTTTGAAGGTATTCATGCCGGTGTTATGGGAGGTTCGATTGATATATTAGTGAGAGGTTTTGCCGGTATAGATGTATCTAAGAACAGGATCAGGGTTATACCTAAAATACCTCGGCGTTGGAACCGCATTAAGTTAAGAATTAATTATAAAGGTTACTGGATTTCTTTTTCAGTTACAAACAAGCAGGTTACAGTATTTATTCAAGGTGGGAGGGAAGAATTTTTCCCTGTTCCTTTAGAAATTAATTCTAAGCTTTACAGTATTCTTTGCGGTAAACGTCACAGATTTCCTATTAAGACATAACGTGTTTTTGATGTCTTCTGCAGAATAAACTATTTTTAATATAGGTAAATATTTATTTCGCTTTATCTTTAATTGGTGGGAATAGAATAAAGAGTTAAAATTTGAATTTATGTTGAGGATTTTCTTTTTCGATGATATTGCGGATTGCTTTTATGAAATCCGTGGCTGATTTAAGAGCGTTTTTAGCTTCTGTTTCTGAAATAGAAATGCTGACTTCATATGTAAAGATATTTCTTTTCTTCCGCATCTTATCGAAATGCTGCACTAACGTTTTATATTTTTCTCCAAGGACAATTGATGCAAAATCAACGACAGTTTTATGTTGGTAGCCATCATGCGGTCGGTAACTTTAATAACATTAGAGCTCTACTAGCGTGTAGCATTGCTGTATAGGCGATAGTGAAAGCAATTCCTTCATCAATTGGTATATTGGTTTGAGCAACCCTGATTTCCTTGTAGGATCTTGAAATCAAGTTTTCTATTGCTGTGAAATTTCTTCCCTGTTGTTTAATGAGCCCTTGTTCTGAATACTTTATAATAAAATCATTGAATGTCATTTTTGTCTCCTATGAGAAAGATTTTTTTACCTTGAACAACTTCTTCAATAAATGAATCTTTTAGCTTTTTCTTTTTCTCAATGTCTTTTTTTGTATATATGCTGTAGCTAATCTCTCTCTTTAGTTCTCTTTCAAGTTTGCTTATTATTTCAACAAGCTTATTTTCATCCGGATTACCTATTATAAACAAATCGACATCACTTTTTGCGTTATCTGTGTTTTTAGCATATGAGCCGTATATAAAAGCCGTTTTAATAGCTTTTAAAGGAAGCAGCACTTTTGATAAAGTGCCTTGTATGCCAACAGTTTTAAAGACTATTGTTTTAAGTTCATCGTAAAGTGGATAATTTTTATTAAGAGAGTAATATAAAAGATTACCTTTTTTAGAAGAGAAGAAGATACCGTCTTTTTCTAAAGCTATTAGTTCTTTGCGGAGCATAGAAACAGGGGTGTCAAGTTCTCGTTCAAGTTCTCTTAAGTAGAAGCTCTTATCAGGATTCGTAAAGTACAGCCGGAATATTACCTGTCTTGCCTTGGATTTGAAGATTTTTGTTATGTCCATGGTTTGTAACCTTTTTGTATTACAATTGTAATCTGTTTATATTACAGAGTCAAGGTTAAAAGATTAAAATTTTGCGAAAATAGTCATAGAGATATTTTAGAGAATAATTTGAAGCCTTCTTGGGGAGTATTCTCCGACCTTTCTAATTTTATAGGATATTATTTGTTGTTGATTTTCTTCTTGACATAATTCCCCCTTTTCATATAATTACTACTAATACTATGGAAATGGTAGTAATTAGGAGGTAAGAAGTGAAGCTTTCAACAAGAAGTAGGTATGGATTACGTTTTATGCTGGATTTGGCCCTTAATTGTGAAAATGGGGCGGTATTTCTTAAAGATACTGCCAAAAGAGAAGAAATATCTGAGAAATATTTAAGTCAGCTGGTTATTCCTCTTAAGGCGGTTGGATTGATAAATTCTATTCGCGGTGCTCATGGAGGCTATACCTTAGCTAAAAATCCTAGTGAGATTTCACTCAAAAATATTATTGAGATTTTGGAAGGCGATTTGAATCTTGTCGCATGTGTTAAAGATACTTTCTCTTGCGATAGGGTTTCTGTTTGTACAACTCGCGGTGTTTGGGCTAAACTGGGCGATAAAATAAAAGAACTTCTAGACTCTTTTACATTAGAAGATTTGGTAAAAGAACATAAAGAAAAGGATCTTCTTACATACAATATATGATAGAGGTGAATTATGAAAATTGCAGATAATATTACTAAACTGGTTGGGAATACACCACTCCTAAAATTGAATAAAATCGGAGCTGATTTACATACAGAGTTAATTGCTAAATTAGAGTTTTTTAACCCTTGTTCAAGTGTGAAAGATAGAATCGGTGTTGCTATGATTGAGGATGGAGAAAAACAGGG
>JAVCDA010000067.1 GCA_030765145.1 Candidatus Saelkia tenebricola | reverse complement strand
TTATTTGTTTGCGATATAACGATTTCTCCACCGAATATAAATGTAGATTTAGTTTATACTCATGCAGTCATTATGTACATTCAGAGAAATAAGCGCCACTTAAGTGCATTGAGAAATATGTTTCACGCCTCAAAAAAATATATTGTATTAATGGAAAATTGGAGCAGGCATAATTTCTATGAAGATGTAATGAAAATATCAAAAGAACCCGATTTCCCATGGAAAAGTATCTATTTATATGTAAATGACGGCGGCAACCAAATTTTGATGGTTATCTCAAATATTGTCTTAGAAGGCTACAAAGAGCTGCATAGCAATAAAGAACTATTGAAATATATAAAAAACACTTAAAAGGAAAATCAAATGAAAATAGTTTTAATAATTCCACCTTCTCCTTCTCTGGGAGACCAAAAGAGAAATCCTCCACTAGGAATAATGTATATTGCGTCTTTTTTGATGAAACAAGGCTACAATATTGAATTAGTTGATTTAAGGGATTTGCATGAAGACAAATGGACGAACAAAATACCCTGTGCAGATATTTATGGAATTACAGCAACAACACCAGAATATCCACTGGCAGTGAAGATAGCTTATAAATTGAAAGTTATGGATAAAAAATCTTTGATTGTTCTTGGAGGCTTTCACGCTACAACACAGAGCAACAATTTGGATACTGTTTTTGACCGTGTTGTAATTGGGGAAGGGGAAGTGTCCATGCTAAATTTATTAAAAGATTACGAGAAAGGCGTTAAAAAAGAATATTATGTCAGTCCACTTATAGAAGATTTGGATTCCCTACCTTTTCCAGCAAGACATCTGCTACCTTTTGATTCTGTGATTAATACAAATTTGTGTGTTAAGGGTAAGCCAGCAACTGCCATTATCGCTACCAGAGGCTGCCCTTACAATTGTGCTTTTTGCGCTTCCAACGCCATGTGGGGAAGAAGAGTCAGATATAGAAGTCCAGATAATGTTATCAGTGAAATTAAGGAAATTATTGAAAGATACAATGTTTATCACTTCAGGTTCCATGACGATACGATAACACTTAATAAAAACTGGTTATTTGAGTTATGCACGAAGATAGAACCACTGAATATTCGCTGGAGAGCCAATACATGGATAAATGCTTCACAGAAGGATGTTCTTGAAGCTATGTACAAAGCAGGCTGCTATGAGATTGATTATGGGATAGAAGACCTCTCAGAAAAGGTATTGAGAATAAGTAATAAGAAGGTAAAAGCGGAAGGTATATATACTGCAATAAAAAATGCGAAAGAAGTTGGATTAAAGATTAGACTTTTCTTTATGATAGGATTACCAGGACAGGACAGAGATGTAGCCAAGAATATAATTAAATTTATTGAAAAAAAAAGGCCAGACGGAGTTGATTTGTCCACATTCGTTCCTTTCCCAGGATGCGACATATACAATAACCCCTCTAAGTATAACATGAGAATTTTAAATACAAATTTTAGCGATTATGTCATGACTTTAGGATTATATGGGGATGAAGCAAAAAAAGATTTCATTTATACACACGATACCTTAACTAATGAAGAATTAAAACAAAAACGATTAGAGATACTTGAATATATAAAAGCATACAATCTTTCACTAAATAAATAATCTCAAAATATATGGGAGTAGGTCTATGACAAACTACAAATCCTTTGAAAAGAATGGATGATAAAATGAAAATAGTTCCAGTATTTCTGCATTATGATTATGGCATCAAATCTCGTGGTGATTCATTAGAATATAAAGGTTTTTATCTCGCTTTAAAACAGATAACAGACGAGGTTTATCCATTTTGGTATGACGAATATTTAACCAAAATTTCAAAGAACTAAAATTGAAGGAGTGGGAGTGATATGCATATAGGATTTTTTAATTACTATGAAATATATAATAATAACAGAATGTTTAAAGACGCCTCATCACCAATTGGTGATGATTTATCGTACCCTGGCGTTTATTTATTTAAATTCGCAAAGACAAGAAATATAAGAATTTCTACTATTGATACTGAACCATTGGAAAGTTATGATGCAATCGTATTTATAGATTTTCCTACTTTAAAAAATAAGTATTTTAGCCAATTAATTAGTAATAAATTTAAAAATGTTTATCTAATAATTTTTGAATCCAAAGTTACAAAACCAAATAATTGGAATGTAGAAAACCACAAATATTTTAAGAAGATTTTTACATGGAATGACGAGTTCGTGGATAATAAAAAATATTTTAAGATAAACGTCTCCAGCAAAATACCTATGGATTTAGACTTTGATTTAAACAAGAAGAACAAACTTTGCACTTTGATAGCAGGACATAAATTCAAATCTCATCCACTGGAATTATACACAGAACGGGTAAAAGCGATTCGCTGGTTTGAGCAAAACCATCCCGAAGATTTTGATCTATATGGAATGGGTTGGGACAAATATTATTTCAAGGGTCAGTTATCAAGACTCAATAGGTTTGATACTTTGACTAAGCTCTTAAGTCCAGAATATCCGTCGTATAAAGGTTCGGTTAAATCAAAAAGAGAAACAATGCAAAAATACAAATTTGCCATCTGTTATGAAAATGCAAAGGATATTCCCGGATATATTACCGAAAAGATTTTTGATTGTTTCCTTGCCGGTTGTGTTCCTGTTTACTGGGGCGCTCCAAATGTGACAGAACACATACCAGTAAATACCTTTGTTGATA
>JAVCDA010000068.1 GCA_030765145.1 Candidatus Saelkia tenebricola | reverse complement strand
TGACAACTTGAGAATTCGCCCAGGTCTTCTCTGTTCTCAGGCAAAGGCCACCACTGACATCCTTCTTTATGCACTTCATGATTCCCGCCAGGATTTTCCGTAGTTTTGCAGACACAATACTTATCCATTTTACACCTCTTTTTTGCTCTTATATTTTATTCATCAAGTTTCTCTGGAACCCTTTTATATCCAGCTATGCCGTTGCCTTTTCGTATTCTACCACCCCGTACGCTGTTAGGTATACCTTATAAATGTATCTCTAACTACAGCAACCTCTATTATGTATTACATACCTCAAAAATCAATAAAATTCAGGGAATAAGAGATAGAGTTATAACTAAGATTGTCCTTTTTGTCCGGTATTTTGGAGTACTATTTTACATAACTCTTTTGTTTTCAAATAGTTACTGAATGTCCAGCCTTATGAGGTGGACATTTGACTAAAACGGTGTAATTCCAAGGAGAATAACATGTTAAGCAAATGCTTTACAACACGAATAACAGCCTTTTTCAAAAGTTCTTGTTATTTTTGGACTCCAGATTTAGAGTCAACTTAAGCCATGGATGTATGATACATGGATGCAAGAAGAAGGATCTTTGAAACGCAACGAACCGGCTTACAATGTTAATTAGCAAAAAAACATGTGGCGCTTACTAAATAAGACAAAAAGAGCTATCTCGTCTATCTTTAACATTAGCTACTAAGAAAAACTGAGGATATATTCCAATTTTCTTTTAAATTTAATCATCCAGTTCTTCAAAGTGTGAAATTTTCCAAAAATCTTGAAATTTTTCTATCCTTGGAATCTCCCCAAGGCATTAAACGCTTTTGGGGCCAAACTGCAAACAAGAACCTTTTTGCTCGCGTAAAGGCAACATACAGATTATTTTTTTCCTGAACCATTTCAACTCCGCCACTTCTAATAGCACGATAATCAGGAAATGTTTCATCATCCACACCCATTAAAATAATAATGTCGAATTCTTGACCCTTCATAGTATGTACTGTGCTCAGAGTTACTCCATTATATTGTGTCAAAGGATGGGTCTGCCCTAAAGCCATAGCATTTTTGAATTGTTGAAGAGATTTTTTATCCGTCATTTTGGCATAATTAAACCAATGTTTTAAAATCTCATCAATATCATTAAGTATCATTCGAACTTCATTGTCATCCAGCTTTAAATCTTTATTTTTCATAAAATTCTTAAGTTTTTCAAGAGTAACCTTAACATTGCGTCCATCATTTGCTAAATTATTAACAGTTTTTAAAACCTGATTTTTAATCTCTGAATCTACTTTTAAAATTAATCCTGATAAACTGATTGTCTTATCATATTTAATTTCCAACAATTCACATAATCTACGACAATGCAAATTATCTTGTGGATTTAGTTTTATACGAAAGGCTAAATCAAATATATTAATAGCTTCTGATTCAAATTTAATTCCACCGGGTGTCATTTTATAGTAAAATGGAATACCACGTTCATTTAACGTTTCTTCCAGTTTATTGAAAACATATTTATTTCTTGCAAGTATAGCTATCTTCTCAAAAGTGATGTCCCCCTCAATGTCCGAATGTTTTCCTTGTTGAATAAATTCATTGATTTTATCACATATCCATCCTGCTTCACCTTCTTCGTTATTCGCTTTATGAATTTCAAATATTCCTTTAATTACAGTATTAACAACATCATTCGAACTGGGAATCAATTTTTCAGCAGCTTTTAATACCGCCTGAGAAGACCTATAATTTTCTTTTAGTTCAAAAATCTTCGGCTTAAAATCTTCAACAAAACTTTTGTTCATAAAGTCTGGTGAAGAACCATTAAAACCAAATATCGACTGATTCGGATCACCCACCATCATAACGTTTTTATGTTTCCCATTAGTAAGCGCAAGAACTACTTGATATTGAGCATTATTTAAATCTTGTGCTTCATCGACACAAATATATTGATATGTTCTTCGATATAAAGAAGCTGTTTCAGGATTTTGTATAAATAACTTATAAACTAATAAGAGCAGGTCATCAAAATCTATTGCATTTTGTGAAACTAATATATCTTGATATGTTTTGAAAAGCATGACAAAATTCTCGTTTTTATTTTTATTTAGCAGCTCTTCTTCTAACATACATTCTCTTTTTACTTGTGAAATGAAACTCAACACCTTATAACAAAATTTTTGCTGTTCTTTCTTGTTTTGATTTTTGTAATCATTGCTATAAGAAGGGGTTTGCTCTATAGCTTGCTCAATTAATTTAATCCTGTCAGACTCCTCTTCAAATATATGAGGTGCTTTAGGTAACCCGATTAGATTACCATGATTTTCTAAAACGTATTGACAAAAACCATGGAATGTTCCAACAAATAGGCGTTTGTTTATATCCGCGAAATTAGGTAATCGTTCTTTCATCTCTTTAGCAGCTTTATTTGTAAAAGTCAGTGCCAGTATTTTTCGCTTTGTCTTGCCCAGCAAATTTCCAATTCTTTCTGTAAGAACTCTTGTTTTACCACTTCCAGCACTCGCTTTTACATAGATAGGACCGTCTTCGACTAAAACTATCTCTCTTTGCTTATCTGATAAATTAATTTTCTGAGACATAATTTAACCTTTTTCCCCTTTAAACATTTTTTCAATTTTTTTAAAAAGCACTTCTATCTTTGGAGGCAATTGTTTACCACTTTTTATTATCTCTTCCGCGATAACAGCACCATATTGAGTTTTTATTTCAGATATTGTTTCATACAATTCTTTATTATCATAACTATCAATCTCAGCTTGTTTTGCCTTAGCATGTTGCTTGGTTTTGCATTTAGAAAGTTCTTTATTTTTTATTGCATCTTTTATCTCTTTTGTATATCCATCATCTATTAACTGCCTCTCGAAATTATTTCCATCATCTAAAAATACAACCACTTCATTCTCCCTCTCATTAGAAAGAGAGCTTTTAATTTGTTTTTTTACGCTTTTTACAGTCTCTGGTTCTGCATCGCTAAAAATGCACCACGGTATAGCTAACGCATGCGCAAACCTAATAAAAGGCAAGTAATTTCCATAGCCACCCACACCGACAAAATCAACTCCAATTTCAAATGCTGTTTTTCCAAAATAATGGTCAGCAAATACTGGCAACGCCTGTTCTTCGGTCTCTCCCTCAAATAATACAATTGCTTTTGAGAAAAATATTTCACCACGAGAATTTATAACTTTCCATTTAATTTTTCTTTTATCTTCAGAGTCTAATTCTTCCACATTAATTTGTCCGCATAATAGACCGCTTCCATTATTATAAAAATTTCTCACCTCTTCCAATTTTGCTAATGCTGCTATACAGGGCGAATGGGTTGAGATTATTTTCTGCCCACCGATTTTACTTATTTGTTGGTATAATTTCTTTTGAGCGTTAGGATAGAGATGTGCTTCGGGTTCTTCAATGGCAATTATTGGAAAAAATGCTTCACCTTTCTCTCTATAGCTAGCATCCAAAATTGAAATAAATGATTTTAATGTAAGCAATGACGACCAACTTCGAGTTCCCATTCCATGATACTCCATAGGGAAACTACCCTTATTATCGGTATAATAAATAGAAAACCCTTTGTTTAAATCACGAATTTTTTTTGTAAATGGGGTTATGTCGACCCCCTCACTATGACTATCTAGTGCTGTGCCTAGCTCTTTTAAAGTAGTTTTTATATTTGATAGAACACTGCTACTGCTTACAGCTTTTTCATTTAAAATTTTTATCTGATCTTCAATATCTTCTATGTCTTGAGGTGAATATTTTATCTTTGAAATCATTTTACCAAGATAAGAAGCTCTGTTCTTTATGTCTTCAATAATATCCCTTTGAGCATCCATATAAAAAAATGGGATTTCATCAAATCTAAAATTTCTCTTTTTTCCATTGTAAGATTCATACCAAAAATGTTTTCCTTTTATGGAAAAATCAGGCCATTCGTTTAGAATAAACTGCTGTGCTTTATACGCATTATTCAATTCATCAAATGTTACAACTGTCCGCAAAGGAAGATAAGCTTCTTGACCAGATTCGTGTACTATTCTTTCTTCCGTGAAAAGAACTTCCCAATTTTCGCTAAAAGTGACTAATTGATTTCCATCACCATCGACTGAAATAATTTTTAAATCGATTATTATTTCATCTACGCTGTCTTTATCAGAAGCGAAAAAATCATCTTGTGAAATAAAAGATCTATTTCCAAGTGCAACCTGAAGGGCTTTAAGAAATGAAGTTTTACCTGAGTTATTCATCCCAGTAAGAACGGTTATTGGCTCTAGTTCAATCTCTACATTTTGAAGCCCCCTAAAACCATAAATTCTTACAGATTTAATTAAAATTTGCATTATATGTACCTTCCGATATTAGAACTTTGATTGACTATTATTATAGTATAAAAAATAAGATTGGAACACATCCATTATAATTTTTTTACACATATTGATCCATTTCAAAACCAATTTTCCAAAAATACATATCTACTAATTTCATAGATGGATACTTAATACCGCTTTTTTTAAGAATGCTACTACCTGCACAATTAAAACTATTTACATTATTATTATAAAAATCTATAAGAGAGTTAAAGTTCCCTAGGTTTAAACTTGAATAGCTCAAACCTTTTGCCCGCAATCCATCTACAAAATACCGATCATACGCTGGAACACAACCAAGAGTGCCTAATATAATTTTTGTCGCCAAAGTATCGGTCACATTAACTTTTTTTACTTTTCCATTAATATGGCCAATATTATTTTTATACCAATTTTTAATCCACGTTATTAAATTAAAAATATCCTCTATCTCAGCTTTTGTTATTTGCGTAAAATCTAATTTTTGAAGATGTTTATTTTTTATAATATGTTCTACTACTTTTTTGTGAATAAGATAGTCTTTCCATAACAAAAAACTAGAACCTCTATACATACCCCAACTAGCTAAATAGAATGACATTTGCAAACAAGCAATCTTTATATCTAAATTTTTACCAGTAAAATAAACGTAACAATGCTCCCATGACTTATAACGATGATTCTCATCCTTCTCAAGTTGTGTATAAAAATCCAATATTTTTTTACCAATGTCATTCATGTCTATTCTTTATCTAACATCCAAGCTTATCTGATAGTAGTCGCGCCGCACACATTCGGCACCTGTCTTCCCGAAATCAATCGCCTTCCGCACTGCTCACTGCTCACTGCTCCTTTATACTATGCTTGTTAATAAATTATACAAATGAGAATTTTTCTCTAACAAAAAACCTTTTTGTTTCACAAAAACAATTTTTCCATATCCAACTTCAAAAGAACTTTTTGTAAAATCATGCTGAGATATAGTATCAACTTCTTCAATGTATGTGTCGACATCATTCTGGATATTAAGCCAATCACAAGGAAAATTAACCATAACATCACTTAATTGTTTTCGTAATGCTGTATCAAAATTCGCATCTACAGATCTCGCCACATTCATAAAGGCTCCTCCGACTAACAATGCCTGACTAGAGAATTTAGCATATTCAATCCCTTGTTCACGAAAACCACTTGCTCTCTTTCTAAGAAAAGAATAAACCGTTGCAAGCACATAAACATATGCAGCAATATTTATATTTAACATTTCTACTTTTAAAATATTAAACTTTATTGGTGGCCAAGGCTCTGTCTGCACAGAAAAAGAAAACATTCTTTGAGCAATCTTTTCTATCGAAGCCATGATGAATCGCTCCCAGAACACATCATCAACACATTCTTTCTTTGCTTGACTTACATCAATATAGAATCTATGTAGATATGGGATGCTTGGCATTGCAACCAATAAAAAGAACGAAGTCAATGACACCGAATCTATTCTTGTGTTAAATTTTAAAAAGTTTCTTTGGTGTTTTTTTAGAATACTCGATAACCATTTTAAATCAGAAACTACCTCTTCGCTAACCTGTTCTTCTTGTTTTTCAACCATTTTATCATCATATTCCTGAAGACCATTTACTTCTTGTTGCTCTGAATCTACAGTCTCCGCATCAACTGATGTGTTATATTGCCTCTCTTTTAATGCCGAAAGAAGATATGTTAAGCTATCTGTAAATCCTCCATTAAGGCTCGACGCATATTCGTTTCTGTGATCCTTTGCTATGCTTGCATCTTCTATGTTTACAATAATCTCTCCTTCTTCTTGTTTCCTCTTACCTTTGGAACGAATAGAGGATGAGGATTTATCTTTGTCGCGCATTGCAATAACTTCGCAAGCCTGCCCTACTAAGTGGTCGATCATTACATTTAAATAATACTGTTGATTTTCATCACACATTGCTTCAAGAAATTTGCTTTTAATTTTTTCAACTCTTGCATTGTACTCTTTTGAAAATTGCTCTATATCAAGTAAATGTATAATTGGAACCCATCGTGCATAATCACTTAAAGACTTTATGGCTATTACACCATCAACTTCACTGCTCTTACAAAAAAAGAGAGCTTTTTCTTGAACTTTTTTCTGCAATATAATTTTCTTTATACCTCCATTAGAAAATAAACATACAGCATTAAGACTTTTCTTCTTATGTTCCCCATAAATAGTTACCCAAAGATTGCCGGAATAAAGTTCTGCCATTACTATTCGAGGCTCCTTGTTGTCTATTTGATATTGCTGCAAGATAGGCAACTCTGGTAAACAAGCATTTTTTAAACTGATTTCCTTAGAGATTTTATAAATTCCCAGCTCTTTAAGTATTACATCTCTTTTTTGAACATTATAAATGCAAGCCTCATAATTGCCGAATTCCTTTTTCTGAAATAAAGCTGCGTCTGAAATATTTGAACTTCCCGCAAGCATATAATCATATTTGTCTGTTGTTACTACAAGAAGTTTAGCGTGTAAATATCGATATGCCTCTAATAAGCTTGGGTCAAAAGACAATAACTTAAAATTATTATGTTTTTTGATAATATTTTTCAAATGCTCTTCAGAAATAAGTGTTTTACCTTTTTGAAGCAAAAGCTCTATTTTGCTTGGTTTAAATCGCTCAATAACTCTACTCAATGCACTCAAATCATGGTCAAAAAAAGGTGCAGAAACAAATATTTTTTCAACTTTTTTCTCTTTGATATTTCCTACAAATTTCTCAAAAATATTGTTTTCTCCAGGAAACAAGCAAATCTTTTCACTTTCATCTTCGCTAGCAAAGCTATCTGGAAATTCTAAGTTTATCCACTTCTTAACAAGGCCAATGCTTTCTCCAGCATTTGCAGATAAACACTGTTCTATATATTTCTTGATTATTTCCAATACCTTAGGTGCTACATCCTTTCCTTCGTACATAAACTCACTAAACAATTCTTTGTTTGAAAAAAGACCAGGATAAGTCAAGTTACCGCTCCCTAGTAAACATAATATGGATGTATTTTCTTTTTTTCTTTTCTTAAAAAGATAAATTTTAGGATGAAAAGCATATTGATGCGCGATGGGGACAATCACATATTCTTTTCCCATCTTTTTAATATTTTGGGGGCAACGCTCTATTTCATCACTAAGCCTTGCTGCATCAACCACAACAACATTCTTTTTACAACCATAACGAATAAGCATTGGGAGCACTAATCCTTCATAAAATTGAAGGTCAATACTATATGTTAATATATATGACTCTGTAGGAGTAAAATCTTTTATTGTCTGAATTACGTCAATTTCCATCGATCAAATCCTTAAAATAAGCATCCCCATTCTGACTATTATTAACCCAAAAACCGCCGGATGATTCTTTAACAATATTCAAGTCAGACAACATTTGTAGTGCTTTTTTCAGTCGAGGGGATGTTTGAGAAACAGTATCTATCTCCATCCCACTATGAGAAAAATCTGAGTCCTCTCTTAGAAATCTAAAAGTAGCTAATCCTTCTGAATAGAGCTTTCTAATCGCTACATCTAAATGAGCATTCAAAACATATCTATGTAATAAGTCTGCCATAACATCAAAAACTGGCATTTTCATCCATTTATTAAGACAGTCTTTTTTCAACGCAGTAAGATTTATGGGGTACTGTCTAAAAAAAAGCAACAAATTAATTCCTGGCAAAGAATCATCATTTAAATTTACTGCTCGTATCATACTAAATAATACAAGTAAAAATCCCTTGAAAAATATTTCGTCCGCAGGATAACTCTTATTTAAAATATCATTCGCAAGATTATATTCATTTAACTCTTTTTGATCCCACACGCGGCTTGCATCGTAATTTTTTTCTATCCAATCAAGAAAACCTTCTAGGGTAGAGTTTTTTATCATTTTAGTCTGAGTTTCTACAATCTTCTTTGTATCCGCCTTAGCATCAAACTGTACTAAAAATTTGCTCCAACAATTTTGTGCTATATTTTCAAATGTTAGCCTATTTTCACTTAGCAAGTGCTGTACTCCCACAAACATTCCTGAAATCCCAATACTAAAATACTCATGGCGAACATGATATTTCCAGCATATTGCAATATCTAGTAATCTTGTAGGAACAACAAAGCCTTTCCCCTTTCTATTTCGTCCAAAATAAAGAATATTTAGCATCTCCCAAATATCCGATGGCTCTTCTAAATGCTTAAGGAGTGCAAAAGCCAGTGCCAAAGAATCTCTTCTTCTATAAGTACTACCTTCTAACTCCCTATCTACTCCACTCATATAATCAGCAAGTAGTCTATACTCTTCGCTATTGTCATCAATGCTACATACACAAAAAACTTTTTCAAATTCCTGCAATTCCTTTTCGGTAACTTTCCCCTCATACACACAAGATAAAAACTTTTCCTTAAGCCCTCCATCCTGAAAAGATTTTGCTAAATCTTGTCCTCTAGCACTATACAAAGAATAATTGATTGCGCTTTTCCGCATTAACACTCCTAAATCACTTAAAGGTCCTAAATAAATTTGTCCAAATCCTCCTGTCTTAAACTTCCAATATCTTTCTGGAGAATCTAAAAGCCCTGTGTATTTTTTTAAATCGACAACTTTTTCCTCTGAAAATGACATTAAGGCCATATTTATAACATTAGTTCCCACCATATGAGGGCGCCAATCATTAACGTGCCTATGATGGTAATTCGTGATCAATCCAAATAGAAACTCTGATCTTCTAAGATAACTCACAAAATCCACTTTTGGTTTCTGTTGATTATAGTTGTAAAGCAACCAAGGAAAGAATGAATAATAGCGTAGTCTTTGGGTGACATTTGTTATCCCAGGAATCAATAAAGCATAGAGATGTATGTTAATCGCTTGAACCCCTAAAGGATCGCGTCCTCTTCGATTCTTTTTATACTTTAGCCAAGCAATATTCATATTTAATTTGCTCTCTTAATTTTTTAATATTATTACAATTAAATTATGTTTATTTCTACGGAGGTATTTATCTTCCACCCAATATAAAATACTTTTTGTTTCCCTAATTTTAATAATCTTTCTTCCCACTTATCAATCCTCTTCCGGAGCGCTTTGCCATTTCTTGATATCACTCAGCCTGCCGTTCTTAAAAGCCAGGTAAACATGCTCAAGTTTCCAGTCTGCAACAGGATTTTCCATCTCTTTATAATACCAGCCTGTAATACCGTCTTTCTCCTCGGAAATTGCTGTTGGCTCGCCTGCTGCCTTAACAACGTCTATAGACCTCATGCCCAAAACTAGAATACCTTGAATAATAGCATTCTCAAGGTTTAGCTTTTTTGGAGGCATATTAATATTGATTACAACCCCTAAAAGCAGGAAGGCAAATAAAAACGACCCCATGATTCTCAGAATCTTTTTACGCATAACCTGCTTGTTAGGTTTTTCCAAATCCTCGAACTTAACCCATCATATGAGACCTATTGCCATGTAATTAAATAGGAGTATTAACGATAATACCCCTTATGCAAAAGTAAACTTTTTGAGCTTTATATATCTGCATTGTGATGGCTAAAATATTTATCCTTTTCTAAACTCGCATTTCTTACATTTAGCGCAAGGCGGCAAAGCATCCGTATCTTCATCTAAGTACAAATCTTCACCACAATTTAAGCACACATATCGACCTTTCCCTAGCTTTTCTCCACAATGGTAAGACATTGCTATCACCTCCTCATTTGTTATATATTTTACTATTTTAAAACTCAAACCTCAACAAAACACTAATACTTCTCAATAGTCTTTCTTAGAAGTCTTTCCTTTCTATGGAAAAATTATTTGAATATTGCAACAAGGATTACTACTATTAAGCTAATGATCGAAATTAATATTGCCCTTCTGGATAATTTCAATCCCGCATACTTGATCTTAAAGTTTTCTAACTTATTCTTCTATTTCTCATCAAGTTTGTTTTTTTCAAGTAAAAGTCTTGCACGATTCGCCCCAATTTTACAATAATACCCCGAATATAATTTCTCCAAAAGCCTATCAACACCTCCTTTTCTAAAATCTTGATCAACGATTTTCTTTACTTTTTCTGAATATGTTTCCATATTGTCTCCTTCCTGGTTATATAAAATAAGTTTTATCCACCAATCTATATTAAACCTCACAGTGAATTGTCGGCAGGAGATTCGAACCCCCACAAGCTTGCGCTCACTAGTTTCCAAAACTAGCGCGTCTACCATTCCGCCAGCCATTCACCTAATCCTGCTCAAATACGGCACCCATCGGCCATAAAACTAAACTATGTTATTTATATCGACTCGGAACAGAACGATTTAACAGCTAAATGATGCATCAGGCTTTCATTAGATCTAAATAAAGAATAAGCATTGATATTCATAGAATTCAGTCTCTTTAGAGCTTCATCCAGCTCAGATAAAGGAATGCTGTACTTTATCAAAATATCTTGATGTTCTGATTTACGTTCAAAAACGTCTTCATGAGATACATAGTGAAAAATATTGTTAACCTTTTTAACGCATATTGTATACCAACACTGTTGAAAATAGTGTCTTTTATGTGCCCCGATATTAGGACCGAGTGATTCAATTTGACTTTCATCCTTCCGGCCTGACTTACCTTCTCCCAAATCTTCAATCAAAACAAAAATCGCTACTCTTCTATCAGCTGCCCCGATAGACGACTCTATTTTTGCAATATCACTAAATGCAAAAAAGGCAGCTATGTATGGTGATTCTGTCCAGTCCAATAAAGGCGAAGGAAAAGAATGATGGCGCAAATACACCATAAATTCATACATCGGGAGATTAGGAGACTCCCAAGGACGTTTATTAAAATCAATGTTATCCAAATTCCATTTTGTATCTGTAAAAATTTCTACCTCTTTCCATATATTACGGACTTTTTGATAGTACCCATCCATTCTAACAGGAAAGTTAGAAACCCTCTCCATGGTAGTTTTGAGTTTCCACCCGCTATCAGTTTGGCCTCGGTAAAGCACTGGCGAAAACAAAGTGCGCTTTTTAACTTTTAATTCCTTATAAAACTGGTTTATCTTTTTTATTTCAACCTCAAACTCTTTAAAGGTTTTTAGCTCTTTATGCCGCAATTTTAGAAAATCGTTTAACATAACGCTTCCCTACCGTCATTTTTTTGGTCAACCTGAATTCTCAGAGATTCTTTTACAAGTTTTACAATTCCCTCAACTGGATCATTAAGTAAACCCCTTTGTTGAGCTTCTATGACTATTTTCGATTCAAAATATACCCCTGTATTTGGAACATCCTCTCCATCTTCAAGAAACCCTTTGCCCTCCCATCCTCGATCATCACGAAAAACTTTAATAATGAAGCATTGTTGCTTATACTCATATTTTTCACTAAAAATTTCTTTCATACTTAAATCCTCCTTTTATGCTAAATAAAAGTAAAATATACGAATTTAGAGAAATTACTACAAACAAAAAAAACCATCTTATGAGCGAAGGTTTTACTTTTTAATGTTCAAACCTCATTTCTCATTATCCTGTACCTCAGTATTTTTATCAAAGTTTTCTCTTACAAATTCCCTCAACCGGTTTTCTTCGAATTGGTTGATGGCGATATTCAACCCGGAACTAAAGACCATTTCAGCAATTTGCTGGATAAACTTATCGGACTCATATTTCAATAACTCTTCCATGTAAGGACGAAATTCTCTCTGTAAATCTATTTTTTTATTACGCACATCAATAAACCTTTTAAAGGTAGCACACAAAAAGCTAATCTCTTCCCAGCAATATTTCCTGTAATGCAGATCCATCCCCTCGCCAGAATTAATAACTATAATCTGTTCTTTATCATCCAATCTATTATCTTCTTCTGCATTGGCAAAAAAATGATAGCTGCTGAATAGAACCCTTGCCATAGTGTCTTCTTTGGATAATGAATACCCAATAAAAAACTTATTCAGCGAGTTACGCAGGAGAAAATAAGCATTTGCCCAAAGCTTATCAATGGGCTTGAACATTTCATCCTTATATAGGGTAGGCGGGATAAAAAAAGCTATATTACCTTCTCGCCTCAGCAAATTGGCAAATTCTTTATCCAAAACCCTTATAAGAAAATTGGTTCTTCCTCCATCGTTATACTGAAGTATCAACTGGTATAATGATTTATCTGGGGGAAGATTCCCAACAGAAAACCAATCTATAGAGCCATGCAACTTCAAAACAGGAATTTCGTTTTTGCTGGGAGTTATATCGAAAGTAAACTTATATTTCTTTTTGCTTTTTTCGAGATATGTCTCTAATACGTTATCCCAATTAAATGTAATTACAGCATCTCCATAATCCAGCATATTGCAGAATTCATAAATATACGCTTCTTCATCTGGCTTGATATTTTTCGTTTTGTTTTCCAGAAAACCAGAAACCTCAAAGTTAAACTCCTGTATGAAATCTAAGACATATTTATTAGCAGGGACATTGAGCAAATCATAATAATTAATCAGTGAGCAGTAATAGTTATAGAAATCCTCCACGTTTGGATAATTTTGCAGTGAAGTCCTAAAAGAGGGATAAAAATTCCTGCAGGCGTTATCAATCTTACTGAAAAACATTTCATTTGTTCCATCTTCAACAAGCATTGCAAGGAATTCGTTTGTGAGAGGAAGTCCAAAGGTTTTAGAGAATCCGGCACCTAAAATATAAAGAGTTCGAGTAAGCATCTTTCCTCGTAAACCTCCTAGTAAACAAAAAACCCTCGCTGTGTGCGAAGGTTTTAATTGTTTTTACGTGGTAGTTCTCCCCTTCGAAACGTACCACAGCCAGTTATCAAGAATTTTATAGCCTAAATTTACACAAAAGCCAACCTGCTTTATTACCATTATTAAGTTTTAACCTCATTTTCTGTAAACTTTATAATATAGACAGATTAAAATGGATTCTTGCCACCTATTTCACAAAAACTACATCCTATCTGAATGCAATCATTTTCCTTATCGAGACATCTTTTAACTCTCCAGCTAAGCGTCTTAGGGTTTCCCATTTCTTTTATACTTTCTAAGACGACCTGGACATTCATTTGTCGAAGATTGCAGAATCTTGATTCAATTTTTGTTTGAGTACGCATAAGACCTCCTTGCAATTTTATTTTTAAATACCTACTTGGCTTTTAAAATATCATGGAATCTGCTTTTTGTCAAAGATACTAAACATAGAGTATGTTCAGAATAATGAATTGTAATCTGAAACTACGTATAGATGTTAAATCTAACAAAAGTATATATTTTTTAAAATTCCCTATCATACTTAAAAGGCTTAACCTCTCTCTTCTTCAGCCACTCATCTATTTTTCGCAAGTCAAACTTAACCAAACCACCCATTTTCACATAGGGAATTTTTCTCTGATTAACCCAGCTGTAAAGAGTACTCTTCTTCACTCCCAGATATCTAGAAAGTTCATCAACACCTATAAATCTTCTTTCTAGCATATCTTTTTATCACTTTCCTTATTTTTCAATTCTATTAAAAGCTCGGCAAGCCCTGTCATATTGTCAAGTATCTCTACTGCATCTGCCTCACTCAGCTTAATGCCTTCCTTGTCGTAATAAGGCTGCCAAACCTTCAGTGTTTCCTCAATCGTTTCTTTTGACCATGCAGTCATAAAATCAACACCATAAACCTATATATGGCAATTACTTAACCTCTTCAATATCCCCAAAATCATCCCTACGTACTTGGACATACGGCCAGCCCAGAGTACGTATGAACACTTTTTTTGATGTAACTTTTTGTTTCATAGTAAGTTGCGTAATTTTAAAACCCTGTTTCGAGGTTTACATAAAACTGTCTAAACCGATGAACGTACGGGACGCGAAAATGCCTTTAACTCCTTATAGACCAAAATGTTAAGTCTGATTTTCTGAATTTTCAAAGCTCCTAACATTTTATCGTATTTTTCCACTTTATCAGCTCTTCTATGTCTAAAACTGTAAAAACTGGATAATTCTTATAGTCGCGTTTTGGTTTAATCCGGCCCTTCTTGATCCAGTAATATAATGTCTCACGATGTACCCCTAAAATTCTTGCTGTCTGCGTCATATTGTATCTTTTGGCTGACCGCTTGGTACATTTATGAAAAACCTTTTTATCGCATTCCTCTATCTGACTGTCTATTAGTTGTTCTTTTTGTAATTTCTTTTCCGTCTTCTTTTCAAGATGGCGTTTACATGCTTCGTATAAAATATCAAAAAAATTCTCCCACCTCTGTTGAGGCTCACTACCATAAGGGAAAACCCTTATCCCGCCTTTTCCATCAGAAATAACCAAATCTTTTTTTTATGCCATTCATGAACACCTCCTATTATTTTAACAAATCCTCAAGTTCACAAGACAACAGCGCCGATTTATTAAGAACAATCTGTTCCTTCTGGTTTAAGTGCTCCGTAGTACTTCTGATAAGTTTAGTAGTTATACTCCTGTTTCTGCTAAGCATAATGCGGTTTATTTTTTTTAGATACCTTTCGTTTTTCTGATGAAAAAGAGTAGCATGCCGCTTGAGTCTATCGTGATATGAGGAGCGAATACCCCCTCCGTCACTTTTGAATTGAATGATACGACTTATATTTTCATTGATCTCAGTCGGAGGAAAATCTCTTTCACAATCTTCAATCCAGTATTCAACCATTTCATACCGTATCCAGCAGGTCTTCCCTTCTTCGGTATTATAGGTGAATGTAAACGAAAAGTTGTCATTACTAAAATTCTGATACACTTGGACGCTTTCCAATGCGGTCACCGTGCATATTTCATATGTATCGA
>JAVCDA010000079.1 GCA_030765145.1 Candidatus Saelkia tenebricola | reverse complement strand
GCCAATCCATACAGTATGGCAAGTGCCATAGCAAACGTCTTACCCGAATTAGGACGCATTTGTGCTTCCGCTAAGCTTGTAGCTCCCACACCCATACCATACATAATCATCTCTGCTATTTCTAACGGGTTAAATATTTCAGAGACATTACCGTAAAACTCTTCAGACATTTTCACAACTCTCTGCCAAGAATCTCTAACAGGACCTGCAGGCATAATTTGATCGAATAACCACTCGTAAAATTTTGGCAACATTATCTCTTCAATTAAAATTTCTGAAGCTAACATTTGAGTTGCTGTCGCTGCAGTAGACATGATTATACTGCCGCCCGCCCCTGTAGCCATAGCTTGCACCATTGGGAAGCAATAACCAAAAGCACCTGAATATACAAGTCCAATTAAAAACTGGCTACCAAGTGAGGTGAGATGCTCAATACCGTACCCAGATCCGCCTTCACCACTTGCAGCAGCAATCGTTGGACTAAGCCAAGCAAATGTAACAGCACGACTTACCCAAGAATAAGCCTTAGCCTGAAAGCCTCCTGCAAGACCCATTCCAGCAAGCGTTGTAGTTGCAGATACACCTCTTGCAATATTAATCCAATAAACTGCTTCTGAATAAAGAACCCAAGCTGTAGCAGCATAAGCTATAGCATCATCGACTCCTACATCATTAAACTTAGGCACAAAACTGAGCTGACCTGCAATCTGAGGTATTCCTTCAATGCCACCGCTGATTACCTGGGGATACTCACATGAAAGCCAAGTGAAGAATGCTACTTTCCATAGTTTTAAATCTGTATATAATACATCACTGAAAAATTCATAAATATGTCCACCTTCATTTTTAACCAACCAGTCTACCAAATCAGTCTTTAAAGGTGCTATTCTTTCTTCCCATTCTCCTGTAGTCCAATCTGGGAATATCCCACTCTCTGGGATATTAGCTGAAACGAACCCCCAAAAGCCATCTGCATTTATATCTCCACCTTTAGATTCATATTCAGAGGCTAGCCCTGCCAAAGTCATATAGATATTCATATCATTTGTAATATGATCCCAGCCTGTTGCAACATTATCAATGCTTGTACTACCGTCAGGACAATACTCGCTAAGTTTGGTTAATATTTCTTCCCGCGCTTCATCTGGTAAAATCTCTAGATCACAAAGCCAATTTAAAAAATTGGTAAACTCTTCACGATCACTTACACGGTTATCCACATCAATCGGCATATATCCCTCATTCCGTTCTGCCGGCAGTAAAAATCCGGAAGGATCACCTGACTCATTGGTGCCGACCATTAGAGGGTTATAGAACATATATAGTTTTGAAAAATCCATCACATATCTCATTACATTACCGCCTATGCTCAACTGATGTAATGCAGTATCCATCCCTGCAGCTAGCTCTCCAAAAATTTCAACAAACTCTGCAAGTGAGCCATACCCTTCTACTTGGGAAGAGAGAAAACTCATAAAATCTGCTGCAACAACACTGCTATCACCGATTACAGAGCTTAATTCTGAAGCGTCTTGAGCCTGGAAAAGATCAAGTGTCGGAGTAGCAGGATTGGCAGCATTATAATCCGCTACTGCTGCTTGATAATCCGCTACTGCTGCTTCATATCCTTCTGTCATCTCATCCATCTCCTCAAAGAACTTATCCAGCTGGCCACCTTCAGATATAGTAACATCATGAAAATCAAGCAATCCATCTCTATTCTTAAGAACATAATCAGTAACTTCACCCTCTAAATTGTCTGAATCAATATTAACAAATATTGACATTCTAAACTCATCATCCTTTAACAGCTGCGCCCAATCTTCTGGATGCTGGTCACGAAAAGCCTGAAAATCTCTAATGAAATTGGCATAGCCTTCACCTTCCCAACCTTCTCCAACCATATCGTATATGCCATAACTAAATCCAAGCTCACCCGCTGTAATATCATAGTTCATATAACTGACACTTCCATTTTCCTTCTCAACCACATACATAAGATTATTTATGCTACCATCCTGATTAACTGAAAACTGCAGCGTTACAGGACGACCTTCGCCATCTATATAATCTATTGCTTCTACGTTAAATTCAAATCTGCTCCTACCTAAAGTATGCTGTAAAGACCAATGAAAACCAACGCCATAACCCTGCGACTCAATTAATACACGATCCCTTGAACCTTCTTCATAATATACCTCAAGAGTTGGCGCACCAAAATTTAGTCCATTAGTAAAACTTGAATTACCACGACTATATCCTTTTGCAAAAATATCGTACACATCTTCTAAATCATCTAACTCTAACGGCTCATATTCAGGTGGGATAACTGCCCAGGCATCATCTGCCCATACTAAAGCTCTATCAACAATATCCTCTGGATTAAGACTCAAATCAATCATAAGAGCAGCAACTGTAGAATTTACAGAAGATTCTTCTTCTTGATCAATGACAGCGACACCATATGTATCTAAAGTTGTTGCCTCTCTTAAGAGCGTGAACAAATTATATGCAGTATCTCTATCTCTATAATACACGGCTTTAACAACTTGGGAATCTTGAAACTCTCTTATCATTCTTACTGTTCCCTGAACATCAACAACTACTTCCATGAAATGACTGCTAACATCGAGTGGAATTTCCATAAATTCCCGTGAATGATCAGTAAATGAACTCAAATCTAAAGCTGGACCATGGAATATTCCAAAGGGCTCATCTAAAGGAATATATAGCCTCATCTCCTGAGGAAATAATTGTCCACCAGAATCTTCAAGATAATAACCTGATATCTTATAAGGAAGGAAAATATCTCCTAATTGAAAAGCACCTAATTGGAGAGTTTGGTCACCATTAGATACCGGAAAATCATTCAATGACGATTGCATAATCTGGTCTGTATCTCCTAAAACAGCATCGCTATTAGTATCTGTATTAGATAGTGGATCCCCATTAGCCCAGGCAAATTGATTAAAAAGGAATATATACACTATGATTATATTGATAAACTTTTTACAAATAACTTTGTAAAAGTTTTTATTAATATGGCAAAATAAAACACATCCTTCT
>JAVCDA010000005.1 GCA_030765145.1 Candidatus Saelkia tenebricola | reverse complement strand
TGGAAATCACGGTTACGGTAATCCAGTTCTATCCCTTCGTTCCGGGTAAAAAGGCTTACTGCCTCTTTAATAGCTATGGGTGGTAAATAGGGATAGGTTTTTGACAGGAAAGCATAAAAATGATCTTCGAGAATTGGTTGTTTCAGATCCCGGTTAAACTCTGAACCGTGACGATAAGTATATCCCAACTCTTCCAACCATTCAATGGCTGCAAGTTCAACATCCGATTCGGTTAGTTTTTCATTCATTCCCCTGAATTATTATATTAACCTGATTTTTATAGCATCATTTATAGCATCATTTATAGCATCATATAGTCTCATTTATAGTCTCATTTATAGTCTCATTTACAGTCTCATTTACAGTCTCACTTACAAAAAAGCCCTCTTGTAATAGTATATGTAATTCTTCTTTTGTCATATAGAGTGCAAATTACAAAACTTCCTTCAACTTCTTCTCTGCCGCTTTAACCCTGATCTTTCCGCTTATTAATTTTGGTAATAGGTAATCTCGAATATCTTGTAAAGTCTTAACTTCTTTTGTATTTGCTTCTATTAACAGATCAAGAGGTTCGGTAATATCAATAAATCCATTTAATGTTTCCGTATCTGGTAATAGTATCTTCAATCCTTCTACATCATTTTTATTTACCGATTTATATACTGTCCCATTACCGATAATATCATCTTTTGTAAATACTGTTTTTAAGGAATAGAATAAAAAAGTATTCTTGTAATCCCTATGTCTAATTCCGGCAAGTCCTCTTCCCAAAATCAATTTTGTTCCAGCGATATTAATTCTTCCAACCGGAGCACGAACACTAAATAAAATGTCTCCTTTTTCAGCAAATCGTTTTCCTTCGGTTGAATAAGTTATGTTGGTTGGGAATCTCCAACCATAATCTTTTATACCCTGATGAAATGAGAATCCCTGACTGTTTTGGTTATAATACTTCGAACTTGGCGATTGCCCCATTGTAATGAAAGCAACGTCTTTCAACTGATTCACCTTCCACCCCTTTGGTATAGGTCCCAATTCCGAATCCACAAACTCCCCGTCACAGAATGGACCAAAATCCACAAACCATTCCTTATAGATCGCCATTGCCATCTCTTCTAGGGTTTTGTTCATTTCCAGGTTAAGTTCGATCTTGTCATCCAAGGCACTAAGAATAGAAGCTATTCGGTGTTGTTCATTAAGGTCATCAGGAATTAACACCATCTTTTTTCTAAGAGCTTGCCAATCTGCTCTCGGCATTCTGGTTCCAGTATGGCCCTCCATTGCCCATTCTGTAAATTTCTTTTCTCGAACAATCTGATATAAGAAATCCTGACTAACAACTTTTTCATCTTTTGTCCTAATTACAAAAATATCCGTTGAACATATTCCCTTAAAACTTGGTTTATATACTTTTTGGAAATACGGTCTTAATTTACCATACAATATATCATTTGGCTTAAAAGAATATTTATTGCTTTCTACATCTTGTGATGATCCAATATCATTAAGCAAGAAGGACTTTCCCGCAATATGTTCTAACCCAATATAATTGCACTCATCAATACTACAAGGATTAACACTCTTCTTCACAATACTAAGTATATCCTCTAATCTATATTTTCTCCATTCCGGCATTAATATTTTATTTTATTCGTTCTTTATTCGTGCATTCGCGGCATTTTCTTACGAATGTACAAATTATTAGTATGTTGATTTTTCAGCTGCTCTTCATATAAATCAAGACCAATTTTTTAATCTTTTTTCACATTCTTTTTTGGGTAACCTTGAGTTTATTTCCATTAGTTGTGTAAGCTTCGAATTAGCTATTTTTTTAGTAATTCTTCCCTCTCTTATTAATTCATCCAATACCCATAGAATTCCATGCACTTCCAATTTATTGCTTTCAGCATAATTTTTTAAAGCACTGTCTCCCGTGAGAATAAAAGCTTTGTTCTTTTTTGCATGATAAATAATCGAACAATCCGCAATGGTTAAACCCGGGAAATTATCTCTGATTTCAGTAAGTTTTGAAATTTCATCCTTTGGTGTTTCTAATAATTCAAGCTTCCCTGCAATAATAAAATTATCAATTATTTCTTTTTGGGATGGTTCTTTAATTTCATTTAATACAAAATCAGTGATACATACATCAAAATTTAGATTAAAAAATATATAAAGCAGATTGATATCAAATAAATCAAAAATAATATTCGCATCCTTAACAGCCGTTGTCATGATGCTTTCTCAAATTTTCCCCGGAATTCACTAATGGTTATGTTTTCCAGTTCTGCAGCTTTACTAATTGATATTATTTGTTCACTTGCAGCCTGAAAAACAAGTTGATGATATCTGCTGCTTTTTTCTTTACCGGTATATTCTCCCCAGGTTTCCTCATTCTGAAGCCGGTTTTTTCTCACATATATAAAGAAATTAGTTAATCTGCTTTCGGAAATTATATTTAAAACCCTTGCTCTCATCATAAGTGCCTGTACAGATATACCAAAATATTCTTTTACAGCTATAAGTTCAGGTAGTGAAATAGAAGACCGGTGTTTGCTAAATTCTCTAAAAAATATAGATTTTGGTATTAAAAATGCACCTGCAAAACTATGACATAATTTTTCGCGTCTATGATGTTCTTTTTTTTCATCAAATTTGAGTATAAGATGTCCTAATTCATGTAACGCGGTGAATCTTTTACGTACAGGATCCAATTTCTTATTAAGTACAATTACAGGAACATCTTTAACAATAGAGGAAAACCCATCAAAGTTATCGGAAGTATTAAGTTCAAATACCTTTACACCTCTATCTTCAAGCATTTCCAAAACATTTGGGACCGGATTAAGCCCCAGATCCCATGCTCTTCTTAAATCAATAGTAATATTTTCGACATGTTCATGTGATGAAATAATTTTATTTTTTACCGGACTTTTAAATGGCTCGTCAATCCCCAGAAGATTCTCCAATTCTAAATATTTTTCCAAAAAATCAATGGTTTTTTCTTTGATTGAGTTTTCTTCTTTGATGCTTAACTTTGATTTTTTACGAAACTCTATTTCGCCTAAATTTACGTCAGGTTTCCTGAAAAAATAATCCGGTTTCACATTCAGAACATCAGCAAGTTTTAATAACACCTGACTATCAGGCAACATTTCACCCTTTTCATATTTACTGATAGCTTGTTTGCTGATAATGTTATTAAGATTATCAGCTAAATTTTGCTGAGAGAATCCTGCCATTTTACGTGCAGATTTAACGCGGTGAGCAAAAATTTCTTTCATGACTGTGTGACTTTTAGTTGACAAACATACGATAAACATACAAAATGTCAACCACAAATCAAAATTCTTCCAGGTTTTTTTGAATTTTTTTCTGTAAATCTGTGCTTTTCACGAATTGTTCATTAAGTTTAGTTTTTAATCCTGCTATCTTTTCTTCAAATGACACCCCATCATCCTCTTCCTCCTCTGTACCAACATAAATACCGGGGGTTAGCTTATAATCCTGTGTTTTTACATCTTCAACAGTGGCAGCTTTGCAGAATCCGAGTACATCTTTGTATTTACCCTCTGTTTTACGCCATTCGTTATAAACACCTGCTATTTTCTGAATATCCTCATCGCTGAATACCCTTAATCTCCGGGTAGCCATTTCGCCCATTTTGGATGAATCTATAAACAGTATTTCATTTTTTCTTTCCCGGTAACCGTCTTTGCCTTCCCTGTTCCTGCTCAGGAAAAACAGGGCGGCAGGGATCCCTGTTGTTAAAAATAATTTATCAGGTAAACGGACTACACAGTCAATAATACCGTTGTCAACCAGGTGTGCCCTAACATTACGTTCACCTTTGCTGTTGGTTGTCATCGCACCATTTGCCATCACATAACCGGCAGTCCCTAACTCGCTTAAATGAGAATAGAAGGTCTGCATCCACATATAGTTTGCGTTGCCGTTAGTTGAGAACTCCGTCTTTTTACCAAGCAGGCGGGGATCATCATCTGCCAGGTCTTCGGCATGCCAGCCGGATATATTAAAAGGAGGATTGGCAATTACGTAATCGGCTTTAAGCCCGGAAAATTTATCATCCAGCAGGGAATCACCTAATTTAAGTTCAAAAGG
>JAVCDA010000053.1 GCA_030765145.1 Candidatus Saelkia tenebricola | reverse complement strand
AAATTGCCACCCATTTCAGACAGTGGGCGACTGCGCGCTTGCGTGAGTATATTGTCAAGGGTTTTACTATGGATGATGAACGGCTCAAAGAGGCAGGCGGAGGAAATTACTGGAAAGAGCTATTAGACCGCATTCGTGACATTCGCAGCAGTGAAAAAGTATTGTATCGACAAGTTCTTGATTTGTATGCGACCAGTGTAGACTATGACTCCAAAAGTACTGAATCAATTCAATTTTTCAAAACCGTACAAAATAAACTTCATTATGCGACAAATAAACAAACTGCTGCCGAAACGATTTATTCGCGTGCCGATGCTGAAAAAGATTTTATGGGTTTGGCGGCTTTTGCCGGAGTGATTCCTGTGAAATCAGAAACTAAAATTGCTAAAAATTACCTTAACAAAGATGAGTTGTTTCGTCTTAATCGTATGGTATCGGCATTTTTTGACCTTGCTGAAATTAAAGCCCAGGAACATACTCAAATGAGCATGAAGGATTGGGTGTCAGAGTTGGATAAGTTTGCTGAAATGTATGGTAAGGGCATGCTTCAAGACGCAGGGAAAATCAGCCACAATGAAGCAATGAAAAAAGCCGAAAAAGAATATCGCACATATCAGGTAAAAACGCTCTCTCCCGTTGAGAAAGCTTATTTAGAAACCATCAGAACCGTGCAGAAAAAAATTGCGAAAAAAACAAAAGATAAAAATTAATTATGGTTAAAAGAATGAATAAAATTGAAGGTAAAAAGGGGTCAACTTCCTTTAAAAAAGTAAGGTGTACCTTTATGGCCTGCCTGTCGAAGCTTTAGCGTAGACAGACCTGCCTGCCGACCTGTCCTCCGAAGCCTTGGCGAAGGAGGAAGCTTTAGCATAGGCAGGAACATCTGCTTTACCCCCAAAACAGTCCGTCTACTTTCCTTGCACACCCGGTGTGCAAGGATTCATTAGACAGAGTTTCCTGAAAGATAACGCTGAATGGTTTTTGAGGGTACTGACAGAGGCCAAACACCCGCGTTTTGAGTGGGGAATAACAATTTCCTGGTAATCCATAATTGGAAGGAAATACTTAGCAACTCATTCAATATGAGAGATTTACAGAGGTTTTATTAAATAAGGCAGTAAAAGAAAAGATTTTGGAGGAGATTGATTATGAAGGATAAGAGAAATAAAAATGAAGTTCGTGATATGGTTGAAGGTGAGCTTATCGAATTGTCAAAAGTCATGGATGTTTCAGAGTCCATGCGGAAATTTGATGAATTAAAGTACTCTCTACCTAAATAATATAAGGCTATAGATATAAAAATGATTCGGAATAAAACCCATGTCAGTCAAGCCGTTCTTGCCCATATTCTAAATATTCAAACGACAACTTTACAGAAATGGGAAATGGAAATCAATAAGCCTAGTGGTACAGCTGCTCGCCTATTACAGCTAATTGATAAAAAGGGGAAAGAAGTAATCCAGTTAGTTAGATGATAAATTCTGTCGTAAATTCCTTTCAGGAAGATTCTATGCCAGTAGCTTAAATGACAACCCTTAACCAATCCTATAGAAAGTGGCTTTTCGGCCCGAATCGAGCCACCTTATTTCCCTATTGAAAAACCGCTATAATAAGAGTAGTATATAGATTCTGATGTATTGGACATTAATCAACCTCATACTACAAAGGAGTAATATATATGTGTAAAAACAGGGATAAATTCATAGGGCAACTTTTTGTGATGGGGTTGCTTTTTGGTTTAAAAAGGGTATTAACAAAGAAAAAATAGTGTGTCCTAAATAGAACATCTATATTATTGAGGGTAATAGCATAAATGATACAAAGTTTTAATAATAAAACTGAAAAAGTCGGTGATGACTTTAAAAAAAATATCGGTAAAGACAGCCGACTGCAAGTCGCAGCTGGCATTTTCACTATATACGGCTTCGAATGTCTCAAGTCCGAATTGAAAAAGATTGATAAGCTAAGTTTCATATTCACAGATCCTACTTTTATTGAAGCTGATAAAAATAGAAGAGAGAAGAAACAATTTCAAATCAACACCGATTTTCGGCAAAAGGCTATTAGTGGCTCAGAGTTTGAAATAAATTTAAAAAATGAACTTAAAGGAAAAGCAATTGCTAAAGAATGCAAAAAGTGGATTGAGCAAAAAGCAGTATTTAAGGCGAATCTCGGTAATAAATATATCCAGCCGCATATAGCACTTGAGAATAGTGAAAATAAATATGTATACATGGGAATAAATGAATTTAGTAGCACAGGATTTGGTTATGAAAAAGACAATTCTATACTGCACCAGATTATTAAAACAGATGATTTTGAGACTACTAGGCAATACATTCAAAATTTTGAAGAAATATGGAATGATGAGAAAGTATTAAAAAATGTGACTAATGAGATTCTCGAATACATTGCAGATCTTTACAAAGAGAACTCCCCGGAATTTATCTATTATTTGACCCTTTACAATATTTTCAATGAATTTCTGGAAGACATTTCCGAAGATGAACTTGCCAATGAAAAAACCGGGTTTAAAAAATCTATGATCTGGAACAAACTCTATGATTTCCAAAAGGATGCCACGCTAGGAATTATTAACAAGTTAGAACGACACAATGGGTGTATTCTTGCTGATAGCGTAGGACTTGGGAAAACTTTTTCGGCATTGGGAGTTATTAAATATTATCAGGAGAGAAATCGAACCGTACTTGTGCTATGTCCCAAAAGGCTAGGAGATAATTGGCAAACATTTTTAAATAATTATGATGACAATCCTTTAGTTAAAGACCGTTTGAACTATCACGTTTTGTATCACACGGATCTATCTAGAGAACAAGGACAATCAAATGGAATAGATTTATCAAGAATAAACTGGGGTAATTATGATTTAGTAGTGATTGATGAATCGCATAATTTTAGAAATAATGATCCTCGAAAGGATAGAGTTACCCGCTACCAAAGACTACTAAACGATGTTATGAAAGCAGGAGTTAAAACAAAGGTTCTTATGCTCTCAGCAACTCCAGTTAATAATAGGTTTACCGATTTAAAAAATCAGATTGCTTTGGCTTGTGAAGGTGAAACAGGTGTAGCCAATGGCAAAATGCATCCAGATAAGTCTATCGAAACCATTCTAACAAATGCACAGAGGACCTTTAATGAGTGGTCTAATCTGCCAGTAGAAGAAAGAACCAGCCAAAATTTGCTAAAACGACTTAATGCAAATTTTGATTTTTTCAAATTACTCGATAGCGTAACAATAGCTAGAAGCAGAAAACATATAGAGAAGTATTATGACATAAATAAAATCGGCAAATTCCCAAATAGGTTAAAACCTATTACCCATCACGCAGACATAACTGATCTTGAAGGATTTATTGAAATATCAGAACTCTATAAAGAGCTCTCGAAATTATCAATGTCGATATACTCACCCACCGAGTACATAATGGACAACAAACGACAATTTTATAGTGACATTTATGATACTAATATTAGTGAGAATGTAAGTTTTAAGCAAGTGCATAGAGAAAGAAATCTTCAGACCCTTATGAGGGTAAACTTCCTTAAAAGATTAGAGAGTTCAGTTGATTCATTCAGAATCACACTTGGTAAGTTTATAAAAGGGATTGAAGACACTATTAGTAAAATTGAAACGTTTGAAAAAAATGGTATTCAAGCTTTTGCTGAATCTACCCAATTTAATGATATTAATCTGGATGCTGACAGCGATGATTGGATGAATGATGAATTTAGCGTTGGTGGTAAAGTAAAAGTCAAGCTGGAGGATATGAACACTTCCGGCTGGAAGCAGGACTTAGAGGCTGATGTTCATATCGCCAAATCAATTTTTGCAGAGATGGAAAAGGTAACACCTGAACACGACACAAAGCTTAGAGATTTAAAAACATTTATTAAAAATAAAATTAAAACTCCCATAAATTCGGGAAACCAGAAAATCCTTATATTCAGTGCTTTTGCAGATACTGTGAATTATTTGTATGAAAATATTGCTGATTACAATAAAACGCTTAATTTGGAGACTGCAAAACTGACTGGCTCAGACGAAAATCAGACAACGCTGAAATTGAATAATAATTTCAATAATATTTTAATCAATTTTTCTCCAAGGTCTAAAGAACGAAGAGATAAAGACGCTCCTGAAATAGATATTTTAATTGCTACGGATTGCATATCCGAAGGGCAAAACCTTCAAGATTGTGACACTCTTATTAATTATGACATACATTGGAATCCCGTTCGCATAATACAACGATTTGGTCGTATCGATAGAATAGGTTCAATTAACAAAGATATTCAACTGATTAATTTCTGGCCTCAATTATCTCTTGACGATTATATCAATTTGAAAAGCCGAGTTGAAAATAAAATGTTTATGGTTGATGCAACAGCAACTGGTGAAGATAACGTACTCACTAATAAATCGTCTGATTTACTGTTTAGAAAAAAGCAATTAGAAAGATTGCAGGAAGAAGTTGTTGATATTGAAGATATGGGATCGGGAGTTTCAATAACCGATTTAGGACTAAACGACTTTCGCATGGATTTAGTGAATTATATTAAACAGAATGATAGTCTTTCAAGCGTTGCCAATGGAATGCACACAGTTTGTAAAAAGGATGAAAAGAAAGGGATTAAAGAAGGAGTTATTTTTATTTTAAAAAATATAAATAATGAAGTAAATATTGATAAAACCAACCAGCTCCATCCTTTTTATCTAGTGTATATAACTGTAGAAGGAAAAATCGCATCAAACCATCTGAATGTAAAAAACACGCTAGATATTCTCCGATCACTTTGTAAGAGTAATAGTGAAGCCATGAAAGATGTCTATGAATTGTTCAATGATGAAACCGATGATGGAAAAAATATGGTAAAGTATTCAGAACTGTTAAATAAATCCATTGAAGCAGTGCTCAATGTAAAGAATGAAAGCGATGTTGACAGCCTTTTCACAGCAGGAGGTACAACCGCTCTTATAAATAATATAAAGGGTCTAGAAGATTTTGAACTTCTTACCTTTGTGGTAATAAAATAATGAACAATGGTAGTTTGAAATTACCAAGAGTCGCTTTTGTAAATAAGTTTATCCCGAAAAATAAGTTTTATGAAAAAGCTGCTTTAAGCTCAAGATTGCAGAAAGAGTTTACAGATAAAATACAAAGAATTACTTGGAAGTATAAACTTGCTGAAAACACTATTGGAATCACAAAAACAGACAAGGTTACAGAGATACAAATATTTGAAATTGAACTAAAAGAGCAGATGATTCCAAGAAATGTTCTTAAAATTATTGACAAAGCTATACCGTATCAAATTTTATACCACTTTATCTACAAAGGAAACGAAGCATACGGAATTACATTAAAAGAGAACAAAAATGCTGAAAATTATTACTTCTCTGATTGGAACGAAAATAAAAATTTTGATTTTACAGGCACTAACTTAGAAAAGGTTTATCAGAAACTAGTTAGAACCTTTATACGACGTGAGGTGCAAGACAAGAATAGTTTTAACGAAATCATAGATACTGATAACAAAATTAAGGCTTTAGAGAATGAAATAGTTGTTTTACAAAAGAAAATATCAAAAGAAAAACAGTTTAACCATAAGGTTGAGATAAATAAAGTATTACTAGAAAGAAAAAAACAGCTTATCAAAATTAAAGAGGAGTTATAAAATGGATAAATTAAAAATGCAAACACCAGATTTAACGGATAAGAATATTGAACAAATTGCACAATTGTTTCCAAATGTTATAACCGAAACAAAAGATGAAAAAGGGAATGTTAAAAAAGTTGTGGATTTTCCCCAGCTTAAGCAGGTTTTATCTAAAAATCTGGTAGAAAACGACAACGAAAGATACCGACTCGACTGGCCGGGGAAAAAAGCATCTCTTTTAAAAGCAAATACGCCTATCACTAAAACACTTAGGCCGTGCAGAGAAGAAAGCGTTAATTTTGATGCTACTGAAAACATTTATATTGAAGGAGATAACTTTGAAGTATTAAAGATTTTGCAAGAGAGTTATCTGGACAAGGTGAAAATGATTTACATCGATCCGCCGTATAACACGGGAAATGATTTTATCTATAAAGATAATTTTACAAAAAGCAAAGAAGAATACGAAGAAGAATTGGGAGCGAATGACGAAGAAGGCGGTAGACTTTTTAGAAATACAGATTCTAACGGCAGGTTCCACTCTGACTGGTTGAGCATGATGTATGAAAGACTTGTAGTTGCAAGGGATCTACTCAAGGATGATGGGGTAATTTTTATCAGCATTGATGATGGAGAAGTAACTAGTCTTAGGAAACTATGTGATGAAATTTTTGGGGAAAATAATTTTATTGCACAATTAGTAATGTACTCTAACCCACGAGGAAGGCAATCTAGTAATTTTTTTCCTGAAACACATGAATACGTACTTACGTATTCAAAAAACATATCAACCTTCAAACTGAAAGGTTTAGAGCTAACTAATGAACAGAAGAAAGAATATTCTTACATAGATGAAGCAGGAAATTATCGAGAAATAGGTCTTAGACTAAGAGGGGGCAGAGCAACAGCTACAGAATCACCAACGCTTCATTTCCCTGTTTATTATAATAAAAATACTGACACTTTATCGGTAAGTCCAATAGAGGATGGCATTGAAATAATTCCAAAATTCTCAGACGGAACACTAGGAACTTGGAGATGGTCTAAAAAAAAGATAATGTTATCATTAAATGAACTAAAAGTAAGACTGGTCAATAGTTCTGATGGGAGAAAATATGATGTTTTTCAAAAAGACTATTTAACTGAAAACAAAAGAAGAAAGCCTAAATCTTTGTGGATGGAAAAAGAAATAAACTATGACCGATCTAAAGATGACTTAAGGGTAATTGGGCTAAATAAAGTTTTTGATTATTCTAAGCCAAGCTATCTAATAAAAAAAATAGCACTATTGTCTACAAACAAAAGTGACATCGTCCTTGATTTTTTTGCTGGCTCAGCGACTACTGCTCATGCAGTGATGCAGCTTAATGCTGAAGATAATGGCAATCGTAAATTTATCATGGTTCAGCTTCCTAAGTTATGCGATGATAAATCAGAAGCGTTTAAGGCAGGTTATAAAACAATAGCTGACATTGGCAAAGAACGCATCCGTCGTACTGGTAAAAAAATAGTTAAAGAAAATGCTGATAAACTTAAAAAACGAGTATCACCACTAGACATCGGTTTTAGGGTATATAAAACAGACGAAACCAACATGAAAGATGTATTTTACCATCCAAATGAACTCAAACAAGACCAGTTGTCATTTCTTGAAAGCAACATCAAAGAAGACCGCGCTCCCGAAGATCTACTCACACAAATTATTCTCGACCTCGGGTTGGAATTATCATTGCCTATAGAAACAAAAAAGATGCAGAACAACACCGTTCATGTTGTCCAAACCAATGCCCTCGTTGCTTGTTTTGATAACAATATTGATTTTAAGATTGTAGATATAATATCAGACTTAAAGCCTTTAAAAGTTGTTTTCAAAGATGCTAGCTTTAAAGATGATAAAGACCGTATTAATGTGGAAGAACGATTTAAAAGGCTCTCACCTGAAACGAAGGTAACAGTGATATAAACATGAAACTACAATTTAAACAACAACAGTATCAGGCAGATGCCACAATGGCAGTTATTCGGTGTTTTGAAGGGCAGAGTAAGGGCGTCAGAAAAGAGACTGTTGGTAGAAAATCCATAGATCTGGGACTTTTTGGAACAGAAATCAAAGTAGATGAGATATTCTCCAATAAAAAACTGGAACTCACAGAAAGTGATATTCTAAAAAATGTTCAGACGTTGCAAAAAGAGCAGGGATTAAAAATAATTAATAGGTTAGATGGTCTAAATTTTACCATTGAAATGGAAACAGGAACTGGTAAAACCTATGTTTACACTAAGACCATGTATGAACTTAACAAGCATTATGGTTGGAACAAATTCATCGTCATGGTGCCATCAGTCGCCATTCGTGAAGGGGTACATAAATCCCTTGAGATCACCACAGAGCATTTTCAGGAAATCTATGGTAAAAAAATCCGCTTTTCAATTTATAATACCAAAAACAAATCGAATTTGATTAACATTAAAAGCTTTGCAGATACTTCTAACATTGAAGTCATTATTATGAATTATCAGGCATTCGCTACAACGAGTCAAGAATCCAGAAAGATTTATCAGAAACTTGATGCTATCCAGTCAGAAAAACCAATAGATATTATTAAAAGGGCCAGGCCGATTTTAATTATTGATGAACCACAACGCTTTGGAGAGAAGGCAGAAAAGATTTTTACCGATAAAGAATTTGACCAGTTATTCACCCTGCGATATTCCGCAACTCATAGAAAAGACTTTAATAAAATATACCGGCTTGATGCTATAGATGCTTACAATCAGAAATTGGTTAAAAAAATAGGTGTAAAAGGAATTGAGGTTGTTGGGAACAGTGGTACAAACAGCTACCTGTTTCTTGATCGGATCCAAGTTAGCACCAATAAGTATCCGGTTGCGTATCTGGAGCTAGAGGTAAAACAAAAGACTGGAATTGCTAAAAAAATCAGGCAAATCAAGGAAAAAGATGATTTGTTTGTTTTCTCAAACGAACTGAAACAATATAAAGGTTTTACAGTCAAAGAAATTAATGGATTAACTAATAAGGTATCATTTGCAAATGGTGTTGAGTTGTCCGTTGGGCAAACTATCGGGCATGTTGACAAGGAGCATGTGCGGCGGATTCAGATAAGGGAGACCATAAAATCTCATATCGAAAAAGAACGGATTATGTTTTCCAAGGGGATCAAGGTATTATCACTGTTTTTCATTGATGAAGTTGTGAAATACCGTGATTATACTGCCCCCGATCAAAAAGGTGCTTATGCCAAAGTATTTGAGGAAGAATATAAACAGGCGATAAGTCAGCTAAACTTGCTTGAAAAAGATTATAACAAGTATCTTGCCGGCCATGCTGTTGACGATATTCATAAAGGGTATTTTTCCATTGATAAAAAAGGTAATTTTGTTAATTCAAAAGAAAAAAGAGGCGAAAACGGCAGTGATGACGTGAATGCTTATGATTTGATAATGAAGAACAAAGAGATTCTGCTTGGTTTAAGCGAACCAACTCGGTTTATATTTTCTCATTCGGCGTTGCGGGAGGGTTGGGACAGCCCCAATGTGTTCCAGATATGCACACTAAAGCATAGCCAGTCAACTATCAGCAAAAGACAGGAGATTGGTCGGGGTCTGAGAATCTGCGTTAATTCCCATGGCGACCGTATGGACTCATCCGTGCTTGAAAGTGACTTCTTTGATGTCAATAAATTAACCGTGGTCGCCAGCGAATCCTATGATTCCTTTGCAAGAGAACTGCAAAATGAAATCGTAGAGTCCCTTTCTGAAAGGCCGGTTAAACTCACAATCAATGTGTTAAATGACCTCGTATTAAATAATGATAAAGGAGAGAAGTTTGTTTTTGATAACCAAACATCAATGGACTTAATTTTCGACCTTAAAACGAAAGGGTATGTGGACGAGAACTATCAAATAACAGATGCTCTCATTAAAGATATTGCGGATAAAAAATATAAGGTGCCAGACAAACTAAAAGGATTTGAAACTCAAGTTGCCGAGTTGATGACTAAAATTTACACAACGGCAAATTTTAAAGCTGCAGAAAATGAAAGTATAAATAACATAAATGAGACGCTTTTAAAACCTAACGATAATTTTGCAAAAAAAGAGTTTCAGAATTTATGGAAAAAAATAAAAGTTAAAACTGTTTATGAAGTTGATTTTGATAGTAAAGAGCTAATTAAAAAGAGTGTCGACTCTATTAACACGGGTTTAACGGTAAAAAAAATTCTGGTAAATATTACTTCGGGTGAACAACAAGACAAAATCGATAAAAAAAGCCTGAAATCTGGTGAAAGCATGAAAAAGCAAAAAAATATTACTGAAAAGGCTGATTCGCTTCTTGGCAGTTTGAAATATGATTTAGTTGCTGAAATAACAAAAGAGACAAATCTTACAAGAAAAACAATCGTTAAGATATTGCAAAATTTACATGTTGATACTTTTCATAACTTCAAAGTTAATCCTGAAAGTTTTATACACGGAGTTGTGAATCTTATTAATAGAGAGAAGGCAGCAACTCTAATTAATAATATTGTCTATTCAAAAATAGATCAAACCTATAGCGATGATATATTTACAATTAATAATTTCAAGGGCTCACTTGCTGAAAATATCCTAGAAGTAAAAAAGCATGTGCATGATTATGTTAAAACCGATTCAAAGATAGAAAGAGATTTCGCAAAGGCGCTTGAAGCTGAAGAAGTATTGGTTTACGCAAAATTACCAAGAGGTCAAAATGGTTTTCAAATACCTACTCCAGTTGGTAATTATTCTCCTGATTGGGCGATAGTTTTTGATACCGACAAATTTAAGTACGTCTATTTTATAGCAGAAACAAAAGGGACTATGGAAAGTCTTCAACTAAAAGAAATTGAACAGAAAAAAATTAGCTATGCAAAAAAACACTTTGAAGCCTTGGGACATATAGATATTAAGTATGACGTCGTCGATTCATATCAGGCACTGAAGGATAAAATAATGAAGTAGGTAATCGGTTTTCGCTTTTAGTAGCTAACGAAATTACTAAATAGGAGCTAGAATTGAATAGCGAATCTTTAAAGATATACATAGCCGCGCCATATTCTGCCAAAACAGAGAAAGAACGTAAAGAAAATGCTGAAGCTAGTATTAACACAGCGCTTACTTTGTTTAAAAAAGGACATTTTCCATACATTCCGCATCTTACACATTGGGTCGATAAACGTGCTAAAGAAACTAAAGTTGTAATGGAATGGGAGGATTACATGAAATGGCATAAGCCCTGGTTGGAGGCTTGTGACGCATTTCTTTATCTTGGCAGTTCAAAAGGAACCGATCTCGAATTGCAAGTAGCAAAAGACTTGGGTAAAATAATTTTCTATTCAATTGACGAAATTCCGGTTAGCACGAAACAATAAACTTAGTCGAATAAGCAAAAAATTAGGAGGTGGCAAAGAATGAAGATCACGCCAAGTCAACTAACAATCGCACAATTATTAAGTAGCAAAAACGAGCAGTTTTTTATCCCTGCTTATCAAAGGCGTTACGCCTGGGGCAACAAACAGTTAGTTGAATTATTTGAAGACATTAATTTGCTTGATAAAAACGACTCACATTTTCTCGGGACTATCTTATTACTTACTGAGTCACATACGCCGAGCATCAATACATTAGAAGTAGTCGACGGGCAGCAGAGAATTATATCATTATCCTTGTTGTTAGAGGCAATAAGGGATAGGTTTGTTGAATTATCGCAACAAGAAATTGTTCAAGAAATCGAAGGATTTAGTTACTGCCAAGGGTTAGATCGTAAAAAACAAAATAAAATAATATTAGGTGATCTCGATGAACCGGACTATTCAAAGGTATTAAAACTCAAAAACGAGAAAGACTTAAGTAACGAATCTGATATAAAGAATAAAAAAATATTGAACGCATACCTAGAATTCAAAAAGTGGATAAATAAATTCAGCTTTGAGCAGCTTAATGAGTACTACTTTAAGCTCATAAATAATACAATTGTAGTCCGATTGGATACAGAAAAGGCAAAAGACGCCTATAAACTTTTTGAAACAATTAATAACAGAGGCTTGAGGCTCAGCCCGACGGATATTATTAAAAATTTCCTTTTAGGTCATGCCTCTATGATTAGTGAAGATGTTTTGAAGGATGTCCGTGAATCATGGAAAAGTGTAATCGTAAATCTGGATGGAATCGAAACAGACGTTTTCTTTAGGCAATATTTAATGGGAATCTTACAAAGGAAGGTTACATTTTCTAAGCTTATATCCGAATTTAAAAAATATTATTTAACAACAGTTAAAGAGGCAGAATGCTTGTCAGAATATAGGCTATACAATGATTTTTCTGAATACGACAACGGCGAAGAAGATAATATAAGTGAGACTGACGGAAGTAATATGCTGGTCGAAAATTTGGAAAAAGAACATCCAAAAAAATTCAAAAAAGTGACAATTATTACATTTGCTAACGCCTTGAAAGATGCTGCTAACACATATAGAAAAATTATCACTAGATCGTTTCTCGACAAAGATGTTAATCGGCATATTCATAACCTACAAAGAATTGAATCCACGCCAGCGTTTACCTTTTTACTGTCCTTGTTTCAGCAAAGCATTGACCAGAAGTTGATGATAAAAGTTTTAAAATTAATCGAAGCTTTCATGTTGCGAAGGCACCTGTCTGAATATAGAACGGCAGAACTCGATGATATTTTTTCTAAATTAACAGATATCAATCGCACAGATATTCTTGCCGAAATAAAAAGTAGGCTCACTAAACATTTTCCTAAAAATGGAGAATTTGAAACAAAGTTCGCATTACATAGCTTTAAAGGAAGTCGAGAGAGGGCAAAGTATGTTTTAGAGCAATTTGAGTATGAGTTAATTGGGGATCAGGGCGAATATACTATTAATTCTGGCAACGAAGTACACTTGGAACATATTATTCCACAAACAATCCATACTAAAAAAGCACGTAAAGAATATGGGGATTGGGTAAATTATCTTGGTAGTGGTGCGACTGAGAAACACCAACAGTACGTTGATAGGGTAGGAAATTATACATTATTAGGACAGAAGCTAAATATCAAAGCCTCCAATAATCCATTTAGAGCAAAGAAAAAGGAATACAAAAAATCAAATATACGTTTAACCCAAAATATCGTGGCAAACTATTTAAGATTCAAGTTTAAACATGTAGAAGAACGTTCAGGTGAGTTTGCTAAAATTGCTGTAAAGATATGGAGTTTATAGTTGAGAGGGGGGTGTTGGGGAGGACTGTCCTAACGGAGCTTATTTTGAAGACGATATGATGCTTTTTGAAAAACTAAATATAAAAAATGTCCCAATACTACAACCCAAAACGCACACGAAATTTATATGATCCCAACAGTTCGGAACCTTTTAAGGTAAGTCGGTCAAAAATAGATCTTTATATTAATTGCCCACGCTGTTT
>JAVCDA010000048.1 GCA_030765145.1 Candidatus Saelkia tenebricola | reverse complement strand
ATCATTATTTGTAATGGTATTCATATTAGATAAAATATCCTTTGTCTTTTGAACACCATTAGCAACTGCATATTCTGCCCAGTAAGTTAAGAAACCATTATCATCATAGTTGTTATCGAATAAATCTACCGCACCTATCACAGCTTCAACCTCAGGCAAAATTGCCGCCATATTAGCAAGTAATACCTCAACCGTATTAATACCCACATCTATTGCATATTCTGCCCAATAAGTTAAAAATCCATTATCACCATATTGATTATCATATAAATCGACTGTACCAATTAAAGCTTCTACTTCATCTTTTACCTGAGCCATATTGTTAATAATATCTATAGTGTGTTGTAGGCCATAGTCTTGCGCATACTGTGCCCAAAATGTTATTAATCCATTGTCTTCATGACTATCATCCAACAAATCAATACTTCCAACCAAAGCTTCTAAAGAAGGTCTAATTGCAGCAATATTAGACAAAAGTGTTTTAACTTCTGTGAGATTTGTTGCTATTACCTGCTCTGCCCAATAAGTTAAGAACCCATTACCTTTATCGTTTTCATCAAGAAGATTAACAGGACCAATTAACGCCTCAACCTCTATCAAAATATCAGCCATAGCATCAAGCAAGTTCTGTATATTGACAAGTCCTTCTGCATCAGCACGTTCTGCCCAGTAGCTAAGGAAACCCATAAGCTGGGCATCGTCCTGATCAAATGCAACTCCCAATAATGCCTCAACGTAAGGGACTAAAGCTTCTTGTGTAGGAGTGAGTACTCCGCCCGGATTCAGAATAAGCTCAATCACCTCATCGATCGCATCTTCTAAACTCATGCCACCATCAACTCTTGCTGTAACTTCATCTGCCCAGAAAGAAACAATCCCTGAATCATCTGAATCGAATAAGTCTAAAGCTCTGCCCTCTCTATCTTCAATATAGGGCACAAGGCGTTCCCAGATATAAAGTACCCTATTAACTTCCTCCACCCCTCTGGAAACCGCCTGTTCAGCCCAATAACTAAGAAAACCATTATCATCGGTATTATTATCAAGTAAATCCACTACTCCTATCAAAGCTTCAACTTGAGGTAAAATTCCTGCCATAGCCCCAAGTAAATCTTGTACATCCTGAAGATTCCCAGCTACTGCTTGCTCTGCCCAGAACATCATAAAGCCTTCATGCTGAGGGTTGTTTTCATCGTAAGGGGCACCTATTAATGCTTCGATATAGGGAATAAGGGCTTCTATTATCTCAGGCGAGACATTTTCTATCTTGAAGATATTATTTAAATCTGTAACATTGTATTGAACTTCAATTCCATCTTCACCTACAACAGTTAAAATATTGCCATCATCTGAAATATATGTTGTACCTTCCCAGTTGTATGTATAATACCAGGGAGTTTCAATTGTTGCTAATACCTCTCCTGTATAAACATCAAATATCATTACAAACGCATGATCTGAAAGGACATATAATCTGGTATTATCCGGGGAGAGCATCATATCAACTGAAACTTCAGGTCCACCTCGTAAGGCAGTATTAGCAATCTCCTGATTGGTTTCTAAATTAAAGAAAATCACCTGTCCCGGCAACCTTTGCCAAGGCTGATATGACAACATGAGATATTTACCATTTTCTGTCATTACAACATCTTTAATATAGCCAGCTTTTTCACTAAAATCAGGAAGTTTCTGTTCTGTTTTACCGACAAGATCTATCTTGGTAGCGTTAAAGGAATAATGATCCTGATGATGTGAGGTTATCCATGAAGTATGACTTATAGCTTCCCAGACAACTATTGCAAAACTGTCATCCGGGGAAATCAAAATAAATTTGGGGTTAAATTCACCAATACCCTCGTCTTCAGGTAAAGTAAATGTATAAATAATATTTCCGTCTCCATCAAAGAATACAACCTCATCACCAGTCATATAGAAAGTAACTTCACTTAAATTGAAAGCATCTATTATAGCCTGCTCCACCCTAAGCAATGCTTCCTGGTGTGTTAAGCCTTCGTCCCCCATAAGCCGAGTAACTTCACCCGCCCAAAAGAACAGAATACCGGAATCATTTTCGTCAGTAGGATCTAATGTGCGGTTCAATGCTCTGTCGATTGCCGGTTTTAGATATGTTATATCAGAAAACAGCGTCTCTACTTCATTTACTGTTATATTGCCTGCAACTATTTCCTGTGCCCAAAAAGTAATGAAACCGTCATCTTGGGGATTGTTATCAAAGAAATTAAGCCCGCCAAGCAACGCCTCTACTTCATCAGCAATCTCTGCCATAGCCTGAAGTAATGCAATAACATTAGCGCTGCCTTGTGCTATTACCTGCTCTGCCCAGTGAGTCAGGAAGCCATTACCTTTATCATTTTCATCAAGAAGATTAACAGGACCGATTAATGCTTCAACTTGAGGTAAAATTCCTGCCATAGCATCAAGCAAGTTCTGTATACCAGCAAGTCCTTCTGCATCAGCACGTTCTGCCCAATAAGTCAGAAAGCCCATAAGATATGCGTCACCCTGATCAAATGTAACTCCCAATAATGCCTCAACGTAAGGAACTAAAGCTTCTTGTGTAGGTGTAAGTCCTCCGCCACCGCCGCCTTGAATCAATTGTATCACTTCATCAATGGCATTCTCTAAACTCATGCCGCCATCAACTCTTGTTTCAACTTCTACTGCCCAGTTAGACAAAATACCGCCATCCTCAGAATCGTATAAATTAAGAGCCCTGCCTTCCTGAGTTTCTATATAAGGCAACAATCTTTTCCAGATAGAAAGATGCTGATTAATGTACCCCGCACCTTTTTCAACTGCCTGCTCTGCCCAGTAAGTCAGAAAACCATTATCATTATATTGCTGATCCATAAAATCAACATTCCCGATTAAAGCCTCAACCGAAGCTCTAACATCAGCCATAGCCTGAAGAAGATTACAGGTATAATCAAGCCCGCCATTTAACCCCGCCAATGCATGCTCAGCAAAATAGGTAAAGAACCCTGCATCAAATTTACCCAACAGCTGATTCACTTTGGGGCTAAGACGATTTTTGAACATATTATAAATCTGCTTTCCAGAATACCCCTGCCTTCTATATGAAGCCCAACTAGCTATTATGTTAACATCCCTTTCTTTTGTAACATCAACCCCTCTATGAATCATATCGCTATTCAATTCCTGCATAAAAACATCCACTAAAATAACAAGCATTTTGACATTGGTTTGGGTAAATCCCTTGTTAATAAGATTTGCCCAATGGAACAACGATATTACATCCTGAACATCATCCAGATTAACTTTTCCCATCTGGAAAAAACTGCCCCCGTACCAATCATTGATAGCTTTTTTCAACACACCAACAGTATCAATCAAAGACTGAACCTGATTTAAGCTGTATCCCTGGTCAAAAAGAGAACACCAAAAATTATAAACTGCTTCATCATCAGAATCGTTTAAATCTAAATTCCTTCCCAAGAGATCTTCAATCCAGCTCTGAATCTGGGAATAATCTGATGCGCCTTGAATTTTTAAAGCAACTGTTTCCTCCGATTCTTCTTCATTCTCCCCTTTATCACCCTCAGATTTCCCATCTTCCTCTCCATCCTTTTCTTCAGATTGCTCTTCTTCTGCTTCCTGCACAGCATTATTATTGTCTACTGAATCCTTAGCACTTTCAGAACCATCTGAAACAGGCATCTGAGAATCTTGATCTGATTTCCCAACATCTTCTGCAAAAGACGCAGAAACAAAACAGAGAACAGCCAACATTATAATTAAAACTTTATGTATCTTCATTATTCCCCCCACCCCCTATATCCATATTCCTCTCCTAACAATTCTGCTTCTTCCCGGAAAGTATTTCCATAAAGTGAGTTTTGCTCTAAAGACCACTTTATAGATTCCGGCATTGCCACTTCAATCGACTTATTCCAACCTAACAAAGAATAATTTAATAAAACTGTATTCACGAACTCTCTTAAGAAATCTTGGCCAAAATTATGCTGCCCGCTATAATCAGAAATATAATCTGTTACAAATAGTTCACTTTCAAATTCAGATTCAACATTAATCATCTGAGGTAACAGCGTTATTTCTTTTAAAGCATCTATGATTATTGCTGTAGCTTGCAATGATTGAAGCGTAACCTCATCATCAGTCAATACAGAGTTAATTCTATTTAAACTGTCTGCAAGACTTAGCCTCACACTATCCCAGAAACCGATTGTACCAACAGTTGCGTCAGGGATTTTTGCAACTACTAAGGAATTAATGTCGCTATATACTACTTCCACCGGTAAAGAATTGCCCGATACATTTGGATTAACTGTTGGCACGGAAACTGATGCAGCACTTCTTGCTGCAACATCATTTTCCTGATAGCTAAAATCAACATTTACCCATTCACTATCCCTATAGTCCGGTAAAGTAGTTTGAACACTAACTCTATAATCTCCTTCGTCAGGCAACTCCAATGAGTAAGGAGCTTCTTCACTGCTCGTATAAGCTGTCTCTGATTGGAACACCTCATCAGCTTCAAACTCATTATTATCGTTATTATCTCTGTAAGCTCTTATATTATATCGAGCCCCATTAGTTTGAGTTGAAGCTATCCGAACTCTAGCTACAGGCTTTTCTGCTGCATCCTGTGTTGGCGTTTCTACTTCAACTGCAGGAGGATTTGCTACCGCTGCATCCTGCACTGGTGTTTCTACCTTAACTGCAGAAGTTATTACTGCTGCATCCTGCACTGGTGTTTCTACCTCAACTGCAAGAGTTACTGCTGCTGCATCCTGCACTGGTGCTTCTACTACTTTAGAACCTTCTTGAGGTGGACTCTGCTCAATCAATCTTCTCAATTCTTCCGCTTTATCAGGATCAAGTACTATATCAGTACCTGCTGCCGTATCTTGTACTGTCGTACCAACCTCTGTATCAACTATTGTAACTATAGGTTCAGGAAGCATTGGTGCTTGAACCTCAAGAGTTGAAATAATATCTGTAATAGCAGCTGAGAATTTCATATATTCAGATATTCTACCCGCTGCTCTATCTGTTGTACCTTTATATGTCCATAAACCATGACGGTTAACTGTTCTATCTAAAACATCATCTAAAGTAGCATCGAAATTACGCTCAAATTCTCTAAATTCATTAGAACCACGCCTTAGCTCTTCATCTTGAGCATCATATTGCTCTTCTAATACCTTCTCAAATTCATATTTAAAATAGTCAACAAACCTATTCATCAAATCGCTGTATTTACCATCTGCCTCAGGATACATTGTAATATAACGCGCATAGTCAACTTCAGGGTCTCTTTCTACCCAGAAATTAAAATCATCACCTGTAAGAGCTGCTATTCTTGATATTATTCCAGCAACAGCCTTTTCCACAAACGGCTGATATTGGCTGCGGAATGTAAAGTAATCACTAAAAGTCCTAGAAACCCATCTTTGGGCATAATTCTCAAAGAAGTCAGCTGTTGCAGACAATTGCTCTCCTTCTAATCCCCATAACTGAGCAAGCAAGATTTCAGCATCAGTTATCTGAGGAACTGATAACTGAGGTTCAACAACAGAATCTACTGCCTGAACTGTTGCTGCAGGATCTTGAACGGGGCCTACAGTCACATCAGGCACTGCAGCATCTCCTGTAGGATCTTCGTCTGCTACAGAAGGACCGGGTTCTTCCACCGAACCAGACTGAACCTCATCTTCTGTAGATGGACTATACTGTTCAATCCATCTTCTTAACTCTTCCACTTTATCAGGATCAAGTACCGTATCAGTATCTGCTGCAGGCACTGTTTGTCCAGCAACCACAACTGCATCTGTCTCAGTTCCCGTAGGAGATACAACTGTTTCTCTCTGAACAGTTGCTGAGAAGGCTCCAATTCCCTCTAATAACCTACCCAATTCAGCCAATTTTTTAGGATCAACTTCAGATCTTATTACAAAGGAAGTATTGCTATAGTCTCTAGTAATACCTGCGTCTCCCCTTCTCATAACTTTCCCTGCTTCCTTGAGAAGATCTGAAGAAAATATGTTTTCACTTGCAAACCATCCCATAAGCCATACCGGACCAACATTTGGATCTATAGAATATCCCCCTTCGTCAAGTATGCTCATTGCTTCACCTTCTTTTTCAAGAATACTCTTAACTTTATCTATCCCAAGCTTTATAGCTTCACTTACATAATAGAATAATATCCCCGATTTATCAGGATTAGCAACATCTATCTCTATAAACCTGGCGTTCTCAACTAACGGTTTAAGCTCATATGCTATTAGTAGATTTTCCGCTACAATACGCGCTCCATATTCAAGGGCTAATTCTAAAGGAGTCTTATCAAATAAACCAGCCAACTCATCCGCATATTGCTGCTCAAACTCTTTACGTATAGGATAAATAGGATGTTCTTCTAAGTAAGTCACTGCAAGCCATCCTTCTCTTTCAATTTCAACCTCTACATCTGTCGTTTGACTTGCAAACACATCATATTCTGCAAGCTGCCCTTCAGTAGGACTCATCCAATCCGCCCCAATTGAATCCATCCATTGCATCCATTTCCCCTTAGCTGCTACAGCAGAAATCCCCTGCCGTTGTGTCTCTGTTGTTGTATAAGTGCCCCATTCCATACGAACTTTTTCAGTCGGTTTAATATAAATACGCCCGTTTACAATCCTTGTCTCATAGCCCTCTCCTTCAAGATAGCTATTAAAAAGCTCAACATATTCAGGCTGCATTCTTATAAAATTCTGTACTGCTTCTTCTCCCCCTTCCTGGAACTCTAAGTATTTGGACAATGCAATTTTTAGAACACTTTCTGCCTGATGGCTCAAAAATCCCGCCTGATCTACCTTACCGCGTAAAATATTAGCCTGCCCGAATAAAGCTGCAGCAAAAGGATCAAGCATCTGGCTTGCGCCTACGGCCAAGGTAACAAAATCATTCCAGGCTTCTTCAATACTGCTGCCTGCACTTAAACTATTTACCATATTCCAAAACTTATAAGTGCTGTGTATATCATCTATTAACTGAATGACTTCAATGGCTTCAGAGTCATACCACTTAGACACTTCTTCAAAGCTATGATCTCTATGTTCATAGAATGCTTCATAGCCAAGTAATATGGTTTCAAAATCATTTTCCAATACAGGATTAGAAATCTTTTTGCTGTTATATTTCAAATAATAGCTCAGCATCTTGGCAAATGCTTCTTTATCCTCCTGACTTTCCGGCACTTCTATAGAAAGCCTGCCGTCTCTTTTAAGAGCTTCTATTACCGTCAGTATGCTTTCAAAATTATTTGTTATTTCATCAATATCACTCTGAGGAATATCTGCCATAAGTCCGGCATAAAAGCTTAAAATACCCATAGCATCTGCACTCTGTAAAACATCTTCTAAACTAGCCTCTTGAACCTCAACACCTGCAGATGTAAGAATCTGCTCTATTGTAAATAATCCCTTATCCTCTACTCCTTCAGCCTCATTACCGGTAACTAATAATCCATCAAGTGCAGATATCCTGCTTTTTATTGATGCCAGCGCTTCATTAACTGCTTTATCCAAGTCAAAACCAGTTACTTCACGCTGATCGAATACTCCTCTCCAAACATCATGCACGAGTGTTTGGGCAAAACCAACAAATATAGGATTCTCTTCCAACTCTTCTCTTGATGTAATACCTAAGAATAAGGCTAACTCTGACTCAGGATTAGTCAAATCACCCAAGATAGCATCTTCAATACTATCGATTAATCCCCTACCAAGCTTGCTCTCTTTATCCTGGGAATACTGAAGATATTCTATATCAAGCCCAAAGTATTCTATAAGCTCTTCTATATTAAGTTCAGAATCTTCTATGTCAAGCCCTTCAATCCAATGCTCAGCCATATACGAAATAGTACCTGCAATAAGAGGATCGGATATATCCGGTGTCAAATTCAGTAATTTAGTAAGCAACTTATATCCCGCCCCAAATTCCAGCAATCTTCCAACAAATTCGTAATCTTCTCGTAGAGAATCTAAAGAAATTTGATCAGAAGATGAAAAAACCTGCTCCACTTTCGTTAAAAATACATCTCTATCTCCCTTCGCCATCAAGAAAATTTCATTAGCGGCTGCAGAAAGAGCCCAAACACTTTTCAGCTTCTCTAAATCCAAATCGCTTCCAGTACATTTTTCATAAATATTTCTTACAGCAGTTAATACTCTGATATTATCTTTAACAGCATCGATACCTGCCGCTATCGTACCTATATATGCAGAAATCTCCTCTTGAGAATAATCGCTCTCTAAAATCTCTCTTGCCAGCACATATGCTGCCTCATCTCCCCATCCAAATCTCTCGCTGAAGAATGTCATCAACCCGCTCTCATCAAATCCATTATTCAGACTATTGCTAATACTCCAGGCATTCTCAATAACTGATATCAACGAATCAACTGCAAGCGTCCTAATCTTATCCTCGGTTAAATCTGTATTCGTAGCCATAGTCACTAGACTTTGATAGCTGTCATTAAGCATATTGTAGATGCCATTCCCTAAATTATTGGCCATATCATCTTCTAACCCAAAGTTTTCTTTTAATTCACCTATAATTAATTCCGCATTATTATTTTTAAGCGCATCTTCAAAAGAAAGCCCAGATAATACTTCTTGGCTTATTAATCCCTTAGCTAACATTTCACTCAACAACAGATCAATAACACCAATGCCTCCTAACCTCTTAGCTTCGGAAGTATAATAACCTGTTACACCCTTATGATTATCATTGCCCAAAAGATCAAATTGATCATCTTCACCTAAATACAACGTTTCCAAACTTCCCCAACTCTGATCTTCTGACCTTCTTACCAGCACCTGATTAAATCCAAGGTCAAGCATAGTCTTAACAATATCCGGCTGATCCGCATAATATGCCAGAAGTGATTCAAAGACAACATTCTCTCTGCTCAATCCTCTTCCTTCAGAATCACCTTGCCAGATATAATTTTCAAGTACATCTACTCCATGTAGTTCTTTTAACAGCTCAACAAATTTATCCTTGCGAATTAAAGTTATATCAACAGCAGTCGGAAGACGAAAAACCTCTGTTTGTGTAACATTACCTTCTATATCTTCTACATACATGCTGCGCATTAATCTATGGAAATAATCCCATTTTGATTGATCGCTAAAATCAAATATCGTATGCATACATTCCTGAGCTTCGGGCAAACGCAATCCAACCCATTCCCGATACTCATTAGCATATAATGATTCATTCTCCTCACCCTCAAAAGGTAACCCTAAAACATACTGCTCAAGGAATTTAATTACAGGTGACGGTGACCCAGCCTCAAACCTTAACTGGCCTCCGTCGCTAAACTGACTTTTTAGGTCATTTATTATATTAACCTCATTTATGAATCTGGCTAATTGTTCTATAGATAACACCTCCCCTTCCTCAAGAGTAGCAAACTGAACAACATTTTGCCACGAATCTGACAAACCGCTCTTTAATCTTTCAAACTCAGAACCTAAGTCACCAACTTCCCCTATTAAACCTTTTGTTATAGTTTCTGATTTAGGCGTATATTCATCTGAAACACTCTGTCCGTTAATGATTATCTCTGTATATAGCTTATCGTTTGTCTTACTAGGAGGTAAAACATTATCTCCAGCATTCTTAATTTCTATTGTTATCGTGCCTTCCTGCTTATTTTCATTAAGGAACTTTTTAAATTCTTCTTTATTTTCTATTTCTAAATTAGCAACTTTCCATTCATCACCAACAAATACAATTCCTTGTGTTGAATCACCAGATGTTTCAATTATTAAATCAAACGTTACATCCCCGATCACGCACTGCGCACTTATATTAGTTAAATTTATATCTAAATTAGATCTTGTCGGATCATGGTATACAACGTTTAAAACAAAATCGTCTATATTTCTATTTTCTCTCTCTGTCATATTGATTACAAAACTACCCGTCTCTTGACTATCCAAACGCACAGACTCTGATGCAACATTCGGAATAACATCCAAGAGAATTTCATCCTTATCTAAACCCCCAAGATAACTCGGCAACAGAGCAAATACCTCACCGCTATCAGCTCCCGCTTGCAATATCAAATCAGCCAGGCTAGGCGTGAACAACCTATTCAAGGTATTTGTCATTTCCGCATAATTATTATGAAAATCATCCCTGGGATTAAAAATACCTTTTTTCTGCAATAAACCAGTCCACAATGCCAAGCCTAACCGAAGATTAGAGTCGCTGGCAAAAAACTGCGATTTATAGAAATCATCGTCTAGCATCTCAACAGAAACACCCATCTGATCTGCCATGACTTTTTTATCTGCGTCAGTAAGACCACCAATGTAGCCAGAGTATTCGGCACTAAAAACATTGTCTATCAAAACATCTCTAAGATGCATCATCTCCTGCAACTCTCTTGCTAAAGCCCTGTTCTGAGGATCTTCAGTCTCAAGGAATCTTCCAGTTCCTCTAAAACGGAATACAAAACCCTGCATAATCCTACCTACAATCCAATCCCCATTATTAAACCATCCGTTTTCATCGTCTGGATTATCTGTATCAACTTTTGTCCGCACCATCTCTATCTGAGGTAATAAATCCACAGTACGCAATAAAAGATTAGTATTTATTGTTTCAACAGAAAGCAAATCAGTTGCTAATTCAGTCCACTGAGTTAATATCTCTTCATACGAAGTTAACTCATCAGGTAAGACACTATTAACAGCCCCCGCTACAACCCCGTCATCTAATCCTAAATAATGAAGCTGCTGTTCGCTCTCTATTACTATACGCATGTAATCTTCATCATCTTCAGCTATGTTACCAGCATTATTCAATGCTGTTTCTGCTGCTTCTCTCCTTGTTGTTATCTCTTCAGGAGCTAAAACATCTTCAACAGAGTCAAAAATACTATCAATGATATCACTCTCAGAACAACCTTCATTTATAAGTGTTGTTACAAAAGATAGAATCTGTATATCTTCGTCAGAATTCCATAAGTCCAAATCCCTGCCCAAAATATTTTCAACAGGCTCTTTCCACTTCAGCATATTGATTAAATCTTCTCTTACTTCGGCTATTTTACCTGCTACATCCTCAGGCGCCACCCCTAGAATACTTTTGGCTATAAAATAACCCAACTTGCCAGACTGACTGGCTACAAAAAGATTGATATCACGATTTTGATTCTGTATATACTCTCTGTCTGCAATAACTGAAAAACGGTTTAAAGATATATACTCTTCATCATCTAAAGGATTGCCTGAACTAGCTTTTTGCAGCAGAAAATCTAAATAATCAGACACTCCTGTTATATCAGCAATAAACTTATCACCTCTGGCATAACCTTCTAAATCTTCTCTTGAAACAATATTGCCAACTTCACTAGTTAACTCCTGCGCCAAAGAATAAGCAGAAATTAGAAGTTCTTCCCCAAAATAATCAATAAAAGTTTTTTTAATATCATCTGTTAAACCTTTTTCAGCAAGACTTATAAACACATCTCTGTAACCATACTCTATTGCCCCATCTTCGTTAATTTTATTCTCATAGGATAATCCTTCGCGTTTAAGCACTATAAAGAGATATGCTTCTGCTAAAACTTTATCTTGATCAAGAGAACCAGTATCATTCATTGCTGTGATAAATGCTGCTTCTGCAGCATTATATATTGCATCATTGTTATCAATAAAATATTGATATGCTCCCAAAGCACGCTCATCAGGCATGTGCATAATATCGCGCACATACTCCATCACATCAACACAAGCAACTGCTTCGTCAAACGATAGATTCTCCGGTAATTCATCGATAGATATTCCAACTTCTTCAAATCTATTATCTATTTCATTTTTAACTGCAAGTTGATTTTGGAGAATTCTAACCTCTTTTAACCTTGCAAACAACTCTACGCTCAAATTATCATCTGGATCATAAATAGTTCTATCTTCACCGCTTACCGCTGTAACTGATTTCAGCAACATCTTACCGCTATCTGTAGAACCACTTAAATCCCCTCTTATAGCTATTGCAATTAAATTATAATCTGCTATAGTCTTAGCGTTGTATATAGCGGTATCAACAGCATTTAATAGAAGCTGACTATTATCTTGTCTTGAATCTCCTAAAACGTCTATAGCAACTATAGTAGCATCAATATACTCTTGAAAACCGTCTGAGCCTAAAATAACATCTCCCGATACTTCTCCAAACGCTCTATATGCATCGACATCTGTTATAATAGTTTCTGAATCATCATAATAAGGACTGACATCTTCCCTAAAGCCTACTGCCATCATACCCCGTAAAGTATCCTTATTGTTGCCGATGAGATCCCATACACTGTTAACAGTAATATCTTCGCCATCTATTTCAATAGTACGCTTACCGTCAGTTAAAGAATTCCAAGCACCTACTAAAGCTATACCCATACCTAATCCAAACTCTGTCGGAGCAACAAAACTACGCTCAGTATTTATGGAATCAAAGAACCAGTGATACCCTCTTAATATAGGATCATATGCAGTAATTGCATATTTATAAGCATCTATTGCCCTACCAGACCCCATTGCTAAGGAAGCAGAAAACTCAGATGGTGTAATTGTTCCTTCATAACGCATACCATTGCTTCCTAAAGTAAAATCCATATTGTAATACTCTGGTAAAGCCATGGAAGATGCCCACCAGGTATGATAGCCCAGATTACGAAATATTTGCGAATTACGCATTAAAGTCCAGAAGGTATCTTCTTTATTAATCATTGAGTTGCGATAAAAATTAATATAGAAATCAGAATTTATCCACTCCCTATCTCTTGCATTCTGAGAACCACCACCCAATCCTCCTTCTTCAAGACATAAGAACCGGCTATCAATCTGAAGCCAGGGGTATTCATATTGGAAGGGGTCATTATCAGGAGTCTTGAGGTAGCTATCCCCTGTATATGAATCTCTAAAATCATTATCCTTAAGTTGCTTATAAAACATCTTCCATGATACCGCACTTGCCTCACCATCTGTACCTATGGCCATAATGGCTGTAGCAACATATTCAAAATAAGCATCGATTAAACCGTTGGTAATACCCAACAGTTGAGGTGTGGCACCAAAATTTATAGACTCTATAGGATAAGGCCCGCTATTAAGTCCTTCTTCAGTTATAACCTGCATAGCCGCATAATCCATCTCCGCCATTATCTGGTCAGCGTTATCTGCAGCAACGTGCCAATTAAAAGATGGGGGGGCTTCCCCTTCTACTTCTTCTCCTAATTGCTGAAGATAGCTACTTAAACCGGCTAACCCCATATGAAGAAGACCTGCACCATCAATAACAGAAGTTTCACAAGAGCCGGCATGAACATCATCTCCGCCCCTGAAATAATGATAAAATATCCCATACCATTCCTCGGCAGCCATATCATTAGGATCATTGGGATCATCTGTATAATAATCAATAACCAAGTTTACTCTTTTAAAGAACTCTTCATCACTCAACATACCAATTTGATGGCCTATGACAAGAGCATTAAGTCCGAAACCGGCAACACCGTTAGAATTATCAACCGAACCAACAGCATCTTTAAAGATACCCGTTTTAAAATCCTGCGTATCAAGAAAATACTGAACCATACTTCTTATGTCTGTTAACAGGATATTTCTTTCCGACAAATCACCTCCATAATATGATTCATAATCGTATTGAGGTGGACCTACCAGCTCCTCCATCAGATATTTTAATTCCGGATGGAGCAGCATAAACTGTTCCACTTGAGTAACATCGTAAGGATTATCAATACTTTCAACCGGATTAGAGAGCCTGCCGGCTGTAGTAACAGCCGCACCTCTATCTTCTCTTGCTAATACTGCTGCTTCACTATAAGGTCCTATTTTATTTTTTTGGAGGATGAAATTTATTGTCTCTTCAATAGTCGCATCAGTAGCCGGAAGATAATCTGTAAAATATCTTGTGAACGGCCCTTCCCTAGGCTCTATTAGATTAATTGAACCAAAATCCCATAAGGTATCGAGCAAAATATCTGCCATAAACTCCTGCGGCAAAATCCAATCTATTATCCTATCCAAAGAGATATTACTTACTGCCTGAATTCTTTCCCAGCTTCCAGGAGGAGTTACTCCTTGGGTAGTAAAACTCTGTGTCAGCCAATCATAAAAATTTCTTCTCTCTTCCATAGTAGTTGGCTTTACAACTTCTGCAGTACTAATAATTCCGTTTAACTGCTCTAAAGATAGACTTTGGAAATACTCTAAAGTCATTAAATCCTTGTAGCTTCTAGGTTCAAGGTCACGCCCTAAGAACCCTTCTAATAAAATTCTTTTTGCTATTTGTTGTTCTTGTTCTGTAACTCCGTCACCATTTAAATACAAATTCAAACTTACTCTATCAACTGAAATACTATCTAATCGATCATAATCTTTATAACCAAGTTCAAGCGCTGTTTGTTTGCTATATAAATCTATAGCTTCACTGACTGCACTTTTTGCATCGTCAAAACCCTCGCCACCATCTAACATCATCTGCCCAAGAGAATAGGTTAATATTGAATCAATCTGAGAAATACCAAGCTTCCCTTGTAAAGCATTTGCCACTAAATCGCCGACAGTCAATTTAAGAGCAGGTAAAACATAATCTGAAAATCTTGAAGTTAATATATCTTTGAATTCATTTGCAAGATATTCACCATTTAAATTTAATGGTATTTCGGTCAATTTATCGGGGGAAATTATATCTTTCGCAAAATACAGCTCGGCAAATAACTCATTCTCAGGTAATGGATTTTCTCCCTGATTGCTTACTTCAATTAATATTTTTCCGTTAGGGTTGTCTCTTAAAAATTGTTCAAATCCAGCAGTATTCTGAACTGCTAATTCTCTTACTACCCACCTATCATTGCTGGAAAATTGTATATTAGTATCAGAATCAAAGTACATAGAGATATCCACCTCTTCTCCATTTGTAAGTACATATTTAATGCTGTCAATACTAAGTTGAATGTTAAGATCCTGTCCACTTTTATTCTCATAAGCTATCTTTAAAAGATTAGGAACAGCTGAAGCAGGCAAAGAAAGCTCAAATTTGCCTATTGTTGTCTCTTGTTCTACAAGATATCCTTCCGCACTAATACCATCTAATCCAATACGATCAGTTTCAATCTTATTAGTTATACTGGATTCTAATTGGTTTAATTTATTGAACCTTGACATAACGGTTTCAATTAAGCTTTCGACTAAAAGAGTGCAAACGGCTTCTTTATTATCTACTGTAATTACATTAATATTGTTATTCTCTAGCTTTTGTCCAAAACTATCTTTAATCGATTGATGATTCTCACCCTCTATGCCTAATAAATACTTTATAACTGCTATCTCATATGATAAATCGCTACTCCGCGGTAAATCAATCAAAACACCATTAGCAAGATTATCCATAAAAACACCTGCTATACCTTCAATATCCAAATTAGTTATAAAATCATCTACACTTAAAGATTGGAATTCGCTACGCCCATACATTTCCCCGGCTATAAGAACATTTTCTATATTGAGCCTGATTTCTGCTGTATCTCCCCCAGTATTATCTAAAATATCTGAAATATCTTCAGAACTCAGATCTCCCCCTACGCTCCTTAGCATGGCATATTTTAAAAGAGTGTCGTATTGAGAATTTGCTAAAAACTCACTGAATGCAACATCCCCCGGCAAATCAGGAATAAGTACGCCTTCACGCAATAAAGATTTTTCCACCTCTGACAGATTGCTACCCTCAATCGCATCTGTTAGAACACTTTTAAACGCATCGTCTCTTGCTAAAGCAGTTAATTTAGTATTTAACTCCTCCACATCTGATGAGTCAAAACTCTCCAGTAACAAAACATCAAACGGATCCGTTAAATCCATACGTCTATTCAATAGATCACCCTCTAAACTTAATATGCTAGCCATACGCTCACGGTATTCTGCACCCATTATTTCTAAAGTCTCATGGATAATATATTCGTTTATTAACACATTCTCATCCGCCCCTTTTAAAATATTTACAGCACTAGATATAACCTCTTCTAAATCGTCTTGATCAAAGTTATCATCTTTAATACCTTTTGCCTTCAAAGCTTGCCAGGTCGCAGCTCTCACTAATACGCTATTCATAATTCCCTGGTCAAAAAGATTCCAATCTTGAGTATCCCAATTATCATCATTGAGTAAAATATCCCGCCAAATAAAGTTAGAAACTGCAGGCTGAACAGTTTCCCAATTTCTGCTCAATAAATTCGAAGTCTCTGGATTATTCAATTGTTCGCTTACTGCTGAATAAACCCTATCTAAAGCAATATTAAAATTATCTATTGATATATCAGGCAAATATGTTGGTATAAACTCATTTGTTTCATTAGGCATAATATCCTGTACGGGAATATCGAAAACATCTATGGGTTGCGTTGATCCCTGTTGCGAAGCACCTATAGCGAGTAGATTTGAATCAATTTGAAAATCATTAGGAGACAAAGCTATAGCATATAATGAATGAGGCAAAACAAGATTACATATGATAACATTGTAAAATAATATTAAAAGTATTTTTTTAATTAACATCACAAACTACCTCCGTACAGCTATCTATACCCATTTCCCCAAAAACCCTCCAAAAACCTTTATACATTTGTACTACTGGTATATTTATACCATATAGAACCAAGCTGTCAAATAAAGATTGAATTTTATAAATACTCAAAAATAGCCTAAAAAACGGGTTTTTGATACAATTCGTCTTCCTTTATATATAAAGAGAACCTAATTAAAACTAAAATCTTCAAAACATAGCGGCTCGCTTATGCTAACAGCATAAAAATCTTCCCCTTCCGGTAATGTAAAATCTGCATATTCGGTCTGAGAATCATCTGAATAAGATATCTGATCCAGAAGATATTTAATATCATTGCCTATATTCGGATCTTCAACATACCCTTGCAGTATTTCGGAAACGTTATTACCCATATTAACCAATACACTCATTGATGCAAATTTAATATTAGTATTATTGTCTGCCAATGTTCTAGCCAAAACATCTACAGCTCTTAAATCCCCCAACTGCCCAAGCTGACCTATTGCATTAATCTTACTCTCTTGCGCTGCATTGTTATCTATTAATGTTACTGCATTATCTACTAAAACCGCTAACTTATCGTCTTCTATGCTTGACTCAAGCTCTGCTAAAGCATCTGCAGAAGATAGCCTAATATCTGAATCAGAACTGCCTAATAAAGATAACAGAGCATCCACGGCATCGGTAATGCTATATTCTTTAACTACTGATATTGCAGATAACACTTCGTCTTTGTTTTCGCTGGCTAACTGCACAGATAATTCTTCAATAGTTGGAATCTGTGGTTCTTCTTGAACCACTTCTTCTATCTCTACTGCTCCACCAAGCATAGCCAAGCTTTCTTTTGCACGCTGTCTAACTTCTGGGTGAGAGTCATTAAGCGCTTCGGTTAAATAAGAAGTCGCTCTCTCATCGCCAATATAACCCAAAGCCTCAATAACGCCTTCCCTAACCCACCAATTAGAATCATTGATATGTGCAATACAAGCATCAACTGCTGCTGCACCGATATCTTTTAGCGCCCAGGGTATAATTCCCCGAACATCACTATCACTATCTGATAATGCTGCTATCAACGGCTCTACTGCTCTAGCATCTCCTATTTTTCCTAAGGCACTTGCTGTGTATCTACGGATATCTAAACATTCATTTTCTAACAATGCCTTACACAATGGGTCTATTGCACCCCCCCCCAACTTTACTAATACTTCTACCACTTGTATTCGATCGTCTCTAATACCCATACCACCACGACAATAAATAGGCAAACATAGCTTATCGTCTCCTAATACTAAAATTAATGACTCTATTGCACGAGAGCCACCTATTTCACCTAACGAACCTGCCGCAGATAAACGTACCTCCGTATTTTTATCTTCTAATAAGGATTTTATTAATGGCTCTACTGCCCTAATGTCTCCTATATCTCCTAAGGCACTTGCTGCTTCCTCACGGACATCACTATCTCTATCTGATAAAGCTGCTATCAATGGTTCTACTGCCATAATGTCTCCTATATCTCCTAAGGCACTTGCTGCTTCCTCACGGACATCACTATCACTATCTGATAAAGCTGCTAT
>JAVCDA010000072.1 GCA_030765145.1 Candidatus Saelkia tenebricola | reverse complement strand
ATTACTGATGAGGATTTGATTGAAGAATTGCTTGGCATGAGCAAAGAGGATGCAGAAGATAAGTTGAAGGAGGAAGGATATACGGATGAGGAAATCACAGCTTATTTTGAGATGCAGGATGAAACCAAACAATACCTTAAGGATGTGTTTGGAATTGAAGATGAAGCTGAAATTGAGAATATTTTAAGCATGAATCCAGATGAGTTGGAACAGTATATTGCGGATAAAAATATCGATATTTTGGATATAGAAGGTATTGAGAGCATTGAAGATTTCATTGCTCTTTCAGACAGCGAGAAGTTAGAAAAGTTGATTACGTATTTAGCTGAGGAAAAAGGTATGGACTATGCCACGGCGACCGAAAGGGCAGCTGAGATTATTTCTGATTTAAATACGTTTGAAAGCGAGGATGCTATTGCGACCTATCTTAGTGAGAATTGGTCAGAATTGCAGAAAGAAGATTGGCTGGATACATTTATGGAAGAAATAGCAGATCTTAATACGTACCAGCAGAAGCAGAGATTGATGGAAATGGGGTTAACTGAGGAACAGGCAACGGAATTCTTCGGTAAAACAGTTGATCATGCCAGAATTGATTATTTGATGAATGAGTGCGGTTTAGATGAATGGTCTGCTGCGCTCTGGGTGGGTAAAGAATTGCAGGAAGATGGAAGCTTGAAGAGGATAAGTTATTCTAGTTACCTTGAGGATGTGTATGATGCAATAGTGAAAGCTGCAGAAGATTTAGGCTATGGCAAACAAGAAGCCGAAGCAATAGCTAAAGACGTTGTAACAGACACAGAAGCTCAAGTGCAAGATGTGCAACAGCCGTATGATGAATACACAACTGAAGTAGGTGATTCTCAGTTCTCCAGTAGAGAGCAGATTGTTTCACAGCCAGGTGCAGCTACAGATGTCAGGAGCTCAGAAGCGCCTGGATTTAGTGATGCTGAAACAGAAGCCATTGTTGAAAAAGTATTGATTGCACTTTTGCTAGGAGATATGAATCCTGACAATGCCTATGACGTAGCAAAAGCAATTATTTCTGAAGTTGCGGGAGCTACAGCAATTGATGTGGGTAATGAAGATGCTCAAGATGCTCCATCATCGAGTTTAGTTGGCGATGTGGTTAATGATGAGAGTAATTACGTTACTACTACTGGAGTTGCAAGTCAAGGCATGGATGACGATACCTCTATCTTTGCGGATCAATATAGGTTAATACTTATAGAAACACATGGAGAAGAAGAAGGCTTGAAGAGATATCAGGAATGGTATCTGGAATATATGAATCAACAGTAAATTGTTCTTTTAAAATATTTTTAGTTAATTGAAGGAGGCAAAAAGATGAATAAAATATTTGGAGAAGTTACAATTTTAGTGTTCACTTTTGCTATATTTTGTATGGTTTTTAATGGAGAGAATGCTTTAGCTTATGTGGATGAGGGATGGTGTTTCGATCCGGGAGATGAGACAATTCCACCAGAAAATGATGCTTCACAGTTACTGCCAGCAGGTGTTGAGACTGATGTAACTCAAGGTGAGACAGAACATCAGGAAGTAGATGATCAAGAGACTTTAGCTGAAGTTGAAGATGTTATAAATGCAAGTGGCGGTGATGTTGATTTCGATGATGAAGAAACAAACGTAGTTGTAGTTACAGATGAAGATGACGATGTTTTCAATAGTCATATAGCTGATACTTTTACGACTGATAACGGGGCTTTCCACAATGCGCTTGTAGATTCCGGAATCACTCATAACAATTTACCTGTAGTGGAAGTCGGAGATATCGTTGTTCAAACTGAAAATGATTTTTATCTTTTGCGACAGAACGATGCAGACGAATTAATGATGCTTTACAGTGATATTGAAAAGGTTGATGAGGTTAATAACCGTGCTCAAAGGGATGTTTCTATATATGATGAAGATGATTATGATTCTGAGCAACGAGGAGGTCAGAAATATTCCGTTGGATCTGATAATGATGAACCGATGCTTTTAGTAACGGAGCCTGATATTGTAGATAGCGTAACAAGTGAAGGTAAATGGGAAATAGAATCTTCAGAAGGTATGCAGATTTATAATGGAGATGGAGAAAACATTACAGGTAGTTTCCCACTTACTATAGAAATAGATGGTGTCGATAGTGCAGTTACAACTGCTGCTCTTATCCAGCATCTTGAGATAGACTCTGCTAGTGTAGATGGTATTAGTTATATCAAGAATCCAGAGACAGGAGAAATAACTAGGATTACTTTTAAAGATGAAAATGGTCTAACATTAGGAACTTATCCTCCAAGACAACAGCAACCAGAAGGTGGATATGGTGGAGAAGAAGGAGATAATCCCAGTAGCGGTGTCCAGTCTTCTTACAGCAGTTCTGTCGGAAGTGGGGTCAATAGAGAGCATAACTTAAGACAGAAAAGCTCATTGGAAAATCGTGTAAATGATGTCATAAGTGACTCAATGAATGGATTAGAGATTTCTCATGATGATTTTGAGGAAATTATAAATCTTGCTAAGAATGAACCGCAAGCTGCCAAAAATAAACTGTTAAACTCAATAGGTTTTGATAAAGACGAATTAGCAGTATTCAATGCTTTAGAGACAAAAGAAGAGAAGTTTAATCACCTTAAGGATTATTATGTATCTTTAGGTTTTACTGAGGAAGAATCAGTAGAAAAGGCAGAGTCTGTACTTACTACCTTAAGCTGGCTTGGTAATTATTCTGCAATTATTTCGGATTCGGATATGGAGCCTGCTGAAAGAATTCAGTATTTAATAGATGAGATAAACTTAGACCAATTTACTTCTCAACTTATTGCAGGTTATATCCTCAATGATGATGGCTCGGTTGAGGAACTACCCAGCGATTATCTGGATGAGGTTATAGGAAGCATAAATGAGTTTTTCGAGAATTATGAGCTGGGAGCTGAAGATATAGACATTGTAAAGGATAGGATTATTGCCGGGCTTTATATGGGAGACATAATATTAGAGAATTTGGATGAAGCACTTAAAGCGATAACTGATGAGATAAACGAAAGAGCAGTGGAGACGGAGTCGGAAAAATAGGTAGAAAAAGATGAAGAAAATACTTTCTGGTTCAATATTGTTTTTATACTGTCTTATGGGCAGTGCTTCTGCATTTGAAGGTATTCCGTACGAAGAAGGGGTATTATTGGTAGGTCTCACAGAAGAACTGGATAATTTACCTCAGGATGTTTTCCAAATCATGAATTCATACAACGGGGAAATCATAGAAGGAGCAATTATACCAGGTGTGTTTAAATTGAAATTTCCAAAAGATGCGAACATTGATGAAGTTAAAAAGTCGTTAGAGTCTTTGGAATCGATAGAATATGTAGAATTTAATTATCGCTTTAAAATAGAAGGAAGTTCTTCCATAAATTTGGGTACATCTGCTGTTGATGCTGTGTCTCCGGATGATGCGGGTTTTTTTTTACAATGGGGGTTGCGTCAAGTTCAATTGCCTAAAACTTGGAGTGAGGAGCAGGGCAGCAGTAGTGTAAAAATTGCAATTCTTGATACAGGCTGCGATTTAAATCATCCTGATTTAAAGGCAAGAATAGATCAAGAAAATTCGTATAATATATTAAATCCTTCTAAATCAGCTGCCGATGATTCATCTAGCGGCCATGGTACTCATATTGCGGGAATAATAGGTGCTGCATCTGATAACGGAATCGGTGTTGCAGGTGCAACGTGGAAGCCCAAGATAGTCATTATAAAAGTAGCAGATTCAAATGGTGATATTTCAATGGGTGACCTTGCAACTGCTATTTATAGGGCGAGGAATATCAATGGGGTAAAAGTAATTAATATGAGTCTGGGAGGACCTTATTTTTCTCAATCTGTTCAAACAGCAGTAAGAAAAGCGCATGAAAAAGGGATAGTTCTTGTTGCTGCAGCGGGTAATGACAGGAGTAGTTTAAAATATATTCCTGCAGGTTACGATGAAGTAATCGGTGTCACAGCAACTGATAGAGGTGATGAGCCTTGTTATGTTTTTTCTCCGCTGTTGCCTACAAAAGGTACGAATTATAACCCTTCAGGTAAAGAGTATTACAGTGTTGCAGCTCCTGGGGTTGATATTTATTCTACTTTATCTGGGGATTCTTACGGTTATATGGATGGAACATCTATGGCAGCTGCGTTTGTTTCCGGAATTGCAGCGCTTTTGATATCTAAAAATCCAGAGCTTACGCCTGATGAAGTTAAAGGAATAATTGAGGATACAGCAGATCCTATAGTTAACGAAAATTCTCAAAAAGATATTGGTCGTGGCCGTGTCAATGCATTCGAGGCTATTTATGAAGCAGGGGAGATAGTAGAGCCTCCTATAGAGAATGATGTTAATGCAGTAGCATGGGCAGGAGAAAGAAACCAGAAGGAAGTCGAAGTTAATGTGGGGCAGGAAGTCAAATTCTACGGTGATGATTCAACAGGTCCTGAGAATGTTAAATTGCAATATTTCTGGGTTTTTGGTGATGCTAAAGAGCCATTTTCAAACCTGATTAACCCTGCGCATACTTATAGTAAAGCTGGGGAATATACTGTGACTCTTTTTGCTTTTACAGAGAGTGATTTGGATGTTGATAAAGTTACTGTTATTGTAGGCGGGGATAACCCTTCACCGGATAAAACGATTATATCAGGTAAGGTTAAGGATAAAGAAGGTGGTCTATTGGGGGGTGCAGAAGTAAAAATAATATCCGGGTTATCTTCTTTGAAGAGTGTTATTAGTGATAAAAACGGAAATTATCGTTTTGAAATAACGGAATTTAATTCTAAGCTAACATTGTCTGCTTGGAAACAGGGATATAAAAAAGAAGTAAAAACAGTTTATGTTAAAGCAGGTGAAAGCAAGAGTGTTGATTTTAATTTGGCTGTTAATACCGGTGTTGAAGCAGTGGCATGGGTTGGAGAGAAAGGAAGTACGGAAATAGAGGTAGCTACAGGAGAAACAGTGCGGTTTTACGGAGATGATTCTACAGGCCCTGTTGGTTATACGTATTTCTGGGTATTTGATGATAGTGAGAATCCGTTTTCATTTCAAGCTAATCCTACCCATGTTTATAATAATTCGAGAACATATCGAGTTAAATTGATTGTGCTTACAGAAAGAGATTTAGATATTACTGGAGTTAAAGTTATTGTAAAATAGTCTTATCTTTAGAATAATTCCCGTTTCATCTTGACATTTTCCATGATGCAAAATATAATCTATAAAATTTATAAAAAAAGGATGTGATAAAAAGTGGCGAAAGTTGATGTACGGCCTGGCGAAGGTTTGGATCAGGCATTACGGAGGTTCAAAAGAAAAGTAGAGCAGGAAGGGCTTATGAAAGCACTTAGGGCTCTTAGGCATTATGAAAAGCCCAGTGAGATTAAAAGAAGAAAACACCTTAAGAAACAGCGTAAAAAGAGTCCTGTAAAATAATACTACATAGTGAATAGTGAACAGTTTACGTAAGCGAAGCAGAAATATTTCTTTTAGCGTATGCTGTTCGCTTTTTATTTTTGGTTCTCTTTTTTCTCCAGGCAATAATTTTATTTCATTCAAGGAGAGTATTATGGAAAAAATGAATAGTTTTTATAAAGATGTAAAGTTTACCGAGCTTGATAATGGTTTGGGGGTGCTCTATAAATATTATCCTGGTGAGATTGTAGGTGTGTCCATATTTATAGGCACAGGTAGTGCAGATGAAGAGCAATTTATCGGATCCGGAATATCGCATCTGATGGAACACCTGGTTTTTGAAGGCAGAAAAGATTTAGAGGAGGAGTTGAGAAAATTAGGTGCTATATCTAATGCATATACGACGCTGGATCATACGTTGTATTATTTTGAAGTCCCGAAAGAAAATTTTAAAAAATCCATAGAGATTTTCTTATCTGCTATATTTAACCCTTCTTTAGAAGAGGATGTTTTTGAAAGGGAAAGAGAGGTGGTCTTAAAAGAGGAGAAATTCAGAGATGATAATCCCTCCTCGCTTGTTGTTAAAATAGGATTTGAAAAATCTTATGTTAGTCATCCTTATAAATATCCTATTTTAGGTGAATCAGCATTACTTAAACAGCTTACGCTTGGAGACATCAACGAGTTTCACGGAGAAAATTATGTGCCTAATAATGCTGTTGTCTCGGTGGTAGGCGGTGTGGATTATAGTCATGTAAAAGAGGTAATAGCTTCTTATGGATCTGAATTTTTACCGAGATGTATACGGAAGGGGAGTTTTGCCAAAGAAAAAAAGAATTTTCATACTCAATATACTCAAAATTATCCTGGCAATCTGGTGTATTCTTTTATTTCTTTATCTGGGGTTTCTCTCTTTGATGCTGATTCAGAAGCGCTGGATTTATTGTCTGATTACTTAAGCTGGGGTAAGGATGCTCCTCTTTACGAAAGATTTATTGAGTCTGGAATTTGTTATAGTGTTTCATCTCTTAACTATACTCCTCATTCTCAAGGTATTTTTGGATTTCTTGCTGTTTTAGATGAAAAAAATGTTGATTTATTTCAGGATGAGCTTAAACAGATTTTAGAGCAGATTAAAAATGGTCAATTCAATGATTCTCGAATAGAGAGGCTGAAGAAAAGAGCGTCTTTTGATTTTTTAAAGGACCAGGAGATGCCTTTAGATATTGCACAAAGTCTTTCCCGTAATGAAGGGTTAACAGGGAATTATAAATTTAACGCAGAATATTTAAGGAAATATCTCCAATTGAATAGCGAGGACTTACAGAGAATTGCCAAAAAATATCTCAAAATTGATATATCTACTGAGGTTTTGCTTGTCCCCGAAAAAGAAGAGAAAAAAAATATTCTAAATAAAAAAATTGATAGAAAACTTGAAAAAATAGAATATCCGAATGGGCTTAAATTGGTTCTTTCTAATGATGATTCTTCAGCTTTAACAGCAGTTACCGTGCTTTTTGAGGGTGGGGTTAGGGCTGAAAATGAAAAGATAAACGGAATTTCAGAAATTATTCCCCGTGTTTTGATTACAGCAGATATTCAAAAGAGGTTTGAAGAACTGGGCGGTAAGATAAGCCCTGTAAGTGGAAATAATAGTATTGGATTTACAGTTGAAGTTGTCCAATCTGGATTCAAAGAAGTTCTTAAGGAAATCCCCGGTTTGTTAATTAATCCTGTTTTTCAGGCAGATGAATTAGATATTCAGAAAAACATTCAAATAGGAAAAATCAGAGATTCCCAAATAGATCTTTTTTATCAGGCATTAGAAATTATTCGTGCATCGATGTATAAAAAACATCCATATAGATTAATGTCTCAAGGTACGATAGAATCGCTCTCGGGCTTAAAGGTAGAAGATTTAAATGGTTTCACTGATAAGTTTTTTACACCTTCTAATTGTGTTATTTCTATTGCAGGGGATATTGATGGAAGTGAAGTCAAAGAGGATGTGAAAAAACTGCTTGGCAATTGGAAAGGTGAAGAATTCCAAATTCTGCTTCAGCAGGATTCTTATCCTGAATCTCAAATAACTGTCAGCAGAAAAATTCCCCAGCAGGAGGTGGTGGTGGAAATGGGGTTTATGGTTCCTGAAGTTACTTCAAATACCAGGTATCATTTGGATCTAATACAGGCCTTGGTTTCTGGTCAGGGTTCGTTATTTTTTAATAGAATTAGGCGTGAGATAGGGGGTGCATATGCTTTAGGCGGGAGTATGTTCTTGGGGCCTGAGCCGGGTGTTATGAGTTTTTATGTTGCTACAACCCCTGATAAAAAAGACCAGGTTTTGGATAAGATGGTTGCCATTCTGAATGATTTAGGAGATGGAAATATAACAGAGGAAGAAATAGAGGATGCCAAGGCTATGCTTAGGACTCGCTATCACAGAGATATAATTGCTAATTCTTCTTATTCTTTTCGTTTAGCTGTTAACGAGAGTTTAGGCCTTGGATATCAGGAGGTTGAGAAATATTTAGATGAGATAGGTGGTCTTACTAAAAATAGCTTGGTTGAATTTATAAAGAAGTATCTTAATCCTGAAAAGGCTGTTATCGTTGAAGTGGGTAATATATAATATTTTGTGGTAAAAATTATCTAATGGTTGTAAAATAATCACGCTATGGAAGAAAATAAAGATGTTTGGCAGGTGGATTTTACGAATTTTGCCAACGGTTTGGGGCTGGAGTGCCTCGTAGCGCTTGGGAAGATAGAGAATCCGCTTACGAAGAAGAAAGAGCTTAATCCTAAACAGGTGCGTTATATTGTCGATACCCTGGATATGATTAAAGAAAAGACCAAGGGTAATTTAACCTCTGAAGAAGAAAAGTTTTTAGAAGAGCTGGTGGTTTATCTTAAGATGCTTTATGTCCAAAGTCAGGATAAAGACACAAAAGAAGAATCTCAAAAAGAAACAGAAGAAAAGAAAACAATTGTAGATAGTCAGGGTAAAGACATAAAAGAGGAACCTCATAAAGAGGGAAAAGAAAAGGAAGTAATTGCGGATAGTCAGAGTGAAGATATAAAAGAGAAGCCTCAGGAAGAAGTGAAAGAGAAGAAAGAAGATGGATCAGGAACTGCTTAAAATCTTAGCCTGCCCTAAATGTAAAGGAGATATTGCTTTGCTCGAAGGAAAAGGGCTTTTATGTAAAAATTGCAAGTTATTGTATCCGATTAGAGATGATATCCCTGTTATGCTAATTGATGAAGCTGTTTTTTATGAGGATGAGCAAAGTGGCTAAAGTTTTTGTGATTCATGGACCTAATTTGGGTTTGCTGGGTGAAAGAAAACCTGAAATTTATGGTAAATATACATTAGATGACATAAATAGTGAATTAGAGTTTTTAGCTAAACAGGCAGATATAGAAATTGATTTTTTACAATCTGATTCCGAAGGCGAAATTGTATCTAAAGTCGGTCAGGCCAAAAATAAATATGATGTTATTATAATTAACCCCGCAGGTTATACTCATACCAGTATTGCAATCAGAGATGCGGTTGAAGCAGCTGGGATTGATACCATTGAAGTGCATCTTTCTAATATTTACAACAGAGAGGAGTTTAGAAATAAATCTCTCATTGCCCCTGTATGTGTAGGGCAGGTTTCGGGGTTCGGAAAGAATAGCTATGTTCTGGCATTTCAGGCAGCACTTGAGATTATAAAATCAGCATCTCTCTAATAAAATGTCTCTTAATCTTACCAGAATCAATAAACTCCGCAGAGAAATGTTTCGTGAAAAAGTGGATTTTTCTCTTTTTATAACTCCTGAAAATTTATTCTACTTTTTAGGTTCCAATATAGAAGGCTTCTTGCTGATTCCTCAAGGTAATTGTAAGTGCACATTTATAACTGATGCCAGATATGGATTAGAACTTCAAAATCTTGAAAATAGAAATCTTAAAACTTGTGTCTGGAAAAAGAGTTGGCTGGATGAATTAACAAAAACATTTAATTCCACAGGTAGAAAAAAAACAGTTTCTTTAGAACAGGATTTACCTCTAAGGTTATATTTTAAAATTCAAAAAAAAATTAACAATGTAAGGTTAAAAGTACTTCCTTTAACAGAAAGATTAAGAATGATTAAAGATACTCGGGAGATTGAAAATATCAGGAAGGCAGTGGGAATTACGAAAAAAACTTTAAGAATAATAAGAAGCAATATTCTTTCGAAAACAGAACTAAATATACAGGCAATGTTGGAGTTTGAGTTTAGAAAACGCGGGGGGTATGGTGTGGCATTCCCCTCTATTGTGGCAAGCGGGGTAAAGTCCAGCTTTCCTCATGCAGTACCTAATGAACATATTTTCAGGAAAAAAGACGGATTTATCCTTATCGATTGTGGAGCAAAGTTTAACGGTTACTGTGCTGACTTGACACGGATGTATTTTTGGGATAGAATTCCAAAAGTAATTAAAGATGCTTATCGACTGATACAGGAAGCTCAAAAGTTAGCGGTTTCATTGGTTTCGGATGGTGTTAGGGTAAGTAGGCTTGTTCTTGAAGTAGAGGGTTTTATCGAAAAAAACGGTTTTAAGAATAATATAGCTCATGGGCTTGGGCATGGAGTAGGTATTAATGTTCATGAGGGGCCGGTTTTGAGCAGGAGTTCTAAGGAGATTTTAAAGAAGGGAATGGTTATAACGATTGAGCCGGGGTTGTATTTCCCCGGGATTGGCGGGGTAAGGATAGAGGATGTTGTATTGGTTGATAAAAATAAAGGAATAGTGCTTTAAATGATTTCAGTAAATCAAATTAAACCTGGTATGGTAATAAAATTAGAGAACAGGCTTCTTGCTGTTGTGAGCTATACTCATACTAAACCCGGTAAAGGAGGAGCTTTTCTAAGATTGAAGCTGAAAGATATCTCAACTGGTCAGACTATGGAAAGAACTATCTCTACAGATGATAAGGTTGATAATGCTTATATGGAAGAGAAAAAATTGACATATTTGTATAGAGACGGAAGCGGTTTTCATTTTATGGATGATGAGACTTATGAGCAAGTATCTTTGACAGAAGATGATCTGGGGGATATAAGGCTTTTTCTTAAAGAGAATGATTATGTATCTGTGACTTTGCATGATGGTAAAATAATCGCGTTGGTCAACAATATGTTCGTAGAGCTTAAGGTTGTAGAAACAGATCCCGGTTTTAAAGGTGATACTGTTAAGTCAGGGACAAAACCCGCAAAGATGGAAACAGGCGCGGTTATTCAGGTTCCTTTATTTATAGATAACGGTGATGTGATAAAGATTGATACCAGAATTCAAGAATATGTGGAGAGGGTATAATTATGGATTTAGAAAAGATTAAAGAAATTATCCAGTTGATGAACGATGAAGATCTACTTGAGGTTGAGATTGAAGAGGAAGGGAAGCGTGTTAAATTAAAAAAACGCCAGGAAAATATCATAACAGAGATAGCTCCGAGATTTGCGCCTACTGCTGTTTCTTTGGAATCTAAGGAAAGCGGTGTTGATGATGGATGTGTATATATCAATGCTCCTATGGTAGGTACGTTCTATAAGGCTTCAGCTCCAGATTCAGATTCTTTTGTTGAGGTCGGAGATGTTATTGTACAAGGTAAGACAGTTTGCATTATTGAAGCTATGAAACTGATGAATGAAATTAAGTCTGAAGTAAAGGGAAAAATAGTTGAAATATTGGTTGAAAACGGTGACCCTGTGGATTTCGGACAGCCTATTTTTAAAATCGCATCAAAAGCTTAAAAATAATGTTTGAAAAAATTCTCATTGCTAATAGAGGGGAAATTGCGGTTAGAGTAATACGTGCATGTAAGGATTTAGGCATAAAAACAGTAGCGGTTTATTCCGAGGCTGATGAGGATTGCCTGCATGTTAAATTCGCAGATGAGGCGCTTTGTATCGGTCCTGCATCTTCTAAACTCAGCTATCTTAATATCCCTGCCATAATAAGTGCCGCAGAAATTACTGATGTGGAAGCAATACATCCTGGATATGGTTTTTTGGCAGAAGATTATCATTTTGCCGAAATATGCAAATCATGTCAGATAGAGTTTATCGGTCCGGATTCTGAACACCTGAAATTGATGGGGGATAAATTAGAAGCCCGTCTTAGTGCAAAGAAAGCTGGTGTGCCGATTATTCCCGGTAGCACTCATACTGTAGAAAATAAAGAAGAGGCTCTAAAGGTTGCTAAAAAGATTGGTTATCCGGTAGTTATAAAAGCTGTAGGTGGTGGCGGAGGGAAGGGTATGAGAATCTGCCATAATGATGTTCGTCTTGTTTCGGCCTATATCACTGCTCAAAGAGAAGCTGAAGAAGCTTTTGGGAATAAGGCTTTATATATTGAGAAGTTTATGTCTAATGTCAGGCATATAGAAATTCAAGTTATGGCAGATAAACACGGTAACGCTATTCATCTAGGAGAAAGGGATTGCACTATTCAAAGAAGATTCCAAAAACTTATTGAAGAAAGCCCTTCTCCTGTAGTAACACCTAAGATGAGAAAGAAATTAGGCGAAACGGCTTTAAAACTGGTTAAAGCGATTAATTACCATAGTGCTGGAACTGTGGAATTTATCATGGATGAAAAAGGTAAATTTTACTTTTTGGAAATGAATACAAGAATTCAGGTGGAGCATCCTGTGACTGAGATGGTAACGGGAATAAACCTTTTAAATGAGCAAATTAAAAGTGCAGCTGGAGAGAAACTTTCTATATCACAGTCGGATGTTAAAATAAAAGGCTGGGCATTGGAGTGCCGTATAAATGCAGAGGATCCTTATAATGGATTTTTGCCTTCCCCGGGTAAAATAGAGCAAATTTATTTACCAGGAGGATATGGAGTCAGAGTCGATACTCATGTTTATTCAGGATATTCAATACCACCGTTTTATGATTCTTTGATTGCAAAACTTATTACTCACGGTGAAACGAGAGAAGAAGCTATATCTGTTATGAGGCGTTCATTGGATGAACTACTCCTAATGCCAATTAAGACAACAGCATCTTTTCTTAACGAAATTGTTGCAGATGACAGGTTTGCTAAAGGAACTTATTTCACAGATTTCATCGAACGATTTTTACAGAAGGAAGAGAAGTGATTTTACATAATAATTAATAATCGATAGATTTACACAAAATCAGGAGGAGTTGTGGAGTTTAATAGAGGAGAATATGGGGAAATTAAAATACATAATGAAGTTATCATTGCTATTGTACGTCGTGCTGCAATAGAGATTGACGGAGTTGAGAAGATTGCCAGTGGTTTTAAAAAGGGGTTTCTTTCGTTCTTAGGGCATAAAAGGTTCTCTAGAGGTGTTATTTTGGAGAGATCAAAAGAAGGGGATGTAAAAGTTACGATTTCTATTGTAGTTTTATTCGGGATAAATATTCCTGAAGTGGTTAATAAGGTTCAAGTGAATGTTAAAAAAATGCTTGAGCAAATGTCGGGGATTATGCCTTTAGAAATTAATATCGAAGTAGAAAAAGTTGTACAGGAAAAAGATACAGAAACTGTCATAGAGGAAATCCAGTCTATTAAAAATCAGGGAGGATGTGATGAAATTTAGAGCTAAGTTTGTACTTATGTTTTTTGGACTTCTTTATTTGATAATCGGGGTTATCATGATAATGTATTCAGCCGGTGTTATTGGTGCGAGTGAGTTTAAAGTTGTTGCAGATAAACTGAATATGCTTATACCTTTGGATATTTTAGTCGGTATTGCAGGAGGGGTGTTGATAGTTTTGGTTGTGACACTGCTTAATTTTGTCTGGTCAGGGGTGGAAGCAGAGAGAAACATTGCTTTTAAAACAGAATACGGGGATGTATTAGTTTCTCTTTCAGCTATTGAGGATTACATCAGGAAGATTCTTAGAGAAGAGCCGGATATAAAGGATATTAGAACTAAGGTTAGTGTCAGGAAGAAAGGCTTAATTGTCCTATTAAAAGCAGTGATGCTTTCAGAAATTAATATTCCGACTATAACAGAGAGAATTCAAAGTCAATTGAGGTCTAAGGTTCAGGAAATGCTAGGTATGGAAGAGCCGATTGTTGTAAAGGTTTATATTTCAAAAATCGGAGAAAAGGAAAAAGAGAAAAAGAAAAAAGTCAAAGATATAAAAGAAATAACGGAAGAGATGCTTCCTCCCTATAGGGAATTTTAATTATAACGAAAGGAGAAATAGATGGAAAAAATCGGAATTTTAACTGGCGGTGGAGATTGTCCGGGATTAAATTCCGTTATCCGGGCAATTGTAAGGAAGGCATTGCAGAATGATTATGAAATTTTAGGCATCAAGAATGGTTGGAAAGGTATGATTGAGGAGGATATTATTAAACTGGATTTAGATGCTGTTTCAGGAATTCTTCACAGGGGAGGTACCATTTTACATACTTCACGTACCAATCCCTACAAGAAAGAAGAGGATGTTAAAAAAGTTGTTGCTAATTTTAAAAAATTAGGCCTTAAAGCGTTGATTCCTATAGGAGGAGAGGATACGCTAGGGGTTGCTGCAAAATTATATCGGGATTTTAAGTTGCCTGTTGTCGGTGTTCCTAAGACGATAGATAATGATATTTCAGGAACAGATTTTACTTTTGGTTTTGATACGGCTGTTAATATTGCTATGGATTGTATTGACAGGCTGCATACAACTGCAGAGAGCCATAACAGGGTTATGGTTGTTGAGGTTATGGGCAGGCATGCTGGTTGGATTGCTTTATATTCAGGTCTTGCAGGTGGGGCGGATGCTATTCTAATACCCGAGAAGCCTATAGACAAAGATGAGGTAGCTGCATTGATAAAAAAGAGGCATTCAAGGGGCAAAAGCTTTAGTGTCGTAGTTGTAGCTGAAGGAGCCAAAATGAAAAAAGGTTCGGATATTATACAGTCTGAAGAGCTTGATTCATTTGGACATGTGAAATTGGGTGGTATAGGTCAGATTTTGGCAAAAGCGATAGAAAATACAACTGGATACGAAACCAGAGTAGCTGTTTTAGGACATATCCAAAGAGGAGGTTCTCCTACAGCTTATGATAGGGTGCTTGGAACACGATATGGAATAAAAGCTATAGAGCTTGTTATGGAAAATAAATTTGGATGCGTTGTGGCTTTACAAGGTAACAATATTGTGGCAATACCGATTGAAGAAGTTTTGGGAAAGATTAAGACTGTTGATGATGCTATGTATAATATAGCATCAACATTTTTTGGATAATGAAAGAAGTAATAAATAATTATTTTCAAAATAGTATTAATGTCAAAAAAGATTTTCTAAAGCAACATATAGATAAAATTGAACAAGCAGCAGAGAAATTAATATCTATCTTTCAAAGCGGCGGAAAAATGCTGGTTTTCGGTAATGGCGGCAGTGCTGCAGATAGTCAGCATATAGCAGCAGAACTTGTGGGTAGATTCAGAAAAGAACGCAGGGCTTTACCTGTTTTGGCTTTAACTACAAATACATCAATTTTAACTGCAGTAGCCAATGATTATGCTTACGAGGATGTGTTTTTAAAGCAAATTGAGGCATTTTTAAAACCGGGAGATTGCGTCATGGCAATTTCTACAAGCGGAAACTCTGCAAATGTTATTAAGGCAGTTGAGTTCACGAAGGCAATGGGAGGTTTTGTTATTTCACTTACAGGTTGTGAAGGAGGACGGATTGTAAGTATTTCGGATATAAGCTTTGTAGTTGCCTCTGATGAGGTATCTATAATTCAGGAAGTCCACATTACTCTGGCGCATCTACTCTGTCTTTTAGTTGAAGAAAGTTTGTATTAAACCGAAATTATCTTTTTCAAGATGAAAAAAATAAGGACAGTTGGTTCTATATTGAGAGTCTTAAGGAAGCTTAAGTCGGAAGGTAAAACAATAGGTTTTACCAACGGGTGTTTTGACATTTTGCATCCCGGCCATATTGAATATCTGGAAAACATCAAGCGTTATGTTGATATCCTGGTTTTGGGGCTTAATTCTGATAAATCTGTCAGAAAGATTAAGGGTAAATCACGGCCGGTAGTAACCGAAATTGATAGAGCAAGGGTGCTGTCGGCTCTTGAAATGGTGGATTATGTTGTGATTTTTGATGAAGAAACCCCTTATGAGTTGATTAATGTCATTAAGCCTAAATATTTATTTAAAGGTGCTGATTGGAAACTTAATGAAGTAGTTGGTCGGGATATTGTCGAATCATATGGTGGAAAAGTAATATCAATTCCGTATTTGGAAGAATACAGTACAACTAAGTTATTAAAGAAGATATGGAAAAAAAGTTTTTACGCATCATAGATGCAAATTACAATAGGTCTCGTGAGGGGTTAAGGGTATCTGAGGATATCTTGCGTTTTGTCATTAATGACGCTGCACATGCTGTGTGTTTGAAAAATACAAGAAGGTCTTTAGCTCGTTTAGTAAGTGTTTTTGACGTTAAAAAACTACTTGATGCCAGAAACGTAAAAACGGATGATTGTAAATTTAAATATAGTAATGAAAAATCAAAAATTTCATCCCAAGATTTGTTGAGAAGAAATTTTCAGCGTGCAACAGAATCTTTAAGAGTTTTAGAAGAAGTTTCACAGGTTTTAGACCCCATGTTAAAACCGAAATTTATGAAATTACGTTTTAAAATTTATGCTATAGAAAAAGATGCTTTCAGGAGGCTATGATTGTTTTAGAAGGGGTGAATATTTATGCTATTTCAGATACCGGATTTGATCATAAGGTATATTTTAGGGAGCTTTTAACCTCAGGGGTGGATTTAATTCAGCTTAGAGATAAAGGCTTATCAGATAAAGAGTTTTATGAGTTAGCCTTTGAGCTTAAAAGATTAACCAGTATTTATGAGAAAAGTTTTATTATCAATGATCGTGTAGAGATAGCTCTTGCTGTGGATGCGGATGGTGTTCATCTGGGCAAAAGTGATTTGCCGATTGATTCGGCAAGAAAAATTCTTGGAGACGGAAAAATATTAGGTGTTACGTCTCATAATTTTAAAGAGGCGGAAGAAGCTAAAATAAAAGGCGCAGACTATATAAGTGTAGGACCAATTTTTGAAACTTCAATCAAGAAAGGACTTAGGCCGATTGCATATGATGAAGTAGTATTGATTAGAAACGAGATAAACTTGCCTCAGGTTGCTATTGGAGGAATAGCTCTAGAAAGTATTGAGCATGTAAAGAATATGGGGTTTAAGAATGTGGCAATGATTCAAGCTTTGGCAGATAGTAAGGATAAAAAAAAATTAATTTCAAAAATTAGAAAGGTGCTGAACAATGACATTGATAGAAAAAATTAAAAAAGGCGAAATTCCCGAATTCCTGCATCGTATAGCAGAAGACGAAGAAATTCCATCTGCTGTTTTGGTAGAAAAGATTCTAAATGGTGAAGTTGTTGTACCGTATAATTTTATCCATTCTCCTCAAAAGCCTGTTGCAATAGGGGCTGGGATGGCTATTAAAATCAACGTTAATATAGGGGCCTCTTTTGATAAGGAAGATATCGAGCTGGAGAAGAAAAAGATTGATTTAGCGGATAAGCTTGGGGCTGATGCGATTATGGATTTATCAGTGGGGAGAGATTTGGTCCGTATACGAAGAGAGCTAATTTCTAAATCTCCAATGCCGTTTGGTACGGTCCCCATTTATGAAGCTGCAGTACATGGGGCCCAATGTGGTGGAAATATTACCAATCTTAAGGTGGATGATTTTTTCACAGTTTTAGAAAATCAGGCCAAAGATGGAGTAGATTTTTTTACTATTCATTCGGGGATCGATTTAGAAGCTATTGAAAAATTGAAGAAAGATATTAGGATACTAGATGTAGTTAGCAGAGGAGGAGCGCTGCTTTTAGAATGGATGATTGTCAACCAAAAAGAAAATCCTTATTATCAGTATTTCGACCGTGTGCTTGATATAACCAAGAAGTATGGTGTTACTATTAGCTTGGGGGATGCCTTGCGCCCGGGGTCAATATTCGATGCCGGGGATGTTTTGCAATATCATGAAACTTTTATTATAGCTGATCTTCTTAAGCGGGCAAAAGAAGCAGATGTTCAGGTTATGGTTGAAGGTCCTGGACACGTTCCTTTACACAAAGTAGAGCATGAGATTAAATCGATAAAAGAAATTATAAATAATGCACCTCTCTATGTTTTAGGACCTCTTGTTATAGATTCTGCAGCAGGATATGATCATATAAATGCAGCAATAGGTGCAGCAGTTGCGGGTTATACTGGAGCTGATTTTCTTTGTTATCTTACTCCTGCAGAACATCTTTGTCTTCCGGATTTAGAGGATGTGAGAGACGGTATTATGGCTTTTAAAATAGCTGCCCAGGCTGTTAATGTAGCACGGGGTAAGCGTAAATATTTAGAAAGAGAATATCAAATTAGTAAAGCAAGGAAAGAAAGAAATTGGACAAAACAGATTCAACTTGCACTTGACAGCGATAAGGCATCCGAATATAGAAATAAAATACCACCGGGCATAACGGATACTTGTTCTATGTGCGGAGAATATTGTTCCATTAAAATTGTAGAAGCATTCCTTACAAAGAAGGGGAATGAAGATTGCGAGCGTAGTTCAGCGGTAGAACACTAGCTTCCCAAGCTGGATGTCGGGGGTTCGATTCCCCTCGCTCGCTCTATTGTTAAAAAAGGGGTAAATACCCTGGAGTTTTAATATGATTATGAGATGTTTAAGTGTTTTAATATCTTTGATTGTTGTTGGTTGTGCCGTGAAAAACTCCAATATAAAAGTTATTCCGGCATCAAGAATATCTCCTGTTTTTGAGAAAAAGGAAACAAAAGGCACTTATCACAATGTCGAAAAAGGTGAAACTTTATATAAAATATCTCGAGCTTATGATATTGAAATAGCAAAGATTATAGAGGTAAATAGAATAACAAATCCTTCTTTGATAAAAGAGGGGCAGCTTCTGTATATTCCTGAAACAGATTTTAAAAGCAAATATAGGGAAACGAATTTTATTTGGCCGATTAAGGGAGAGGTAGTTTCTTCTTACGGGGATAATACTTTCAAGGGTGCTAATCGCGGTATAGATATTCGCTCTCGAGGAGACCTAACAGTTAAAGCTGCTGGGAGCGGTAGCATTTGTTATACTGGTGAAGATGTCAAGGGGTACGGAAAAATGATAATAATAGATCATGGTAAAGATATCTATACTCTTTATGCTTACAATGAAACTCTTCTGGTGAACAAGGGTAATTTTGTTACCCAAGGTGATAGTATTGCTGTTTTAGCAAAAGAGAATCCTCTATTGCATTTTGAGATCAGGCAGAAACATAAAACATTAAATCCTTTAAATTTTTTATAATATAATTTTGAAATGATAAAAATTGGACCAGTAAGTTTAGAAAAGTTCTTAGGCAGGTCATCAGAGCTTAAGAGGCTTGGAAAGATAGAATCTGATTATATTAAGGGGTACAGGAGAAATCTGGCTATTATTGGAGACTGGGGTATCGGTAAGACTTCATTGGTGCTTAAGTATATTCATCAGGGGGTGGGAGAAGAATTGTTTCCAATTTACCTCAATCTTGAAGAAGGATTTTTAAAAGAAAGTTTTTTGGGTTTCTTATTATTCTCTTTGCGTAGACTTGCTAAAATTGAAGCGACACACTTTACTAACGTTATTGATGTGGGAAAAATAATAGAATCAGAATTTCCGTTTCTTGGGTCATTAGTTCGTAATATAGAGACAGCTCAAAAGAATGGTAATTATGAAATTATTTTGAAAGCAATTTTTAACATGCCTAAAGCTATAAAAGATAATTTTGACAAAAATTGTCTTTTTGTTATCGATGAATTTTTCGGTTTTGAGAAATGCAAAGTGAGGTCTTGGCCTAAAGTTTTAAGAGAACATATTATGCTGGATAAACATGCTCTTTTTGTCTTGATAAGTTCTGATACGGAAAAATCAAAAGCGATGCTTAATTCAGAATTTTCTTTGTTATTTGGAAATTTTGAAATTATAGAGTTGAACAGGTTCTCTTGCAATGAGTCTTTGGATTTTGCAAAAAAACGTATAGGTGGAATCAAGAAAGAAGAAAAAGTCTTGGATGATCTTCTTTTTCTTACCCATGGAATGCCTTTGTATCTGGATCTTTTAACTAATTGGATGAGGGATAATCTTTCTGTTTTAGACCGAGAAGGACTTATGTTGACCATAAAGGAGAATCTGTTGGATAATAAAGGTTTTCTTTATCGCTATTTTCAGGAAAAATTGGATTTAAGTCCGGGGATGGAGAGGTTCCAGGAGTTTTTGCCGTTTGTAATGGAAGTTGCTCGGGGTAATACCAAGAAGAAAAATTTAAAGAAAAAGAATTTCTCTTATGCGGAATATAATTATTCTATGAACGGGTTTTTGGAAAAAAATGGCAGTTTTTATAGAATTAAAGATCCTCTTTTTAGAATTTGGTTGCTGTATGCTTACAAGCCTGATTTAATGGGATTAAAACTAGGATTAGAGGATAGAATAGACTTTATTTCAGAAGAAATAGAAAAATTGAATAATGGTTTTAGCGGTTTTAGGATACGTAGTTTAAAAAACAGTTTGAATGCTATAATTGAGAAATTATTTTTAAAATTTGAAAATGAATTTATAGAGCTGCAAGGAAGAAGAAAACTTTTGCCCAAGTTTGCTTCCATTGAGGTAAAGTCCGAGAATGAAGAATATTTAATTTTGGAGGGTAGTAAGCTAAAAGGAGGGAAATGGTTAATTGTGTTGTTTCATTCCAAGATAGAGGAGCCTTCTGTTTATAAGCTGCTTTCGAGCTTAAAAGAAGATTTAAATTGTTATAGTCAAAAAGTAGGTATTTTGATTTCAGATATAGATGATAATACTCAAAGTATGTTAAAAACAAAGGGGTTCTGGATTTGGGATTCTCTGTTTGTAACTAAGTTATTGGAATTTTATGGAACTTCAGGGATTTTCAATGCTGGGTGCATGGAGTAGGTTTTCGGTTTATTCTTTAGGCCTGCTTTTCTTTGGATATTTTTCTTGTAAATATGCTTCTGTCATTGTTAAAAAAAGCCGCATGTCGGCAGGATTTATGGGGGTTTTTTTCCTGGCTATTGCCACCTCTGCTCCTGAAATAATTACTGCAAGTGTAGCTGTTAGTAGTGGTTCTTTTGATCTTGCAATAGGGGATATTTGCGGGTCTCTTTTAATAAATCTGTTCATATTGATAGTTTTAGATTTATTCTGTAGAAGAAGTTTTTTAAAAAAAGAGCTTTTATCAGGTAATCTGGTGTTGGTATTTATTTTACAATTTATTCTTTTGGCTGCAATTTTTATGCGAGGTTTTTTAAATGTTGGAATGGAGTTTTTTAGTTTTGGTTTTGAAAATTTCTTAATCATTTTATTTTATTTTCTCTTCTTAAAGAGAGAAAGGTCTATTTCTGATCTTGATGATTCAAAGTCTGAAAATCAAGAAAAGGTAACAAAGCATATATTTAGATGGACTGTTTTTGTTGTGTTTTTGTGTGCGATTGCTGTTTTTGGACGATTGATGGTTTCTGAATCAAAAATAATAGTTGAAAAAAGCGGTTTGAATGATGTTTTTTTTGGAACACTTTTTTTAGGTTTTGTAACGTCATTGCCGGAGCTGGTAGTAACTGTTTCTGCAATTTTCAATGGGTCCTGGGCAATGGCTGTTGGCAATATTCTCGGGAGCAATGCTTTGGATGTAGCAATAGTCCCTATTTTGGAGATATTGACTGCACATGCTCCAATATTATCCATGGTCTCAACAACACATGTTGTTAGTGTTTGTTTTTTGGAAATCGCGGTTATACTTTTATTCATCTTGATAAGAGCTAAAAAATTTGTCAAACTATATGAGGTTTTTATTATTTTACTTTTAATAGTTCCTTTATTGGTTATTTTTTAAAAAAATGGAAAGACTTTGGGCGCCTTGGCGGGTTAAGTATGTAACAAATAATAACAAGGATAAGGAATGTGTTTTTTGTAAAAAGTCGCAGCAGAAAAAAGATAGAGAGAATCTAGTGATTTTTAGAGGACAATATTGTTTTTCGCTTTTGAATATCTATCCCTATAATAACGGGCATATAATGGTTGCTCCGTATAGGCATATTGCAGATATTACATGTCTTAAAGACCAAGAGTTATTAGAAATGTTCAAGCTGATTAAAGAATCAGAGATAAAAATTAAGTCAATTCTTTCTCCTGATGGTTTCAATATCGGTATTAACATAGGTAAAGCTGCTGGGGCTGGAATGGAAAAACATCTTCATATGCATTTAGTGCCCCGTTGGGGCGGAGATACAAACTTTATGCCTGTGGTATCCGATACCAGGGTGATATCTCAGTCGTTAAAAGAATTATATCAACTTTTAAAAACATAATGAATCGGCAAGAATATCAAAATTTTGAACAGAATTTTTTAGCTCCTTATGCGTTAAAAAGCATTGTTTCAGCAGGCAGAAGGTATAAAGAGGATGAACATGAATTCAGGACATGTTTCCAAAGGGATAGAGATAGAATAATTCATTCCACAGCTTTTCGTCGTCTGGAGTATAAAACTCAAGTGTTTGTTATTCATGAAGGTGATTATTATAGGACTCGTCTTACGCACAGCTTAGAAGTTGCACAGATTGCCCGTTCTATTGCCAGAGTTTTAGGGTTAAATGCGGATTTAGTTGAAGCCATTGCTTTAGGTCATGATGTTGGACATACTCCTTTTGGACATTCAGGGGAAGAGCTATTAAGAGACCTTATGGGTAGTGAAGGTTTTGACCATAATCTTCAGGGATTAAGAGTGGTTGATTGCCTGGAGAAGAGGTATCCTGATTTTTGTGGTTTGAATTTAACTTATGAGGTAAGAGAGGGGTTGATAAAACATTCTACGCGATACGATGATGTATGCAGCGAAAAAACAGGGCTCTTGCCGTCAAAATATGGGAACTTAGACCTGGCTGAATTCAACAACTCAATGCAGCCTACTTTAGAAGCCCAGGTTGTCGACGTAGCTGATGAAATTGCCTATGATAATCATGACTTAGATGATGGCATTACATCCGGATTAATATCCGAGGAAGATTTAAAAAAAATACCTCTTTGGAGTGAGGCTGAGTATTTAGTTGATAATAAATATCCTGTTTTATCTGCAGAATTTAAAAAACATCAGATAATAAGAATTTTGATAGATATGGATGTAAAAGATGTTATCACATTTTCTTTGCAGAATTTAAAATCTATAAATTCGGTAAAAGATGTTAAATCTGCATCTTTTAGGTTAATAGCTTTTAGTAAGCAAATGCAGGAGAAAAGGAGACCTTTAAGAGATTTTTTATTATCCGAACTGTATCATCACCATAGAGTTATAAGAATGTCTGATAAGGCTAAAAGAATAATAAAAGACCTTTTTACTGTTTATATGAATAAACCTGCTCAATTGCCGGCTAAAATTCAGCAAAATATTGTCCAAGAAGGATTAAAAAGAACAATTTGTGATTATATTGCTTCTATGACAGATAGTTTTGCTCAGAATGAATATAAAATGCTATTTGACCCTTTGGAAAGAGTTTGACGTTAACTCTTTATTATATAATGAGTTGTAGTTAAAAATAGACCGGTGTTGAAAAACATCTGTTGTTGATGTACAATGGTTACCAATATGGACAAGATAAGTTTGGAAAAAAAAGTTGTTGAAACAATAGATAAGGGTGGAGATTTAGAAAGGCTTAAATTCCATCTGGATAGAATTTCCGATTCTAATTCAGTTTTAATTCTTTTTTCCCGTCCTGAAGCCAAATATCCGATAGAATCTTTGTTGTTAAAAATAAAAAAAATAGTTAAAGAGTGCGGCATAAAAACTAAAGTGGAAAAAATATCTGTAGAAAGAATTAAGAATAAAATGGGAAGGTCTTCAAAAAGCGGATATTTTGAGGAGGTAAGATGTAAGTTTGCACGTAGTGCTTGGATTTTTCCACTGATGCACGGAGGCCTTACTTACGGCTATCTTTGTATTATTATTGAGAAAGGGACTTTTTCAAAAGAGATGCTTGATTTTATTGATGATTATTTATCTATATCTCTGGAGAAAGCATTAAAAGAGCTGGAGCTTATTAAGGTTCACGGTACATTGCGCCCTCGTGCCATTGCATTATCTTCTGTTCATACCGTGCATAGATTGATATCTTCGACTCTTAACATGGACGAACTATTGCCTCGATTAGCGCGTCTTTGTACCCAAGTTACAAGATCAAAAATGTGTACGATTTATATTAGAAACAAAAATTATTTAAAACCACAAGCAGTTGTTTCTTTTAATTCTAATCGTAATCCGGCAAAAATACCAATTTTTAATAGTAGAATTGGTAAGACTTTAGAAAAAGGAAATATTATTCTTAATCGCAATGTGCTTTGGGTTCCATTAATTGAAGAAGATATTATTGGCGCGATTTGTTTGCGGGGAAAACAAAACGGTAAAGCGTTTGATTCAAATGACCGCGAAATATTGTCAGTTCTTGCCGAACAGGCGGTTGTAGCTATAAAGAACGCTCAGCTGTATGAAATGCAAAGCAAAATCCTATTGGAGAGTTTAAAATCTCTATCTAAAGCTCTGGATGTTAAATCTCCTAAAACCTATACTCATCCAAGAAGCTTTGTGGATTTAGTGCTATCAATTGCAGATGAATACGGTGTGTCTGCTGAGGAACGGGAGCATATTAAGTATGCTACCTTATTACTAGATACAGGTAAACTTGCAGTATCCGAAACGATATTGAAAAAGGCTGACTTGCTTACAGAAGAAGAGTATAGTTCTATTAAAGAACATCCTCTTAAAAGTGCAGAGATTATTAAATCAATCAAAACATTAAAGCCTGTTGTGCCGATAATATTACATCATCATGAGCGTTTTGATGGTAAAGGTTATCCTCGGGGGTTAAAAGGTGCAAAGATTCCTTTAGGGGCACGAATTCTTGCTGTTGCAGATACTTTTGAGGCAATGATTTGTCACAGACCATATAAAAAGAGTGTAAATTTTAAAACAGCAGTTGCGGAAATCGAAAAATATAGCGGAGAACAATTTGATCCTGTTGTTGTAGATGCTTTTAGAAGAGCTGTTAAAAAAGGTAAGATGCAGAAAATTTATTATTGTATGAGAGCTGAAATAAAAAAGATTAAATGAAAGAATTATTTGAAATGCTGAAAGAGGATAGAATGCTGATAAAAATAATCCGTTTTTTTTACGAAAACCCTACGTGTATAGATACAATAGACAATATCGCAGATTGGATTGAAGAGGAAAAGGAGCCTATTGAGAAGGGATTAGATTTTTTAGTTGAGCATAAAATTATGAATAAAGATTCTACCTATGCCGCAGCGGGATATTCTTTTACTCAGGATAAAGACCAGATTTTAAAGATTGCCGACTTCTTGGAGGAATTAGGAAATGCATAAGCAAATTTTACTATGTATTGTTATCGTTATGTTATCTGGATGTGCAGGTGAATATGTTTATGGTAAGAAGACAAAAGGGCGATTAGAACCCCATGCACGTACTAAAGCTGAAGGTTATCAATTAATACCTATCGAGCAGACGCAGGAACAAGAAAACATTGAAATATTAGTCCAACATATGAGCCATCAAGAATTAAATATGCTTTTTACTGATAAAAAAACTTACGGAATATATGCAGGTAAAAATCCGTATCTTAAAGAGCTTATAGTTTTTAAGGTAAGAATAGAAAATAAATCAGAATCCAGGATTTTTATCAATCCTGATAATCTTGTTATTTTAGATGAATTAGGGACACAGTATCTCTATATTAATCCGGATCACATAGTAGACCTTTATAAATCAAAAAGATCTCTTTATTCTTTTGCTAAATCTACTTTTTCTTTAACACCTGTTGATTTGACACCTAAGGTAGCAGGGAGAGGATTAAATAAAATATTGGCTTTGCTTAAATCAATCGAGTTAACTGGGGGGTATGTTTATCCCGGTGTTGTTTATGACGGTTTTGTTGCTTTTCTGAGACCTATCCCTGATGCTCGGGATATGAAGTTGGTTTTTTCTAACATAAAGACTACATTTGACGTTAATGATGAAGCGTTGGAAAGTATCGATTTTACATTTAGTTTTAATCGTGAGTGAAAGTAATGAATTATGGCGGAATATAAAGAAGTATTGTTTCCTGAGTTTAAAGGTGATAGTAGTAAGACACCATATAAAAGAAAGAAGCATAGAAATTTCCCATTTATTAGGAAGAAACACTATAATCTTAGTGAAGAGAGAATTGCTCTTTTTCTTTTGATTTTTTTATTTTCTCTGGTTTCAATTTACGTTTTGGGGTACAAAAGAGGAAGATTGCACCCTGAGGAACTTTCACCCGAGGTAGTTTTCTCAAATATTGTAGTAAAATCAACTCCCCAAGAAACAACTCTGTTGGAGGATGTTGATAGTAAAGCTTTGTTTCAGAATGTAGGAGAAGTTGATGCAAAATATACTCTACAGCTAGTAGCGTATAAAAATTTATCTTATGCTGATGCGGAGAAAAGAAAACTTACAGAACTTGGATATTCTGCATATATCTCTGAACAGGGGAGATATAAAATTGTTTATGTAGGTAAATATGGAAATGAAAAGGATGCAAAAAAATCTTTAAGTAAATTGAAAGAAACTTATAAAGATGCTTTTATAAAAAAAATTAAAGGAGGTAACTGATGGCAAGACACCCGAGTTTAAAAATTAAGGACACAGATTTACAACACAGGAATGTTCTTAAAAGATTTGAAAGAATTACCATGTTTCTCAAGAAGTCCGGCGAAGAAAGTCTAACTGTATTTAAATTGCCGAAATTTAAAAGAAAGAGAGTCAAAGGTTTAGAGAAGGAAGTCAAGAAAGAAGAGGCTTCAGTAGAGAATGTAAGTGATGTTCAAAGCAAAGAAGAGACTGGTGGTGGGAAAGCTTAAGATTTTATTAATCCTAACTTTAGTTTTTACTGTGCAATATCGGGCTATGAGTTTTGATGGCTTAATAGTCGATATGGATATTTTATATCTAAGGGCAGGTCCGAATCAAAATTTTGAAGTTTTAAAAAAACTAAAGAAAGGAGAGATCTTAAAAAAAGTTTCTGAAAAATATGGTTGGACTGAAGTCGAACTGTCTACAGATGTGAGTTTGTATGTATCAGATGATTATGTTTCTCTCAAAGATTCTATTGGTATTATAGATTCTGATAGGGTTAATGTAAGAGTCTGTCCAACATTGAAAGCTACTGTCATAGGGCAGATGAGTAAAGGAGATACGGTTAGCATTGTTGGAGTTCATCCTGGATGGGTCGAAATAGTTTCACCGAAAGGTTTTACAGGTTGGGCGAAAACTGAATATTTAGGCAGCTATTTAGCAGATATTGAAGAAACGGTATCTAAGTCTGTTCCTGTTGTTATGGAGAATGCTCAGAAAGAGGATTTAATAGAGGAAATAACGCAGGTGATAACTCCTGTGGTGGAACCTAAAGAGGTTTCATCAGATGATGTTTTTAGAGGTACGGTGGAAGATGTAGGAAGGTTGTTTTATCGAAAGTCTAAATATAAGCTCATTACTCCAGAAGGTAAAAAATATTATCTAATAGGTTTTGATTCCGGAATTACTGTATATTTGGGGCAGGAAGTAACAATAGAAGGGGAATTAATAGCAAAGGATGTTATTGAAATTATCAGGATATTTTGAAATGGCAAAGATAAACGTGAATTTAGGATTGTGTAGTTACGATATCATAATAGGAGAGAATGTAATATCAAGTTTATCCAACAGGTTGGAAAAGTTGCATCTTTCAAAATACCAACCGGTTGTTGTAACCAATGAAGTGATTTATAAGCTTTATGGGAATTTTTTAAAAAAGCAATTTAAGAGTCATTCTCAACTGTCATTTATAAAAGTTCCTGATTCAGAAAAAGCTAAATCATGGCAAGTGCTTTTTAATGTTTTAAAAACAATAGTGAGTTTTGATAAAGGCAAAAACATATTTTTAGTAGCTTTAGGCGGAGGGGTGGTTGGAGATTTGACAGGTTTTGTGGCGGCAATTTATAAGCGCGGGATTCCCTATATCCAGTTGCCTACCACGCTTCTGGCGCAGGTTGATTCCGGTATCGGAGGAAAAGTAGCGGTTGATTTGAGTTGGGGTAAAAATCTTATAGGTGCATTTTATCAGCCTAAGATTGTAATCTCAGAGATAGGGTTTTTAAATACGTTGCCAACCAGGGAAATAAGAAATGGTTTCTCAGAGATAATCAAATGTGGAATAATAGATGGCGAATTATTTTCTTTATTAGAAGCCAATAGAAGTTCAATTCTTGATGTTTCTTCTCCTAAGATGTTGAAAATTATTAAGAAGTGCGCTCAGTTAAAAGCTGCTATTGTGGAGAAAGATGAATTTGATTCTAAGGATATAAGAATAGCTTTAAATTTAGGACATACTATTGGACATGCAATGGAATCAGCATTTAAATACGCAATGATTACTCACGGAGAAGGCATAGCTCTTGGGCTGATAGCAGAAAGCATAATATCGAACAAAATAGGTATTTTAAGTCGAAAAAATTTGGATAGAATAATTAGTTTGATTGTAGATTTAAAGTGTCTTCCTATTGTGAGAAAAACAATCAAAATAGCAGATATCGTCAGCTATCTTCCGTATGATAAAAAAAATAAATTTGGTCAGTCCAGATTGGTAGTTCCTTCTAAAATAGGAGGGGTCAAAATTGTTACGGGGTTAGATGAGAAGATCATAGAGTCTTCTATTAAAGATGCTTTAGAATATCTTTAGCACTTAAAATCTGCAACAGTTGGACTGAATAGAAGGCATATGAAGATTGAATTAAAAACTAATAAGAGAACTGAGCTTATAGACATTACCTCTTCAATCAATTCTTTAATTAAAGAGAATGGTATGGAAAATGGAGTTTGTACGGTTTATATTCCACATACAACTGCAGGTATTTTGGTAAATGAGAACTATGACCCTTCTGTTAAGCATGATATTTTAAATTGGCTGAATAGTAGAGTGACAGAAAATGGTAATTATTTACATAGCGAAGGTAATTCAGATGCGCATATCAAATCAATGCTTCTTGGTAACAGTATGGTTTTAGTGATTGATGATAACAAACTTTTATTAGGTCCTTGGCAAGGAGTGCTTTTTGCAGAATTTGATGGGCCAAGGAATAGAGAGATTTGGATAAAACTATCTAAAAGCTAAGGAGGTGTGAAATGTCTGAAGAATTGATTGAGATTGGGATTGTAACAAGTTTTTATGCTAAACCTTCTGCGGCGATAATAGAGATTACAGCTAAAAATTTAAAAGTAGGAGATAAAATTAAAATTAAAGGACATACTACAGATTTTGATATGGTTGTTAATTCCATGCAAATTGAGCATTCTTTAGTTGAAGAAGTATTGCCCGGACAGATATTAGGATTGAAAGTCAAAGAGCGTGTTAGGATTCATGACAGAGTGTTTAAATGTATAGAAAGTTCATAAAATTTAACTTGATAAAGGAGGTGTAACAATGGCGAAAGCTTATTTAAAAATCAATGTCGAGCCTGGTCAGGAAAGAGACATCAAAAAACAACTCTTATCTCGTGAAGATGTTCTACAAGCGGATTTAACTTCTGGTGAACAGGATATAGTTGCTCTTGTTGAAGCTGCTAATTATGAGGAATTGATGAGCTTTGTTGTTTCGGAATTGCGTCTTATCGAAGGTATCACAAAAACAATTACAAATTTGATTTTAGATTAGTTGTCTGCTGTTTTTAGTAATTGCCGACATATTGACTCCTTAAGGTAAAGGAGAAGTGTGAGAGTTTTGTAATTCTATATTAGATAACTGGTTACGGTCTTCAAAATTGTGTTTATAGGCAGTTTATTCTAAATAGTATCCGTCTTGACTAAATGAGAAACCCATGTTAGGATAATCAAGTTTGATGATGAAAATAACTACAATTTTTTTAATATTGGTGAGTTTTAGTTTGAATTCTTTTGCTACAGAAGAATCCCTGAAAAGTTTTATTCTTACAGGTTATGATGAAGATAATAAAAAGAAATGGGAGATGAAAGGCGACAATGCAAATATTTCCAATCAAGATGTGTTTTTAACTACTGTACAAGCAAAGGTTTACGAAGATAATCAGGTGATCGATATTGAAGCAGATAAAGGGTACATAAATAAAAGCAGCAGAAATGTCTCTTTAAAAGAAAATGTAGTGCTAAAAGATTCTAAAGGAGCTGTTCTTTATACAGAGATGCTAAATTGGGACCAGGAAAAAGATATTGTCTGGACTGATGTTTTTCTTAAATTAGTGAAGGATGAAAATGAAATAGTTGGAACTGGTGCGAAGATAGATACGCAATTTAGAAAAGCTGTAATACAAAAGGATGTTCAATTGAAGTTAATACCGCAGACTATTATAACTTCAAGTGGACCATTGGAAGTTGATTATATTGAAAATGTCGCTGTTTTTAAGGAAGATGTTCATATTGTAGATAGAAGAGGAGAACTTTTTTGTGATACTCTAATTGTTTATTTTGATGCTGAAGAAAAGAGCATTATAAAAGCGCATGCTAAAGGTAATGTTAGTTTAAGAAGAGGTCAATCCTGGACTTATTCCAAAGAAGCTATATATGATGTTAAAGAAGGAAAGGTGAGTCTTCTAGGAAGGCCTAAATTGGAAATTTATCCCCAATAAAATAAAATGCTAAAAGTTTCTTCTCTGATTAAAGAATACAGGAATAGACGTGTTGTTAACGGAATTAGCTTAGAAGTAAGTAGCTCTGAGATTGTAGGGCTATTGGGTCCTAACGGTGCAGGTAAAACCACGACATTTTACATGATTGTAGGATTAATTGCGCCTTATAGGGGAAATGTATATTTTAAAGATAATGATATAACAGATTTGCCGATGCATAAAAGAGCTGCTTTAGGTCTTGGTTATCTATCGCAGGAGCCGGCAATATTCGGTAACTTGACTGTTGAAGAGAATATTATGGCAATATTGGAAACATTGAATTTACATCCTCAAGAGAGAAAATTAAGATTAAAAATGCTGTTGGAAGAACTGAGAATTTCTTATCTGGGGAAAAGCAAGGCTTACACACTCTCTGGAGGTGAAAGAAGAAGATTGGAGATTACAAGAGCTTTATCCATTAATCCATCATTTCTTTTGTTAGATGAACCGTTTAGCGGAATAGATCCCATTGCAGTTGCAGAATGCCAGGATATAATTATGGAATTAAAAAAGAAAGGTATAGGGATTTTGCTTACTGATCATAATGTCAGAGAAACACTGGCAATTACAGATAGGGCATATCTTATCTCAGAAGGTAATATTTTGCTTGCAGGTAATGCTCAGCAGTTAATTGAGGATGACCAGGCAAGGAAAGTTTATCTTGGAGAAAGATTTAAACTATAGAAAACAATGAAAGGGGGAAACAAGTGAAATTAGTTGTTACAGGAAGACATTTTACAGTTACTCAAGCTATAAAATCTTATTTGGAAGAGAAGATGTCACGGTTGGATAAATATGCTAAGGATATAATAGATGCCAAAGTGATTCTACAGATGGAAAAACACGATGCTGTTGTTGAGGTGAATATGCGTCTCAAAAAGAACAATATCAATGTGAAAGAATGTAATTTAGATATGTACGCAGCAATAGATAAATCGTTTGATGTGCTTAAAAATAAAATTATCAGGTATGCAGATAAGCGAAAAGATCATAGACACAGAAAAGTGGAGGAACCAGTTGAAGATTAAAGTGAAAAAAATTAATTCTGTTGAAAAAGAATTAGAGGTAAATCTTTCTGAAAGAGAGATCCAATCTGTTAGAAACAATGTTTATTCCAGGTGGCAGCAAAAAGTTGAAGTTCCGGGATACAGGAAGGGTAAAGCTCCTCTGGAGTTGGTTATAAAAAAGTATAGCAATGAAATAAACAATGATCTCAAGGAACATATTGCATCATTATTTTATAAGACAGTACTTCAAGAGGCAAAAATAGTTCCGATATCTGCACCTTTAATGTTGGAATCAGAACTTACTTTTGATGGCGGATATGTTTTTAAAATGAAAACGGAAGAAGTTCCTAAAGTTAAAATTTCCAAATATAAGAACTTAAAGCTCAAGAAGAAGTCTCATGCTGTAACAGATGATGAAGTTAACGACGTTCTGGAAAACATGAAAAAAGAGAGATCACAGTTGTTAGATGTAGAAAGAGAATCTTTAAAGGGTGATTTTTTGATTATAGATTGGCAAGTTAGTTTAGATGGTAAAGTCGTAGATAAAAAAGAAAATAAATCTACTTTTTTAGATGAGAAAAATTTATTCTCCGATTTGCTAAATAATCTTTTGGGTTTAAGGAAAGATGACAGTAAAGAATTTGAACTTGTTGTTCCGGATGATTTTGTTGATAAAAAAATTGCAGGCAAAAAATGTTTGTTTGCGATTACAGTTAAAGCTGTTAGGGAAAAGAAATCCCCTGTTTTAAATGATGATTTTGCTAAAGAGGTGGGGAAAAAAGAAACTTTAGAAGATTTGAAAAACACAATTAAAGATGAGTTAGGAAATTATAAGGAAAAACAGGTAGAGATGGAATTAGAAGGAGCAATGTTTGAAAAGTTGATATCCGAAACTGATGTGGAAATTCCTCCCCAGCTTTTGGATAGGCAGACAAAAAAGGTTGCTCAAGATATGGCTTTACGGTTATTTTATAGAGGTGTGCCTCGCGAAGAAGTTGAGAAACAGACAGATGTTATTTTAAAAGAAGCACAATTAGAAGCTGAGAAACAATTGAAGGTTCATTTTATTTTACAGGAGATTGCCGAGAAAGAGGGCATCATAGCTTCAGATGAAGATTTTCAAGCTTATGTTGAAAAATTAGCTCAGCAGCATAAACTTTCCGTAGAGGAGTTTAAAGCTAAATTTGAAAAAGAGGGTGAATTGGAGAGTTTAAGAGAAGATTTAAGGCGTCAGAAGGTAATTGAGTATGTAAAACAAACTTCTGAAATAGTAACTGGTTAATTAACAATTTTAAATCAGGGAGGTGTAAGAATGGATATAAAATGCCAAACTCTTGTCCCGATGGTGGTAGAAAAAACTGGTAGAGGTGAACGTGCTTTTGATATTTATTCCAGGCTTCTTAAGGATAGAATTGTTTTCATAGGTACGCCTATTGACGATAATGTGGCCAATCTTATTATCGCTCAGATTTTATTTCTGCAATCTGAGGATTCGGAAAAAGATATAAATGTTTATATTAACTCTCCCGGGGGGTCTGTTACCAGCGGTTTAGCAATTTATGATACTATGCAGTTTGTAAAACCCGATATATGTGCTTATTGCGTAGGGCAGGCTGCAAGTATGGGAGCATTGTTATTAACTGCCGGGGCCAAAGGGAAAAGATTTGCTCTTCCGCATGCCCGGATAATGATTCATCAGCCCTGGGGTGGTGTTCAGGGGCAAGCCGAAGATATTCATATCCAGGCTCAGGAGATATTAAGACTACGTGATAAAATAAATGAGCTTTTATCTAAGCATACAGGCAAGTCATTATCTCAGGTTAAAAAAGATACTGACAGAGATTATTTTATGAATACTGAGGAAGCGAAGAGCTATGGTATAATAGATACTGTTGTTTACCCTCAAGAAAAAAAAGTAAAGGAGAATTGATATGAGAGTTACTCCACGTAAAAAATATTTGTTAACTCCCGGTCCAACTCCGGTACCGGAAGAGATTCTTTTAACTCAAGCTGAACCTATAATCCATCACAGAACTCCGGAGTTTAAAAAGATTTTTACAGAAGTATCAGAGGGGTTGAAGTATGTTTTTCAAACCAAAAATCCTGTCTTGGTGTTTTCATCCTCAGGGACGGGAGCTATGGAATCAGCAGTGGCAAATTTAAAACAAGATGGCATAAAATTTTTATCTGTTATGGGTGGAAAATTTGGAGAAAGATGGACAGAAATTTGTAAAGCATTTGGTGCTGATTGTGAAGTGTTGGAAGTTAAATGGGGGCAGTCTCCAGATACTAAAGATATAGAAACAAAACTTAGCGGTGATAAAGCTATAAAAGTAATTTTAACAACACTGTGTGAGACTTCAACGGGATCTGTTTATGATGTTAAGGCTATTGCCAAAATTGCTAAGAAATACGATGCTTTAGTTGTTGTGGATGCCATAAGCGGACTTTTAGCAGATGAGTTTAGGATGGATGACTGGGGTATAGATATTGCGATTGCAGGTTCTCAAAAGGGGTTAATGTTGCCGCCAGGATTATCTTTTATCAGTCTTTCAGGTAGAGCTTGGGAATATGTTGACAAATCTAAACCGCAGGCATATTATTTCAACCTTAAAAAAGCTATGAGTTCCGGTGAAAAGTATGATACTCCCTGGACTCCTGCGGTTAGCTTAGTAATAGGTTTGAGGAAAGCATTAGAGTTGATAAAAGAGGAAAAAATAGAAAATGTTTGGAAGAGACACAATTTTCTTGCTGCAACATGCAGGCAGGCTATCGAGGGTTTGGGGCTTAAGCTTTTTGCTCAGAATCCGTCCAGCGCAGTTACTAGCGTAATGATGCCTGATAGTATTGATAGTGCAGAGTTTGTCAAATTTATCAGAAATGAATTTGGAATAAGTATTGCAGGAGGCCAAGGGGCTTTAAAAGGCAAGATATTTAGAATTGCTCATTTAGGATATATGAATATTTTTGACCTTTTAGTCGGTATAGCAGCTATTGAATTTGCTTTGCATAATTTTGGGTATAAATTCAGCCTTGGTAAAGGAATACTTAAACTGGAGGAAGAATTCTTAAAAGAGTATAAAAAGGAGATTTAAAATGGCAAAAGTTTTAATTAGCGATAATCTGGCTCCTGAAGGTATTGAAATTTTAAAAGATGCTGGTTTAGATGTTGTGGTAAAGACAGGGCTAAAACCTGATGAGCTTAAAGAAGAGATTAAATCTTATGATGGTATAGTAATACGTAGTGCTACAAAGCTGACTGCTGATATAATCAAAGAAGCAGATAATCTGAAAATTATCGGGCGTGCTGGTGTTGGTCTTGATAATGTAGATTTAGATGTTGCTACTAAAAAAGGGATCATTGTTATGAATACCCCCTTAGGCAACACTATATCGACTGCAGAACACACCATGACTTTAATGCTTGCTCTTTCACGCAATGTCCTTAAGGCACATGCTTCGATGAAAGAGGGTAAGTGGGAACGGAAGAAATTTATGGGCATAGAACTTTACGGAAAAGTTTTGGGCATAGTCGGTTTAGGTCGTATAGGTCGTGAGGTTGCCAAACGCGCAATGGGGTTTGGTATGAAAGTTATTGCATATGACCCCTATCTTTCTGAAGATATGGCGAAAAAAATGGAAATCGAATCTGTCGAATACGAATATCTTTTGAAAAACTCAGATTATATAACTTTCCATGTTCCTATGACAGACAGTACTTATCATGTGCTTGGAGAGAAAGAGATCGGTTTGCTGAAAAGTACAGCCAGAGTTATAAATTGCTCCCGCGGCGGAGTGGTAGATGAGGATGCTCTTTATAAGGCTCTTTTAGATAACAAAATTGCAGGTGCGGCTTTGGATGTCTATGAAAACGAGCCGCTCAAAGACAGCCCTTTGGTTAAGCTTGATAATATAGGATTGACTCCTCATTTAGGAGCTTCAACTGAAGAAGCGCAGGTTAATGTGGCAATTGAAATTGCAGAACAGGTCAGAGATGCTTTAGGAAATAAGTCAATAAGGAATGCGGTTAATTTACCTTCCATAGACCCTGAGGTTTTAGAAGCAATCAGTCCTTATTTGAATTTGGCTGAGAAACTTGGATCTTTATTGGGACAGATGATAGAGGGGCAGGTAAAAAATATTGAGGTAAAATACAGCGGTGAAATCTTAAGCCATAATGTAAATCCGGTTACATCGGCTTTATTGAAAGGATTTCTCTCACCAATACTTATGGAATCTGTAAACTATGTTAATGCTCAAGTTATTGCTAAAGAAAGAGGAATTAAGGTAGAGGAGATCAAGTCAACGGAAGTTAAAAATTTTACCAATTTGATTCAGGTTACGGTGGAAACCAGTAAAGGTGAAAAGAAAGTAGCAGGTACTTTATTTTCCAAAGAGAATCCCCGTTTAGTTAATGTAGATGGTTTTTATGTTGAAGCAATACCTGAAGGGTGTATGTTGATTATTTATAACCAGGATAAACCTGGTGTAATAGGACATATCGGAACAACTTTAGGTAAAAAGGGTATCAATATTTCAGGGATGTCATTTGGCAGGTCAATAGAAGGAGGAGATGCATTGACAGTTTTAAATATTGATTCTGCTTTGGATGAGGAGTTTATAAAGAAGTTGCTTTCTTCAGATTACATTAAAGCAATAAAGCCGATAAATTTATAAATATTAAGGAGGATTTAAAATGGATAAAAAACAACCTAAGATATATCTTGTTGATGTTACTAATAGAGATGGAGTTCAGACTTCGCGTTTAAGTCTCTCCAAGCTTGAGAAAACAATGGTCAACATGTTTTTGAATGAAATGGGTGTATTTCAGAGTGAAATGGGATTTCCTGTAACCAACCATGAAATTAATTATATCAATGCCAACGTAGAGCTTTTTGATTTGGGAGTTTTAAGCCCTCTTGTTTTAAGCGGTTGGGTAAGAGCAATAGCAGCTGATGTTGAAATAGCATGTAGGCAGACGAATATAAAGAATCTGAACCTTTCTATATCGACATCAAAGCAGATGATTGACAGCAAGTTTAAAGGTAAATATTCTAAGGAAGATGTAATTAGCATGATGGTTGAAGCTGTAAAGATGGCAAAAGAAAATAAAGTAAACATTGTAGGAGTTAATGCCGAAGATGCATCACGTACAGATGATGATTATCTGTATCAGTTTGCTAAAGCTGCCAAGGACAATGGTGCTGATAGACTACGTTATTGTGATACCTTGGGATATGATGATCCTTTTACGATTTATAAAAGAATCTATGAGCTGGCTAAAAAAGTTGATATGCCGATTGAAGTGCATTGTCATAATGATTTAGGAATGGCTGTTGCAACTTCAATTGCAGGGGCAAAAGCTGCCAATGATGCCGGAGTTGATGCTTATATCAACACAACTATAAACGGTATGGGGGAACGTGCCGGGAATGCAGATTTATTAGCTACTATTTTGGCTATTAAGTACTCTAGCGGTTTTACGGGGAAATATCTTTTGGATGAAAAGGTTGATTTAAGCAAAGCATGGAAGATTGCCAGGTATGGGTCTTTTGCTTTTAAAGTGCCGATACCGATTAATCAGCCTGGAGTGGGAGCCAACATGTTTGCTCATGAATCAGGAATTCATGCTGATGGGGCTTTAAAAGATTCCAGGAATTATGAACTTTATCATTATGAAGATGTAGGAAGGGGAGAGCCTGTAATAATCGAAACCGGTAGACAGATTACAGTCGGAGAATACAGCGGTATAAAAGGATTTAGAAACGTATATGAAAAGCTGGAAGTAGAGTTTAAGGATGAGGAAGAGGCCAAAAACATACTGGAACTTGCCAGGTTTGCTAATGTACATAAACAAAAGCCTCTGGTAGGGGATGAGTTGCTTTTTATTGCCAAATATCCTGAGATTACAAAAAAGATTCTTACTATGGTAGCGTAGTTAAAGATAGTTAACTTATAAAACCCAAATTAAATAAATGGATGGTAAAAGGTTAGTATTGATTGGTGCCCAATGGGGAGATGAAGGTAAGGGGAAGATAATTGATTGGCTTACCCAGGATGTAGATATAGTTGTTCGTTTCCAAGGCGGGAATAATGCTGGTCATACGGTAGTGGTTGGAGATGACAAACATGTTTTTCATCTGCTTCCTTCAGGTATTTTGCATAAGGGAAAGGTGTGTGTGATAGGTAATGGAGTTGTAATAGACCCTGAAATTTTAATCAAAGAAATTGAACAGATATTTGCTAAGGGATATAAGGTTGAAGCAACAAATCTTATTATTAGCGATAGAGCACATGTGATATTACCGTATCATAAGGTTTGGGATAAATTAAAAGAAGAACGTCTGGGTAATCTTAAAATCGGGACAACTGGTAGAGGTATTGGCCCTTGTTATGTAGATAAATTTGATCGTACCGGAATAAGAATGGTAGATTTGCTTGATAAAGATATTTTTAAAATGAAGCTTAAAGTTAATTTAGAATATAAAAACGAGGTTTTGACAAAAATATTTGAGTATAAGCCTTTTGATTTTCAGCAAATCTATGAAGATTATTTATATTTCGGTGAGAAACTATCTTCTTTTGTCAAAGATGCTGCTCTATATTTAGCTGAAGCAGTTAAAAGTGATAAGAAAATTTTATTTGAAGGTGCCCAAGGGACTTTTCTGGATGTAGATTTTGGCACATACCCTTTTGTAACCTCATCATCCACATTAGCAGGAGGCGCTTGCGTAGGTGCAGGGATTGGGCCTTCCAGGATAGACAAGGTGCTTGGAGTTGCAAAGGCATATACTACTCGTGTCGGAGAAGGTCCGTTTCCAACTCAGTTAGAGGGTGATTCGATGCAGCATTTACAGAAGAAAGGAAATGAGTTTGGAGCTACTACCGGTAGGCCTAGAAGATGCGGTTGGTTTGATGCAGCTTTGGTGCGTTACGCTGTTGACGTAAACGGTATTGATGAAATTGCTTTAACAAAACTCGACGTATTAGATGATCTAAAAGAAATAAAAATATGTGTCGGTTATGAATTTGAAGGTAAAAGATATCAGTATCCGGTTTCGGATTTTAATTTCTGGAGCAAGGCTAAACCTGTTTATGAAGAAATAGCAGGATGGTGCTCTGAAACAAGCAGTGCACATTCGATAGATGATTTGCCGGATAATGCCGTTGCTTATATCAATAGGATTTCCGAGCTTATAGATACGGATGTAAAGATTGTCTCTGTTGGTTCTAAGAGAGCGCAAACTTTTTATATGAATAGTGAAAAGGAGATAAAATGAAAGAATTACTTTGGATAGCCCCTTTTAGCTCTGTCGCGGCTATATTAGTTGCCGTATGCATAATAAAGTGGATTTTGAAAAAAGATGAAGGAACTGATGAAATGGTGAAAATCGCAGAAGCTGTCAGAGAAGGGTCTTCTGCATATCTAAAAAGACAGTATACGATTGTTGCGGTCTTTTTCTTATGTTCTTTCCTATTGCTTATATCTCTTGCTAAATACGGGTATTTACCAGCTTTTGTCCCTTATGCTTTTCTAACAGGTGGTTTTTTCTCCGGACTTGCAGGTTTTATCGGGATGAAAGTTGCAACACAAGCTAGTTCCAGAACGGCAAATGCTGCTAGGTCCAGTTTAAATTCGGCACTAAAAATAGCATTTTTATCAGGCTCTGTAATGGGGCTTATTGTTGTTGGTTTAGGGTTATCTTATTTGGTTGGCTGGTATTATATTCTTAATTGGTGGTATTCTTCTTATGCACCTATTATAGATTCTGCACAAAGGCTTTCGACCATTACTTCTACTCTATTATGCTCTGCAATGGGTGCATCTTGCTATGCATTATTTGCAAGAGTTGGCGGAGGGATATATACCAAAGCAGCAGATGTAGGTGCAGATTTAGTAGGTAAAGTAGAAGCGGGTATTCCTGAAGATGACCCTAGAAATCCAGCTGTTATTGCAGATAATGTCGGGGACAATGTTGGTGATGTTGCGGGTATGGGTGCGGATTTATATGAGTCTGATGTAGGTTCAATTGTTGCGACAATGGCGCTTGCTGTTGCGGCAGGATTAGGGATAAAAGGTGTTACTATTCCTATGATGATGGCAGGTGTAGGAATTATTTCATCTATCATAGGTATATTAACCGTTAGATCTCGGGAGAAGTCTTCTCAGTCGGTTTTACTTTGGGCATTACGTAGAAGCACATTTTTCACAGCATTACTCGTGGCTGGTTCAGGGTATTTTTTGGTTACACAAATTTTAGGTACTCAATATATTGGAATATATTTTTCAATAATTACTGGTTTAATTGCAGGTCTTATAATAGGGCTTGCAACAGAATTCCATACCTCCCATAGATATTTTCCTACTCGTTCAGTTGCTCAGGCATCTTTAACAGGGTCTGCAACTGTTATAATTTCAGGGCTATCTGTAGGGATGTATTCTACCCTTATCCCTGTAGTTACTGTTGCAGTTGCTATTTTAGCCAGTTTTTCTTTCTCAGGTGGATTTAACAATTTCAATCTAGGTCTTTATGGAGTAGGCATTTCTGCGGTAGGGATGTTAAGTACTTTAGGTATTACTTTAGCTACTGATGCATATGGCCCGGTTGCAGATAATGCCGGTGGAAATGCTCAGATGGCATCTTTACCTCCTGAGGTCAGAGAAAGAACAGATGCACTGGATTCATTAGGTAATACAACAGCTGCGACAGGTAAAGGGTTTGCTGTAGGTTCTGCAGCTTTGACAGCACTTGCTCTTATCGCAGCCTATAAAGATCGTTTGGAAGATTTAGGAGCAAATTTAAATTTATCACTATTAAATCCTAAAATTATTGTAGGTTTATTTATAGGTGGAATGTTGCCTTTTCTATTTTCATCACTCACCATGCAAGCTGTAGGACGTGCTGCCGGAAAGATAGTGGTAGAGGTAAGGAGGCAGTTCCGGGAAATAGTAGGTTTGATGGAAGGGAAAGCTAAGCCGGACTATGCGAAATGCGTTAGAATTGTTACAGCATCTTCTCAAAAAGAGATGATATTGCCTGCAGCAATTGCATTATTTGCTCCGATTGTCATTGGTTTAATTTTTGGTGTTGAGGCAAATCTGGGTTTGCTTGTTGCTTCTTTGGTATCGGGATTTGTTTTGGCTATTATGCTTGCTAATTCCGGAGCTTCTTGGGACAATGCAAAAAAATATATTGAAGAAGGGAATTTAGGAGGCAAGGGATCTGATGCGCACAAAGCGAGTGTTGTTGGAGATACTGTAGGAGATCCTTGTAAGGATACTGCAGGGCCTTCGATAAATATTTTAATAAAACTAATGTCTATGGCTTCTATTGTTTTTGCTTCCTTCATCTTGAAGAAAACCTTACTTCCTTGACGCAAGGATTTAGGGGTGTTAATATCTAAAAGTGTAGTGTGGTGTTCCCTATTGGGAGCATGGATATGTGTTCCTGTTGTATGTTTGATGTCTAATGTTCATTATATGGATTAATGTTATCGCTTTGAGGAAATGTTAAAAATTTACTGTTCATAATTCGCAGACGGCTGATGCCTAAAATTTTCAGCCTTGAGGAAATGTTAAAAATTTACTGTTCATTAGGAGGTGGAAGATGAAAGGTAGAATTTGGATGTTTTTAGTTGCTTCATCAATTTTAATGTCTGGTTGTGCAGTTACTTTTAAAAAAACCCCCCCGGAAGAGATTGAAAAAATGCAACTTATGAAAAAAGAGCTTCAGCGTTTGAGGATTGAGGTGGAGAGAATTAAATCTGAGAAGTCAGAAGAAGTGAGGGAGTTAGAAGAGGCAAGAGACAGGTTGGCAAGAAGGTTTCAAAAGGAAATAGAGGATAAAGATTTAAAACTGTCTCTGGAGGAGAAAGGGTTGGTATTGAGATTTGTAGCCGAGGTGTTTTTTGATTCCGGAAAAGCAGAGTTGAGAGAAGAAGCATATCCTATGCTTAATAAAGTTGCTAAGTTCTTGACAAAAGACGTTCCTGGAAGAGATGTATCTATTGAAGGTCATACTGACGATGATCCTATTAAATACTCTGGATGGACCTCTAACTGGGAGTTGTCCGCAGCAAGAGCTATAAGCGTTCTGTATTATTTAGTAGATGAGAAAAAAGTTGATTCTAAAAGAGTTCAGGCTACTGGATTCGGAGAATATCAGCCTATTGCATCCAATAGCGTTCCAGAAGGCAAACAGAAAAACAGGAGAGTTGAAATTGTTATTTTACCCAAAAAATTAACTAAAATAAGAGAAGGGTTTTTAGATGATTTAGGAAAGGTGCTTGAAGAAAGAGAGAGGAGAATCCGAGAGTACGCGAAATAAAGGAGGATTTTCATGAAGAGAATGAATGTTATATTTCTAGTTTTCTTTTTGGCAACTTTAACCTGGGCTATGTATGAAAGAAAATCGAAAAACAACTTTTCACGAAAGGTAGAAAAATTGGAAACAGAATATTTTAAAGAAAGAAAAGACAACGATTTTTTAGAAGATAAAATCAAAAGTTTTGAAAATAAAATATTTATTATTACTAAAGAAAAAGATGAATTGTTTGGAGTTGGGATTGCCAGAGATGATTATATTTCTTCTTTAAAAAAAGATAATCAGGAAGCTGATGAAACCATAATCCAGCTTAAAGAAAAGCTAAATAGATTAGAAGAAATTCTGGTGGGTTTTCAAGAAGAAATGATTTTACCTCAAGAGGAATAAATTTTTCTCATACGATGTCAATTATCCCCAGACATATTGCAGTAATAATGGATGGTAATGGCCGTTGGGCTAAAAACAGGAAATTGCCCAGGGGGATTGGTCATAGACAGGGGGTAAAGTCTGCTCAAAGGATAATAAAGTCATGCGTAGATTTAGGTGTAAGATACTTAACATTATATGCTTTTTCAACTGAAAACTGGAAAAGACCGCCAAGGGAAATTAAAATCATCATGAATCTTTTTTTAAAATACATAACGGCAAGTAAAACTGAGTTGCCAGAGCATGAAAAAGTTAGAGTCAGAGTTATTGGTAGATGGCATGAATTACCGTATGGATTGCCTTCTAAGATTCAGTCTATTATAGATGATACTGCAAAACATGAAGGTTTGAATTTAACGCTAGCTATTAATTACGGCGGTAGAAAAGAAATTCTGGATGCTATAGGAGCAATAATCAAGGATTCTAAAACGATTAATACAAAAAATGTAATTAGCGAGGAGTTTTTACAAAAATATCTCTATGCCCCTGAAATTCCGGATCCGGATTTACTTATTCGTACTGCCGGAGAGTACAGGATAAGCAATTTTTTGCTCTGGCAAATGGCATATGCTGAAATTTATGTTACAAAAAAGCTTTGGCCGGATTTTGGTAAATCTGATTTAATGGAAGCTATGAACGATTTTCAGAATAGGGAGAGAAGATTTGGTTCTGTTTAAAAGAAAAAACTTCATAAAAAGGGTTGTGAGTTCACTTATGTTAACTCTTTTTATATTCTGGGTATTCTTTTTTGCAGGTTTTTATATCTATGTGTTAGTAGCAGCAGCTATTGCGGTGTTGGCACTTAGAGAATTTTACAGGATAATTGAAAAGAAATATGGTGGAATATACCCTAGTATCGGTTATGCTATATCTTTTTTATTATTATTTTTTTCCTGGGATAAGAGATTAGGGTTAGAATATTTTATTTATCCGTTGAGCTTATCTTTGATACTACTCTTCTTATATCAATTTTTTCGAAAAACTAATAAAGATGCTGCTCTCTGTTTAAGTTTAACAATTTTAGGGTTGATATATATTACTATACCATGTTTGTTTTTTATCAAAATAAGGACATTAAACTTTGGCACACATTTGATTGCTTATTTTGTATTTGTTTCTAAGGCTACTGATGTAGGTGCATATCTTATAGGTACTAAGTTCGGGAAGCATCCTTTAGTTCCTCGAATCAGTCCTAAAAAATCTGTTGAGGGTTTTATTGGAGGACTACTTTTTTCTTTTACGGCTGCTTATATAGGTTCTAAATATGTTCCGATAATATCCTTAAAGCATATTCCGGCAATAGGTCTTATTTTAGGTGTTTGTGCTCAGTTTGGAGATTTAGCTGAGTCGGTGTTGAAACGCGATGCAGGAGTTAAAGATTCTGGAAGAACTATTCCTGGTTTAGGCGGGGTTTTGGATTTGATCGACAGTCTTCTTATTTCATTACCGTTTTATTATCTGTATCTTTATACTTTTGTTTCCAAATGAAAAAAATAGTTATTCTGGGTTCTACCGGTAGTGTTGGCCAACAAACTTTAGAGGTAATCTCTCAACATAAAAGTGATTTTCAAATCTTAAGTCTAGGAGCAAAACGTAACTGTAATTTGCTTTTTAATCAGGCGAAAGAATTTGGTGTAAAAAAAGTTTTCTTAAAAGATTGCCCTTCTATTGATGAATCTGAAAAGTTTGCGTCCGAAGGTATTCAGGTTTTTAATTCTCGGAAAGGTTTGTTTAGTCTTTTAGACGAAGATATAGACCAGCTTGTGCTTGCAATGTCCGGAACAGACGCAGTCTACCCTTTAATATACGCAATAGAGCGCGGTATTGATGTAGCTCTTGCGAATAAAGAAGCGATTATAGCCTGCGGGGAGATAGTTAATAATAAATTAATGAACAGTAAATCTTCTATAATTCCTCTTGATAGTGAGCACAATGCTTTATACCAGCTATTGGATGGTAACAAAAAGAAGGATATTGCTAAAATTATTTTGACTTGTTCTGGAGGTCCTTTTTTTAATTCTTCTCCAGAAGAGCTTGTAGAGGTGACACCTGAAATGGCTTTGTCTCATCCCCGATGGGATATGGGCAGAAAAATTACCATAGATTCTGCAACACTTATGAATAAAGGGTTTGAAGTGATAGAGGCTTACTATCTATTTCAGGTTGCTGTTTCTGAAATAGAAGTTTTGCTTCATCCTGAGGCGCTTATACATGGACTTATTGAATTTAAAGACGGTACAGTTATGGCAGAACTTGCTCCAACTGATATGAAAATGCCTATTGCCTATGCTTTAGGATTTCCCGACAGAATTGATTCCGGGCTTAGATTGGACTGGCATAATATGAGAAAACTCCATTTTGAGATCCCTGATAAAGAGAAACTCATAGCGTTAAAAATAGCTTATCAATGTCTAGAGTTAGGAGAGAGTTACCCAGCTTTTTTAGTGAAAGCAGATGAAATATTAGTAGAGGCGTTTTTTGAAGGTAAAATTAGGTTTACCAATATTACGGAAATGATCCAAAGAGCAGTTAGCTTGCATCAGCCGGTTAAAGTTGATAGTTTGGAAAAAATAGAATTAGTGTTTAAGGATGCTGAAAAAATAACGAAACAAATTCTAAAAGGAGATAAGTAGAAAATGGCTACAGGAGTAATGTATATGTTTTGGAATATTTTAAAAGTTGGTTGTGCGTTTGGTATAATTGTATTTATTCATGAACTCGCTCATTTCTTAACAGCTAAAAGAGCAGGGGTGTATGTCGAAGTGTTTTCTTTAGGTTTTGGAGCAAAGATTTTTTCATGGAAGAAGAATGAGACTGAGTACAGGATATCAATTGTTCCTTTAGGCGGATATGTAAAAATGGCAGGCGAAGATCCTAAAGAAAATAGGCTCGGAAGTAAGAATGAGTTTCTTTCTCAACCTGTTGGTAAGAGAGCAGGGATTGTTATGGCAGGGCCTCTGGGTAACTATATCCTTGGATTCTTGCTTTTTATGTTTTTATTTATTGCAGGCATGCCTACTTTAGGAACAAAAATAGGCAAAATTTTAGAAGGGTACCCGGCAGAAAAAGCTGGCTTATGTGTAGGAGATACTGTTAAAGCAATAAATGGAAAAAATATAAGTAGCTTTGACGAGCTCACAGAACATGTGCATCCTTTACGGAATACGCAGATTACTGTTACGATAGAGAGGGATGGAGAAAAATTCGATATTGAGTTAACAACATCAGAAAAAGAAATTCCGTATATAACAGGGAAAAAGAAGACCGTAGGTTTGATTGGCATAGCTCCTGATCCGGAAAATATTTTTACACAAAGATACGGATTTTTTAAAGCTGCTTCAAAGGCATCTCAAAAAACTTTTTTTATTACCAAAATGTTTTTCATCGGGATAGGTAATCTCTTGATGAAAAAAACATCGTTAAAAGAATCGGCTTCGGGACCAATAGGGATATTTTATTATTCATATCAAATAGCTAAAATAGGAATGTTATATTTCATCAGTTTTATGGCTGTTATTAGTATAAGTTTAGCGCTTGTTAATCTCCTGCCAATTCCTGTTTTAGATGGTGGACATCTTTTTTTTATGGCTATAGAGAAGCTGAGAGGCAAACCTGTTTCTGTTCGTATTCAGGAGAAATGTACGCAAGTAGGGATGGCATTGTTGCTATTACTAATTATTTCTATTACGTATTTTGATATTGGGAAATTTTTCTTAAAATGAAGAAAACACGGATTGTAAGAGTTGCTGATCTAAAAATAGGGGGTAACAATCCTGTTATAATTCAATCCATGATTAAAACTCCTCTTAAAAAAGTCGGATTTGTATTAAATACCATTTCTAAATTAAAAAAAGAAGGTTGCGAAATCATAAGAGTTGCCTACAAGGAAGAAAAAGAAGCTAAATTCGTAAAATCTATACTTAAAGAAAGTTTACTTCCAGTTGAAGTTGACATACATTTTGCATCTAATCTTGCTATTGATGCGATTAAATTCGGTGCTGATGCTGTAAGGATTAATCCGGGCAATGTTAGGAAACAGGAGTTAAAAAATTTGATTGATGTAGCCAAGGCATATTCTGTTCCTATTAGAGTAGGTGTTAATTCAGGTTCAATTCCTGCTAAATATAAAAACAAATCTAATGCGGTAAGTGGAATGGTTTGTTTGATGAAAGAGTATCTGGAATATTTTCAAAAACAGAATTTCAAAGATATTATGCTTTCTTTGAAATCCAATTCAGTTAGAGATACATATTATGCCAATATGAAAGTTGCATCGCTCTTTAATTACCCTATTCATCTCGGTGTTACTGCTACGGGTTTGGGGACAACATCTATCATAAAATCCAGCGTAGGAATTGGTGCTCTTCTTCTTCAGGGTATAGGGGATACTATTCGGGTTTCATATACAGGTTCTCCACTTGAAGAAGTAAGGACAGCTAAAATGATTCTTTCTGCTGTAAATTTAAGAAAGTTTGCTCCTGAAATTATATCTTGTCCTGGCTGCAGCAGATTGGGGATAGATGTTATAAAGCTTGCCCGGGAGGCTCAATCAGCAATTAACAAAATGTCTATAAGTAAACCTTTAAAAATTGCAATTATGGGCTGTGAGGTTAACGGTCCGGGAGAAGCAGAGGATGCAGATATTGGGATTGCAGGAGGAAAAAACTGTGCTATTTTATTCAAAAAGGGTAAAATAGTTAAAAAAGTATCAGATGCGAATATTATTTCTGTTTTAATGAAGGAGGTTAAGGATATGGCAGAGGAGAGGTGATATGAGATTCACAAAGATGTTGATACCTACATTGAAAGAGATTCCTAAGGAAGCAGAAGCCCTAAGTCATAGATTAATGCTAAGGAGCGGTATGATAAGAAGGCTTGCCTCAGGATTATATTGTTATTTACCTTTAGGCTGGCGTGTTATGTTAAAAGTCATGACTATTATCCGGGAGGAAATGAATGCTGAAGGTGCTCAGGAAGTTCTTCTTCCTGCAATTCATCCTCAAGAGCTGTGGGAGAAAACAGGTAGGTTTGCAGTTTTAGGCGATGATATGATCAAGTTTAAGAACAGGTCTGATAAATCCATGGTATTAGGCCCTACACATGAAGAAATAATAACCTGGCTTTTAACTCAAGATGTAAAATCTTATAAGCAGCTTCCTCAGGTTCTTTATCAAATACAAACTAAATTCAGAGATGAGCCTCGTCCTCGATTCGGGGTTGTTAGAACGTGTGAGTTTATTATGAAAGATGCTTACAGTTTTAACGAAAGCTGGGAGTCTTTGGATGAGAGTTATAAAAAGATGTATCATGCTTATTGCAGAATATTTGAAAGATGCGGGGTAGATTTTTTGGCTGTAGAAGCTGATCCCGGGATTATGGGCGGGGATGTTTCTCATGAGTTCATGGCTATTTCCGAGTTCGGAGAAGACAAGGTTGTTGTATGTGAAAAATGTAATTATTTAGCTAGTAAAGATGTTGCTCAAAGAGCAGAAGATTCAAATCAAATAGATGAAAAAGAACAGGATGTAAAGGAAGTCTATACGCCTGAAATTACGAGTGTTAGTGAAGTGTCAAAGTTTTTTAAAATTTCTCCTCAAAAATTACTTAAGACAATAATCTATAAAGCAGATTCTGAGTTTATTGCTGTTATTTTAAGAGGAGGTAACGAGGTTAATGAAAATAAATTACGCAAATATCTAGGAGTCAAAGAGTTAAGAATGTCTTCCCCAGAGGAAATAAAGCATGTCACTTCCTCAGGTGTTGGATTTTCAGGTCCGGTAGGACTTAAAATAAAAATATTCGCTGACTACGATGTTAAAGGAATCAAAAATTGTGTTACGGGTGCCAATAGGACCGATTACCATCTTATTAATGTAAATGAGGGCAGAGATTTTAAGGTTGAAGATTTTGCTGATCTAAGGCAGGTTGAAGAAGGTGATCTGTGTTTTAAGTGTAAATCAGAATTAAAGATAAGCAATGCTATAGAGATAGGACATGTTTTTAAGCTTGGGACAAGATATAGCGATCCCTTAGGAGCAGTTTTTGTAGATGATAATGGAAAAGAACGCAATATGATCATGGGGTGTTACGGTATAGGTGTTAACAGGATTATAGCTGCTTATATTGAACAAAACTATGATCAAAAAGGTATAATATGGAGTAAAGGAATTGCGCCTTTTGAAGTAGTTGTTATTGCTACTAATATTGAGGATGAAACAATCGCAAAAAAAGCGGAGCAAGTTTATAAATATCTGCTTCAAGAGGGCATAGAAGTTTTATATGATGACAGGTTATTACGGGCTGGGGCAAAGTTTAATGATGCGGATTTAATCGGGATTTCTTATCAGGTTGTAATAGGTACAAAATATTTAAAAGAAAAGAAGATGGAATTTAGAAGTCGAAATAAAGAGATTTTAGTTGATTTAAACAAAGAAGAACAACTGCTTCAATATTTAAAATAGTTTCTGTTGACATTAATAGGAAAATCTATTACTATTTGGATTCGTAATTTTAAAAATATGAATTGGGGACGTCGTCTAGCCTGGATAAGACCCTGGACTGTCGATCCAGTGATCGCGGGTTCAACTCCCGTCGTCCCCGCCAATATTTTCTTAGTGTTAAATCTCAGATGGTAAAACCAGTTATTAAGGTAGCGATTCGTCGAGTCAAAGATAGTCCTAACATGTTTGAGTTTGTTATTATTACTCCGTTTATGAAATCTCAATTTATTTTACCCAGGGAAATGCTGAATAAGATGCGTATTGCAATAGAAAGAGTCCTTTTTTCAAAAAGAGACAAGTCGTTATAAACAATCAGAGCTATAGTTAGTTTTCGTTTTTAAATAAAAGTCCTGTTGATTTTTCTCTACATAACTGTTAGATTACTATAGGTTTTTTGATAAAAGTTAAAATTTTATTTAAGGAGGATGATAATGAGTAAAAAATTACCCCGAGGTCTCAAAAACAAAAGAAGAAAGAAGAGGATGTCAGGTAAGCCTAATAAGAAGAAAAAGAATGATTGATTTGCACAAAATTTTAAAAATAACTCAAAAGATAGCCAAAAAGGCTGGAGGATTTATTCTTAGCAAGCTTGGTAAGGCAGGTAAGTTGGAATTTAAAGGTGAACGTAATATTGTTACAGAGATAGATAAAAAATCTGAGAAAATAATAAAAGCATATTTAAAGAAACATTTTCCGAATTTTGAATTCTTAGGCGAAGAATTTGGAGGAGATATCAATAGCGAGTATTACTGGTTGGTAGACCCTATAGATGGCACTAATAATTTTTCTCACAGCTTTCCTGTTTTCTGCACATCTATTGCGCTCATGAAAGATAAAGAGCCTCTAATTGGCGTTATATATGATCCCACAAGAGATGAGCTTTTTTATTCCATTAAGGGAGAAGGTGCTTATTTGAATCGTAAAAAAATATCGGTATCTAAAATAGACATTATCAGTCGTTCATTGTTGGCAACGGGATTTTATTACGAATTTAAAGAACAGACTGATACGAATATTGAGCATTTCATTAACTTTATCCATCATGCCCAAGGTATAAGGAGATGTGGAGCTGCAGCGCTTGACTTGGCATATGTGGCGTCAGGCCGTTTAGATGGTTTTTGGGAGCTAGGTCTAAATCCATGGGATACTGCTGCAGGGTTGTTGCTTGTTAGAGAAGCGGGAGGATGTTTGACAAAATTAGATGGAGATGTATACGATCCTTTTCATTCTGATATAGCTGCTTCCAATGGAATTATACATCAGAAAATACTTGAAATCCTTTCCTTGTAACAAGGTTTTATTTGCAACATTGATTTTTTCTGAGATTGTGTTAGACTTTTATCTTAATCGGTCCCGTAGCTCAAATGGTTAGAGCAGCTGACTCATAATCAGTTGGTTCCAGGTTCAAGTCCTGGCGGGACCAGCGGGCGATTAGCTCAGCTGGCTAGAGCGCCACGTTCACATCGTGGAAGTCGGAGGTTCAAGTCCTCTATCGCCCAT
>JAVCDA010000082.1 GCA_030765145.1 Candidatus Saelkia tenebricola | reverse complement strand
TAAAGATTTATTTTTTTACAGCAATTTTATTGTTTTCAACAAGTGTTTTTGCCAATTCTGAAGAAATACCACAGGTCTCTGCAGTAGAAATTAAAACAGAGATTTTGCAACTTCAGAGGTTAGAGGGAATAGAAGATACCGGTATGTTTGGAATTATTCTGGATGAGATATTCTTTTGGTTCTTAGATGAAGTAAATATAAAAAAATATATTGCTGACAGTAGTCAGGGTATTAATAAAAATACAATGTTAAACTCAGAGGTTTCAGCGCTGTTATTTAGGAATGAAGATGGAGTGTTAACAAAAGTAATTTATTATAGCAAATATCTTTTTCCCTTAGAAACGAGAAGGATAATTATAGATTTTCAGAATAAAAATTCTACTTCTATAAAAATAAATTTTGTAATGCTTTCGGGTGCGATAGAAAAAGAGATTATGTTATATTTTAAAAAAGGAGAGACGCACCCATTAGATAAAGAAAAAAATTTTATTTACTGGGGGCAAGCAGATGTCGTTCAGTTGCAGGCAGAATTTAACGGTATAAAAGATGCAATAGTTAAGAAAAATTTTATAGACCCAGGGAAAAAAGAACTTGGTTCATTGGGAGAAATATTGGATACTTTGTTCAGATTCTCAAAATGGATGCGGAGCGAAAATGTTTTTATAATTCGTCACGAAGGAATTAAGGATGTTCTTTTGCAAGAGTTTTATGCAGATTGTTTTTTTACTGCTTCTAATTTGTCATTGGTGGTGCTTTACGATAATAAGTCTGAGATTGAATCAATATTTAGGGCAGCAAGAGTAGGAGAGGAAATAGAGTCTAGAAGCATGGTCTTCACTGTAAGCGGATTAATGGTCAGGTTCAATAAATACAATTTAGAGAATTCACAACCAATTCAACAAGAAGAATATTTAATTCCCTACACTAAGACTGAGTCTAAATCAAATTAAATAATTACTATTTCAAAGCCCCAGTTTTTACATGACAAGATTATTTCAAATGTCCGCATATTCTTATTTAAGGCAAAAATAAAAACTATTAAACCGAGCATATTGGGGATTGTGTTTTTCAAAATAAAATGTATTGTTTTTAATGTCGAGATTAATAAATAGATTCATTATCGATATGCCTTAGAATCGGAAGATATTTCAAGCTCCAATGGGAAATCAATTTTATCTTTAGATATAAATTCAACCAGGTCTGTATTTTTATAACACCATGGATATTCAGAATTGCAAGGAGTATTTTTAATTGGCTTACCGAAGGCAGTGAATAGTTCATCAGTATATTCCTGGAATGAATTAGCTTTGATATTAAAAGTGGGGTCATAGAATTTATTGTTGAATATTGCACCGGCATGGTTGAAATGTATCCATTCTCTTATATTATCAGTTGGGCCAAAGGCTCGTGTCTTTTTAGTTTTATAAACAACATAATTTCCGTCATACCAGTTTTCTTTTTTTCCTATTATTAAAAATTGTTTGCCTTCTATTCCGTAATACCCAGCCAGATTTAGCATCAAACATCTTAATTCACCGCAGTTTATCGCTTTATGATCTATAAAAATATCTAATTTATCTTGATGGTTAGAATTCTTGGGAAGAGCATATCCACCATACTGATAATAATAGCCTTTTTCTCCTAAGGACCAGATACCGTTAAATAAAGCATCTAAAATCTTTTCCTCTGTATGGGGTTTTAAATCTTTAATCCAGGATATACTTTTATCAATTAATGATAGATATAACCTGGATTCTTCAATAGGTTCTTTTAAAAGTAGATATATGTGTTGAGTTTCATGATAAATTTTCATAAATTCCTTTGATTTAGAATCTTCCCAGCGTAATTTCCACAAATAATCTATGGTATATTTACCTAATTGTTTCGGGAGCTGTAACGTATAAAACAATTGATTTTTATTTGGTAAAGATATATTTGTATTGAATTGATACGTTTTTATTTTTCCCCCTTCAGGAGAAATTAATGTTAGATCTAATTCTAACTTTACTTTGCTGGGATGGTTTTTATTTGTGCGAATCGTTCTTACAATTTTTAAAGGATAATTGGCGTTAATGATCAAGGGGAAATCTTTATTTCCGTCAATTTCGATAGCATGGAATTTGTAAAAATTACGGTATCGCAAGGCGTTTTCATCCTGAAAAAATCGAAAATCGTTATCGATATATAAATTATTATTTCTAATATCTCCGTCACTAATAAAATAGTTGAGAAATCCTTTGCTCTTAATTTGTAAAGGGCCTAAAGAAACAGGGTCTTTTAAAGAATTAAGCAAGAAGATGTAATTGCTAATGAGATCTTTAGTAAAATATGCTTTTTGTTTCTGTTTAAGCGTAGGCTCCCTAAAAGGTTTATTTATATTTTCATTTTCTAACTTACCAATATTCAATAGTAGTACAATTTTTCCAGCATTGGATAAATTATATTCAATAATATTTTTGTAAGAATTAATATTTTTTATGTTAAAGCCGGTTTTTATAATTGTATTGAGCAGGTTTTGATTTGTTTTACTTGTATCTTTATTCTTTGTGAGTATGAGGATGTTTTTTTTATCTTGTAGGTGTTTTTTTACCAATTTTATCTGATTTTCTTGCAAGCGATAATCCTGATTCGGAAAAACTAATAAATCATAATCATGTTCGATTTCATTATGCACAAAAGTCCAAAAATATCTGTTAATATTTGCAAGTGTATTATAGAGCCCTTTTTTATATGGGTTGCCGAAAGAAGCTTTGGAATAATTTTCAAAAAGCAATATATTGGGTTTTTTAAAAGATGCGAATTTACTGTAATTTTTAATTTCCTCATCATTAAACATCCAAGAGATAATATTTAAAAAAAGCTTATAATTGTCAGCATATTTTATCCATAAATTTCCAAATATATTTTGATCGCCTACAATGACTATTTTACCTTCCCCTAACTCTTTAGCCAGGATAGTTCCTATTTCTCCGGTCTTTTCACCGGGCTCTTTTTCCCAATTGCCATAAAGCCCTCTGCTCTCGTCGCCTTGGTCATAAAGATATGTAGAGCCGATATCTCCCCATCCTTCTTTTGAGGTTGTTGCTATTGCATATCGAGAATCTACAATTCCTCCGGTTTGAAAAACAACATTTTTTAGATTTTTTGTAATAGGATGGGGTTTAAAATTATTTATAATTATCCATGCATTGCCTGTTCCTATAGTGTTAGGCCATACGTCGCAGGCAGATTCTTTTAAAGGGGTAATATCTAATTCCAAAAGAAGCGGTGTTAGCATATGCATATGATGATAACAGTCAGAATGGTCGGTAATTATAAATAAACTTCCTCCGTGGAAGATAAAATCTTTGATTGCTGCAATTTCTTTAACTGTAAGAGGGGCTAAGTTTACAGAAACTAAATTTATAAAAAGCATGCCATAATCAGACAACTTCTCTTTAGTGAGGTAGCCTTCTTTTATTTCATCTACGGAGTATTTCATTGAATCAAGATATTGAAAAGCTAAGGAGGAGCCATGAATTTCATGATAATTATAGTTATCCGGTGTCAGTTTTTTATCTAAGAAATTATGAGCATGGATACTATCAATTAAAATTCTTTTCTCTGCAGCAAGTGTAATGTTGCAGTTAAGTATAATACATAGTGGTACTAACAAAAGTCTGATAACAGATTTTTTTGAAGAGAAGACGACTTTTTTTACCATGGTTTTACTCTGTATAATAATCATAGTATAAAAGATGGGGGTAAATATTGCAATTTTATATATTTTAATTAAGAATTAAGCTAACTATAATAATTGTTACATTGATTTGACTTCCCTTTGATTAATTGCTATATTTTCAAGCAATGGAAGAAAAACATTATCTTTTAGCTTTAAACATGATTAGTGGCTTAGGGTCATTAAAAATAAGCCGGTTGTTAAATTCTTTTGCAAAGGCTGAAGATGTTTTCCATGCAACGGAAAAAGATTTACAAAATATTTTTGGTATAGGTAATGAAATAACCCAAAGGATTAAAAAATTTGACCGATCAAGCTTAGAAAAAGAGCTTCAGCTATGCAAAAAATATGATATTAAAATAATGACAATTATGGATTCCGGATATCCTGATGTGTTACGAGAAATTCCGGATTCACCGATAGTGCTGTATTATAAAGGCAACCTTGATGTTTTAGATTTTAATTTTGCAGTTGTAGGTTCCAGGAAGGCAAGCTCTTATGGCCTTTCAATTGCTGAGAAGTTTTCGTATCAATTAGCGGATTTAGGCGTTGTAATTGTATCAGGTATGGCGCGGGGTATAGATACAGCTGCTCATACAGGTGCGTTGAAAGCAAAAGGGAAAACTGTTGCTGTTTTAGGCTCCGGGCTTTTAAATATCTATCCTTCGGAAAACAATATTTTAATGGAGAAAATAGCAGCAACTGGAGTAGTAATTACAGAATTTCCTCTTCATTCTGCACCTTTGAGGGAAAATTTTCCGCGCAGGAACAGAATTGTATCAGGCCTTTCGCGAGGAGTTTTAGTTGTTGAGGCGGCTGAGAGGTCAGGTGCTTTAATTACTGCTGATTTAGCTCTCGATCAGGGCAGGGATGTTTTTGCTGTGCCCGGTAAAGTCGATAGTCCTACGTCTTTTGGTGCTAATTATTTAATAAAACAAGGGGCAAAATTGGTTAACTCTATAGAGGATATTTTAGAAGAATATAATTTAAGTGCGGAATCTAATGTATCCGAAGGCGTATAGCTTAAAAATAACTAAAAAAATCTGGCATGTGAGTAGAAAAAGGTTTAAATTTAATCAACCTATAAAAAAGGGATTAATATGAAGAAAAAGGGTAGTTTAGTCATAGTTGAATCACCTGCTAAAGCAAAAACAATACAGAAATATTTGGGTAGCAATTTTCTGGTACGGTCTTGTTTTGGACATGTTAAAGACTTACCTAAAAGCCGTATGGGGGTGGATGTCGAAGATAACTTTACGCCCAGTTACATTGTAATTCCCAAAAAAAGAAAGGTTGTAAATGCATTAAAGAAGGAAATTAAAGATAGGCAAAATCTTTATTTGGCTTCGGATGAAGACCGAGAAGGTGAAGCAATCAGTTGGCATCTAAAGAACATTTTAGGTGAAGGGAAGAATGCTTATAGGGTGACATTTCATGAAATTACAAAAGAGGCGATACAGGCGTCTTTTGAAGACCCCCATGAAATAGATTTAAATAAAGTTAATGCACAGCAGGCTCGGCGTGTATTGGATAGGATAGTTGGTTATAGCTTAAGCCCTTTACTCTGGAAAAAAGTTGGCAAAGGGTTAAGCGCAGGCAGGGTTCAGTCAGTAGCGTTACGTTTAATAGTTGAACGTGAAAGGGAAGTTTTAAGTTTCATACCTCAGGAATACTGGGATATTGAAGCGTTGTTAAATAAAATAGACTTTGAAGATTTTTTTAAAGCGAAACTGATAAGTATTAACGGAGAAAAACCCGATTTAAAAAATTTATCTCTCACGGAAGAAGCAATAAAAGCGTTGGAGAATAAAGAGTTTTTTGTTCAAAAGGTAGAGGAGAAGGAGAAAAAACAAAATGCGTCAGCTCCATTTACTACTAGTACGTTACAGCAGGAGTCTTTTAATAAGTTAAAGTTTTCTGCTGGAAAAACTATGTTTGTTGCCCAGCAGCTATATGAAGGGTTAGAAGTTGGAGAGGAAAGCCCGGTGGGTTTAATAACTTATATGCGTACTGATTCTGTTAAAATAGCAAATAGTGCTTTAACCAGCATCAGAGAATTCATTGCCGAAAAATTTGGTGCTGAATATCTTCCCGATGTGCCTAATGTCTATAAGAAAAAAGGTAGATCGCAGGAAGCTCATGAAGCGATTAGGACAACATCGATTTACAGAACACCTGAAGCAATGCAACACTATCTCAATCAGGATCAGTTTAAACTTTATGAATTGATCTGGAGAAGAACTTTGGCATCCCAAATGAATCCGGCTGTATATCTCTCAAGAATGGTAAATATTACAGCAGATGAATTTATATTTAGAGCAACGGGCAGGAAGATGCTTTTTGCAGGGTTCACAATTCTCATCTCCAAAGAGGAAGAAGATAAAACATTGCCTGATTTAACAGTCGGTGAAAAATTGCAGCTGAAGGAAATCATCCCTTCGCAGCATTTTACCAAACCGTCTCCTAAGTATAATGAGGCTTCACTTGTCAAAATAATGGAGGAAAAAGGAATTGGTCGTCCCTCGACATATGCGCCTACGATTCAGACGCTTATTGTAAGAGATTATATCTATCGCAGGGGAGGTCAGTTAGTACCCACAGATCTGGGGTTTTTAGTGATTGATTTATTGATAGAGCACTTTCCTAAGGTGCTGGATTTAGGTTTTACTGCTAATATAGAGGAAGATTTAGATAAAGTCGAAGAAGGGCAAGTTGTGTGGTTTGAAGTCGTCAAAGAGTTTTATCAGCCGTTCTTGGAACAATTGGAGAATGCAAAAGAAAAGATGCGCGATGTTAAATTAGAAGCTCAAGAAACCGATCAAATATGTGAATTGTGCGGTAAGAATATGCTTATAAAATGGGGTAGAAATGGCAGGTTTTTAGGTTGCTCTGGATATCCGGATTGTAAAAATTCAAAAGCTATTACAACCGGAATAAGCTGTACCGAAGAAGGCTGTGGGGGAGAGCTTGTTAAAAAGAAGAGCGGGAAAGGAAGAGTTTTTTACGGCTGTTCAAATTATCCCGAATGCAGGTTTACTACCAGCAAGCTGCCTGAATAATTCTTTTGGATTTAAAATATAAATCAAACTGATGTTTAAGGAAAAAGAAAAGTTTTTAAGATATCTGAAGATAGAGAAAGAAGTTTCGTTTTATACTATAAAAAGCTATACCGAGGATTTAATCATATTCCAAGAATTTTTAGGCACTAAAGATATCAAAAGTGTTAACCATTTGGATCTTAGAAGGTTTATTGCTTATTTAAGAACGAGGAGTGATTCCAAAAGAACTATTTCAAGAAGGTTGTCTTGTTTGAGGAGTTTCTTTAAGTTTTTAATGCGGGAAGGTTATATCAAGAAGAATCCGTGCCTGTCCATAAGCGGTGTAAAACTTGATAAACCTTTACCAAAATTCCTTTCCTATTCAGAGGTGAGTCAACTACTGGATATTTCACCAAAACCGAATTATTTTTCATTAAGAGACCAGGCTATTATGGAAACCATGTATTCAACAGGGATAAGAGTTAGCGAACTAGTAAACTTGAATTTTCAGGATTTGGATTTTATCTCTCAATTAGTAAAAGTTTATGGTAAAGGTAAGAAGGAAAGAATTTTACCGATAGGAGGCAAGGCTCTTCGTGCTGTCAAAATCTATCTTGAGATCAGAAAAACATTGGGTTATGGGAATAAAAGTGCGCTTTTCTTAAACAAGTTTGGAAGCAGAATTACAGAGAGAAGCATTAATAGGATTATAAAAAAACATGCTTTAATAGCAGGGCTAAAAATAGATGTTTCGCCTCATACATTAAGGCATTCTTTTGCAACACATCTTTTAGATAGAGGCGCAGACCTAAGGAGTGTTCAGGAACTTTTAGGTCATGCCAGCCTTTCCACAACCCAGATTTATACGCATTTAACTTTAGAGGGATTGAAAAGAATCTATGAAAAAACTCATCCCCGGGCTTAGTTTTAAAATAATACTTGATATAGTTTACGGTTTATTCCTACCGGCTATTTTGATGCTTTATGTTTTAAAAAGAAAATATCATTCTGGCTGGTTGGAGAGAATATGTCTTATGAGATGGCGGAGAATATTAAAAGAAAAGAGGCCTCTTATATGGATTCATGCGGTAAGTCTCGGAGAGGCAAGACTGGCAGTGCTGCTATACGAAAAACTAAGGCCGGAGTTCAGTCAATTTAAATATCTTCTTACGGTAGTTACTCCTGTAGGGGAGGAATTTCTAAAAGCACACGTAGCTTTATCTGATTATGTAGCGTATTTGCCTTTAGACTTTTCTTTTTTAATAAGGCATATTTTCTCTAAAATAAGTGTTAAAATGGTCTTGATTATAGAGACAGAAATTTGGCCTCATTTGATAATTGAGGCTAAAAGATGCAATGCTTTAGTTGGTCTGGTCAATGCACGGATTTCTAAACAATCGTATCCTAAGTATAAAATCTTAAAGCCGTTAACAAGAAGAATTTTAAATATTTTTGATTTTGTCTGTTCAAGCGGAGAGGTTGCATCAGGCAGATTAAAATCTCTGGGTCTGGAAGATGAAAGAATCGTTTCTCAAGGGACGTTGAAATTTGACCTTATGACTCTTAAGGTAAGGGAAGACAGGCGTATTGAACAGTTAGAATGTTTTTTGAAGGAGAATAATCACCCTCTTTTCATAGCTGGAAGTACTCATAGAGGTGAAGATATTATGATTTTTAAAGCCTACCAGAATATAGTTAAAAGCTATCCGGATTTAAAATTTCTCATTGCACCCCGGCACTTAAAGGGGCTGGAAAGATTTACGAACTATGTAAAACAATCAGGGTTCGGCATAGATTTATTCTCCTCTGGTTTTAAATTTTCATCCTCTCAGAGTATATTTCTTATTGATGAAACAGGTTTTTTGGCATCTTTGTATAAAATGGCAGATTTTGTATTTATAGGCGGAAGCCTTTTGCCTTTTGGAGGGCATAACATAATAGAACCTGCGCTTTTTAGAAAAGCAATTCTCATCGGGCCTTATTTTTATAATTTTGAAGAAATTGTTCTAGAGTTTTTAAAAGACAATGCGATATTAGTATCTGAAAAAAACAATATTGAAGATTCTTTGAGGATGATTATTAAAGATAGTCGGCTAAAAGCCTCTCTTGGTGAAAGAGCATATCAGGTGGCATTAAAAAACAAAGGGGTGTTAGATAAAACCGCGGATGCAATATTTTCAAGATTAAGATGAATATAGGTATTGAAAAAGCATATTCCAATTTAATAAACAGTGAAAGCCGGAATTTTTTTATTTTAGTGATTCTTTTTATTCTTGGTGTGCTCTCCTATGTTTATCTGTGCGTAATTAAAGTTTTAAGATTGATTAGAACTAAAAAGCAAATCAGTTATAAAGTTCCGATAATTTCTATAGGCAATATTACCTGGGGAGGAACAGGCAAGACGCCTTTTGTAATTGAAATCGCAAGATATCTCAAAGAACGAAATGTAGAGGTTGCCATAGTTCATCATGGCAGGTCTTATCAGGATGAGGTTAAAATGATGGCGGATAAGCTGGGAGATATCCCGGTTTTCCAGGAGAAAACTAAACGGGTTTCAATTGAGAAAGCGGTTAGCAGTAAGGTAGTTGATGTTATCATATTGGATGATGGTTATCAGCAATGGGGAATTAAAAAAGAAATCGAGGTGCTTTGCCTTAATTATAAACTGCCTTTTGGAAATGGGTTTTTGATTCCACGAGGGAATCTTAGAGAGGAAATTACAGCTATCAAAAGAGCGGATATAATAGTTTTTAACAAGGCGGATAATTATAGTGAAGAAAACATGCTTACGGAGGATGTAAAACAATATAATTCTCAGGCTCCGATAATATTCAGCCGCTACAAAGTTAAAGAGGCAATAGATATATTAGATGGAACAGCAATAGACTTGGATGTGCTTAGAAATATGGAAGGAGCTGTTTTAACAGCAGTAGCAGATCCTGATTCTGTGATTAATACATTACGTGTTTTGGGGGCAGATGTAAAACAATCGTTTCTTTTCCCTGATCATCATGATTTTTCTAAGGAGGATCTGTTTAAAGTCGCTGCTGATCTGGATAGAGAGATAAAAAATATATTTATTACCGAGAAAGATTATATCAAAATCAAAGACAAGATAGATATTGTAAAAAAAGCTTTTTCAGGGAACAAGGTGTTTTTAATTAAAATAAATTTGGAGTTTTTAAAAAATGCGGAAGCGTTATTTGGAAGACTGGATATTTTATTGGCTCGCCTTAACGGTTAAAGGTTTTTTTGAACTCTTCCCTTATCGGGCAGGAGTTGTTTTAGGTGCGGGGAGCATATATTTATTATCGTTTTTATACACTCGTAGAGCGGATATAGCGTATATTAATTTAAAATATGCTTTTCCCAAAAAAAGTCCTGCTGCAATTAAACGGTTAATGAGAAGGTCTATTTTTAATCTAGCACTTTCTGTTATGGAATTTGTACTTTCGTCTAAGTTAGATAAAGAAGGAATTCTTGGGGTTGTGGATATAAATGGACAAGCAGTGCTAAATACAGAAGCTTTATCAGGTAAGGGGATAATCTTTTTGACAGCGCATTATAACAGCTGGGAGCTGCTTTCATCTATTGGTGCGGTATTGGGATATCCCAGTTTCGTTATTGCCCGAGAACAGAAATATCGCCGTCTTAATAATCTTTTAAACAGGTCCAGAAGTAAATGGGGCTGTGTTGTTGTAGCAAAAGGATTTAGCTTGAAAACAGTTATTAAGATGCTAAGGGAAGGTAAGTGTATAGGTATTCTTGCTGATCAAAATGCCGGGAAAAATGGTATCCAAGTTAAATTATTCGATAGGTATGCATCTACCAACCCGGGGTTTATTTCGTTGGCCAGAACAACGAATTCAATAGTAGTGCCATTATTTTTACGGAGGGTAGGATTAATAAAACATAAGCTGACTTTTTATCCCCAGCTTGATTTAAACAAATCCAACAATGAAATACTCGCGGATTATAACAATATTTTAGAGAGGTATATTAGGAAAAATCCAGAACAATGGCTTTGGTTTCATAAAAGATGGAAACATTCTGCAAACAAAGATATTTTGATTATTTCAGATGGTAAACCGGGACATTACAAGCAATCTGAAGTAGTTGCTCGTGAGTTAAAGAGTCTGTTGTTGAAGAAGCAGCAACAGGAATGGGGTTTGGATGAACAGGATTTGATCAGGGTGCATGAAATAAAAGTTGGCTGGAGGAATATTTTAAGAAAAAAAATTCTTTATTCTCTCGGTCTCTTATCTTCTAAAATGTCTCAGGGGCATTTAAAAATTTTGAAGTGGGCGCTTGATAGCGAAAGCTATAAGGATCTTTTATCTCATAAGTTTGATTATATCATAAGTGCAGGGTCATCTTTATTGCCTTTGAATGCAATCTTAGGTTATGAAAACAGGGCAGTCAATATAAACATTTTAAATCCCGGTATATATAAAAATAAATTCCATTTAATATTTTCACCACAACATGATTCCTTAAGAGGTAAAAACGTGATTTTGTATAAAGGTGCTCTTTCTATAAAAGATACTAATAAAGCAGAGGATTTTAAGTCCTCAAACAATATCAAACTCGATAATGATGCTTTTAAAATAGGTGTTTTAATAGGCGGGAGTTCCAAAAAATATAAAATGAATATGGATTCAATCAAAAAATTATTCTCTTACATTGATACTATGTCTAAAAAAGAGGACATAAATCTTTTAGTTACAACTTCCCGTAGAACGCCATATCAAATTGAGCGTTTAATTAAAAATCATCTTGCGAATAAAGCATATAGCAGATTTTTAATCATAGCCGGCGAAAATAATCCACCAGGGGCATTTGATGCGCTGCTTTCTATATCCGATGTTGTTGTTACAACCTCAGACAGCATTTCGATGATAGCTGAGGCTCTTAAATGGGGGAAGAGAGTTTATGTTTTTAAAACCGGTAGCATTGCCTTGAAAAACGAAAAATTTATTGGACAATTATTTCAAGAAGGGTTACTTGATGTGATAACCGATAAGAATTTAGAAAAAAGTTTTATACTTAGCAAAGAACCTGTGCGTAGATTTTTTAATAATAAAGAGAATATAAATGAAGCATTGATGAATATACTATGAGGATATTACAAATTTTACCGGAACTAAATTTAGGAGGGGTTGAAAAGGGAACTATTGAGCTGTCTAAATATTTAGCGCTTAATGGGCATTATCCAATTGTGATTTCTAACGGCGGAAAGCTGGAAAGAGAATTGCAAGAATTTGGCATTAAACATTATAAATTGCCGGTGCACAAGAAATCATTGTTTTCAATAAGGCTGGTGCCTAAGATTTTGAAGATCTTAAAGAAAGAACATATCGATATTTTGCATGCCCGCTCTCGCGTACCTGCTATTTTAGGATATTTGGCTTTTAGCAAATACATCAGAGATATTAATATTGCAGAGTTTTTACAATTTAGTCCTTCTTTTATTACTACAGCTCACGGCTATTATAGTAAGCATATTTTTAGCAAAATTATGGCAAAAGGTAAGTTGGTAATTTGTCCGAGTCAAGTGATAGCAAAACACATGATGGAAGATTTCAATGTTTCGTTGAGTAAAATTCACGTTATACCCAGGGGGGTTAACATCAGCGAGTATGATTTTATATTGCCTTCTGAAAAAGATTGGAAACATCCTATCGTTGCCATTATTGCCAGGCTTTCTCCCATTAAAGGGCATCCTGAATTTATCAAGGCATTCCGTGAGCTATTGAAGATTAAGCCGTTTTCTCGTGCCTGGATTATAGGTTCGCCTTCTCCCGGTAAAGAGGAATATTTTAGGGAATTGGAAATATTGGTTAAAAGATACGGTCTTGAAAATACCGTGGATTTTATGGGGACCAGGTATGATATTACAGATCTTTTGAAAAAAATAAATATATTAGTTCAGCCTTCCAGGATTCCAGAATCTTTTGGAAGGGTTATTATAGAAGCTCAGGCAGCAGGGGTTCCGGTTGTGGCAACTTCTTTAGGCGGCTATAAGGAGATTATAGAAAATAATAAAACAGGGTTTCTTGTGCCTCCTGGAGATGGAAAATGTTTGGCTCAGACGCTTATTAAGGCGGTTAAGAATATTTCTTTTTGCGATGATATGGCAATATCTGCAAGAGAACGGGTAGAGAAGTTGTATAGTTTAGATAAAGTAAATAAGAGTATAATAGAAGCTTATAAAAAAGCGGGTTCGGATTTATCAGTTTTAATTATCAAGTTTGGAGCTTTAGGCGATGCTGTTTTAGCCATTCCGAGTACACGGGCCATAAGGGAAAAGTTTCCGAGAGCTCGTATTTTTCTTTTAACTTCAGCTAATGTGGCACCTGTTTTTAAAAATTGTCCTTATATTGATAAGCTATTAATTTATCCAAGTTTCAATTTAAAATATCAAGGATTAGTTCGCTGTGTAAAACAGATAAGGAAAATTGCGCCTGAAATTTCCATAGATTTACAGCATAATAAACTCAGCAGATTAATAGCTTATTTGTCTGGCATTTATCAAAGATACGGTTTTTTAAACGGTAAGTTTTCTGTTTTGCTCAATAAAGGGCAGAGATTGTCTCAAGAAGTTTTAAGTCCGGTTGATCATCAAATGGTTTTATTATCCAAGCTGGGCATTAGAAGCATAGATAAAGAGTTGGAGCTTTGGGTCGAAGATGCTCAGATCAGAAAGTCAGAAGAATTTTTAGAAACGCATTGGTTGAGCAAAAAGCAGGCTTTAGTCGGAATAAATGTAGGTGCATCTAACAGGTGGAGTTCCAAAAGGTGGCCATTAAAAAGAATCGTAGAATTAATTGATGAGCTTGGCGCATACAATATCAGATGTCTTATCACTGGTGTTAAAGAAGATGAAGAGGATGCAAGGGGAATTATGAATATATGTAAAAATAAACCTATCAATGCTGTCGGTAAAACAGGCATTCCGGATTTGATAGCATTGATTAAAAAATGTGATTTGTTTTTTACTCCTGACAGTGCGCCGTTACATATTGCCGCAGCAGTTAAAACTCCTGTGTTGGCTATTTTTGGGCCTACAGATCCCGGTAGACATTTACCTTTAGGGGAAAATGTTTATTATATTTGGAAAAAATTAGATTGCGCTCCTTGCTATAGGGCTGAATGTAAAAAGCAAAAAGAATGTATGCAATTGATAACTGTAGAAGAAGTATTAAATAAAATTTTAGAAATTATGAAAGATAAAATCAATACTTTAAGTGGATAATTTATTTTTTATAATTTCAAATATTTTTTCAGGAATTATTGATTTCATGCATGTATAATCTGTACAATTAAAATCATGGCAGGGTAATTGACATGATTTTTTTCTTTCCCCAGCGAACGTAACGAAATTTCCATTTAAAGGGCCGGTTAATTCCTGGGATGTTGCTCCGTACAATCCGATTGAGAAAGCGTTTGTGTATTCATCAGTTTGAAATAGAGGGATAGAGGCGCAGGCAATATGGAGAGGTCCTGAATCTCCGGATATAAAGATATCTGAAAACAGGGAAATCGCGCCTAATGAGCCTAAAGAAGTAAGCCCGGTTAAATCAAAAATATTTTTTGAGTTTTTAAAACCAGATTTTATCTTTAACGCTAAATGCTTATCTTTTAAACTTCCTAATATTAAAATTCTTTTTGTATTATCCCAATTTAAAATTAATTCAATTAGTTTTATATAATGGTGTAAAGGCCATCTTTTAGGTGCCCAGTTTGCTCCTGGATGCAGAGAAATGATTTTTTCTTGAGGGTTTATTTTGAATGAACTTAATATCGTTTTTCCTTGGCTGATATCTTCAGGTGTTACATAGAATTGGTAGCTTAACTCAAGAGGTGAATAACCTAGCTGTTTTACCAGTTCTAAGAAAAATTCTGCTTTATGTACGCTGTCTTTATTTAATTTAGGGGCGCATTTAGTTAGCAATAATTTTGTTTTTCCTCTACAATAACCTTCTCTTTCCGGGATTCTTCCCAGGCTGAAAATAAGAGTTCTGGTAAAAGAGCGGTGGAAGAAAATAACTTTATCAAAATGTTTTTTCCTGATTATCGATATGAATTTTATTTTTTTTACAAGAGATCTTTGAGAATCTTTTTCATCAAATATTATTATTTCATCTATTATAGGATTATGTTTCAGGATTCTGCTTGCCCTCTTTGGTAAAGCCACAGTTAAATAAGAATCGGGAAATGAATTTTTAATTGCTTTTAAGGCTGGAATAATAAATAAAGCATCTCCTATCCAATTTACCCCGACTACAACTATTTTCTTCATTTTTCTAAAATATCTGTATAGACTTGAATTGTTTTATCAACCATATTTTCCCGGGAGTATTTTTCCTGCACCCTTTTCAAAGCTTTGCCTGTTATATCTTTAAGCGGAATTTTGTTTTTATAGACTTGTTCCGTTGCTTCCTGAAGACTTTTTTCATTTCCTGCTTGGATTAGTACTCCGCAATTGCCAAAGTTTAAAATTTCAGGAATCTCTGAGACATCACTTGCTATAATGGGTACTTCCATAGCCATTGCTTCTAAAAGAACAAGCCCAAAAGGTTCTTCATAAGGCGTAAAACAGAATAAATCCATTGCCCTTAGAGCAGGCCTGATATTTTCTGATGCCGGTAGAATTATTACTTTATCGTTCAATTTTAACTCAGCAACCAACTTAATGAGTATATGTCTATATTTTCCATCACCTACTAAGAGAAGCTTTAAATTTGGTATCTTGTCTTTTAAACGGAATACGGCTCTGATTATGATTTCTTGTCCTTTTATTTTTTCAATTCGGGAAATATTCCCGATTACAAAGCTCTCCAGAGGAATGTTTATTTTTTGCCTGGCTTCGGATTTAGTTAAATCATAGTCAGAGAACTTTTGAACATTTATTCCGTTAGGTATTATTTGAATTTTACGGGGATTTAACCCCATCCATGTGATTAATCTTTCAGAAGTTTGGCTGCTTATGGCTATAGTACAATATCCTAAGAAAGAGAAAATATTTCTTAAAACGCTCTTTTTGTATAAGCCATGGGTTGTAGTGAGGTATTTAATATTTAAAGATTTAGAAAGCAAATAAGCGATTACAGAAGTTACTCTTGTATGGCTGTGAATAATATCTATTTTGTGAGTCTTAAGTTTTTTCCTTAAAATCATCCAGCTCAAAATAATTTTAGGACTTAGAATAGATTTGGTTTTTATAGGGATATAGATATGGGTGATATTGGTTCCTTCAATTTCTTTTAAAAGTGTTCCTCCAGAACTCGCTATCCAGACTTTATGTCCTTTTTTTATGAGAATATCCCCGAGATCTATAACATATCTGGGAATGCCTCCCAAATTTAAATGTTTGGTTAGGAGTAATATGTTCATAGTTAGCATTATAACTTTTATTAATAAACTCTGCACGTTATAATGAAGCCTGATATGAAAAAGATAAAGAGGGAATTTTTTCAAAAATCAGCTCTTAAAGTTGCCCGAAATATGCTTGGCAAATATTTGGTTAGAGAGACTTCAGAAGGTAAGTGTGTGTTAAAAATTGTCGAAACAGAAGCATATATGGGTGTAGATGATGATGCTTCTCATTCCTATAGGGGACGCTTAACGGACAGAAATAAAGTAATGTATGAAAACGGAGGGGTGTTTTATATCTATAGTATTTATGGCATCTATTATTGTCTTAATGTGGTTACAAATAAAAAAAATATTCCCCAAGCGGTTTTTATTAGAGCTGCAGAGCCTTTAGAAGGAGTTGAAATATTAAAAAAAAACAGAAATATGAATAATTTTAATTTCTTACATCTTGCTAATGGTCCTTCAAAAATTGCTCAGGCTTTAGGTCTAAACAAGGAATTTTATGGTAGGAGTGTTGAAAATAACCGGCTGTATTTTTTAGAAGGTGAAAAGGTCTCTTCAAAAGAAATAGCTCTAGCTCCCAGGATAAATATTGATTATGCTCAATGTGCAAAAGATTATCCCTGGCGATTTTTTATCAAGGGCAATAAGTTTATTTCTAAAAAGCAATTCTATTCCCTATGAAAAAAGATTTAAATAAACTGCCGCCGAAGTTTTTAGAGAAACTAAGGAAGATTTTTCCCCCTCAAGTTACTAATCAAGTTTGGGCTGCTTTTTCAGTAAAAAGGTTTGTAACTTTCAGGCTTAATCGCATAAAGATTACAAGACGCGAGGCCTATTACGAATTTAGAAAGAATAACATTAAGGTAAGAGAAGTCACATGGTGTCCTGATGCTTTTACACTTATTAGTCCGGATTTAAATTGTTTTGCTAAGACAGATCTTTACCAAAATGGAAAAATATATGTTCAGAATCTTTCCAGCATGCTTCCCGCTTTAATTCTAAAACCGGAATCAAAAGATTTAATTTTAGATTTAACTGCTGCTCCGGGAAGCAAGACGACACAATTAGCATCTTTGATGGACAATAAGGGTAAAATTATAGCAATAGAAAAAGATGAAGTAAGATACCAGAAGCTGTTGGCAAATTTAAGGTTTCAGGGTGTATCTAATGTTGAAGCATATAATAGAGATGGATTAGGTATTTGGCGGGATTATTTCGAGGTATTTGATAAGGTCTTATTGGATGCTCCCTGTACAGCCGAAGGCCGATTTACTACTTTACGAAAAAAGACATATCTTTATTGGAATCAACTCAAAATTAAAAGAATGGCTAAAAAACAGAAAGGTTTAATTACAACAGCATTTAAGTGTTTAAAGCCGGGTGGGAAGATGCTGTACTCAACCTGCACTTTCTCGCCGGAAGAGAATGAATTTGTAGTCAGTTATCTTCTGAAGAAATTTCCTCAAAGTGCGCATGTAGAAAAAATAAATTTAAATATTAAAAACAAATTAACAGGACTTACGAAATGGAATGATGTTATTTTTCCTAAAGATATCAAAAATTCTGTTCGAATTATTCCAAATGAGGTAATGGAAGGTTTTTTTATCGCTGTTATCAAAAAGCAAAAGTAGTTGGAATAACTTTATTGCAGTATTTTTTGAAAGATTTTATTTATGTTTGGAACAATCGTATATTTAGGTTTTTCAATGTTACCTGTAATTTGAATTTTGTAGAAAGATTCTCCTGTACTGGCGGATAATATTTCTTCAAATTTTCCAAATAGTGAATCGCTCTTTGTAGCAGGTTCTTTTTGCGGGAATTCTGTAGTCAATGTAATGTTTAAGTTTCCATTTGTATGCATTGAGCCTACAATAGCCAAATTTAGATGTGGAGAAACCAATGTTGAGTCAGGTGTATTAAAAGTATTGTTTTTAAAAGTAATTGCGCCTTGGCCTTGATTGAATGAAATCTCTTCTAATTCTGGTCTGTTGATTAAACGTGCAATCTGAGAGAGAAATTTCAACTTTCCAACATTGCCTTTTATAAATTCCCACTTGCAGATTCCTAAAATAGAATCCTGTTCTTTAAGATTGCCTTGGATAGAACAGTTAGCAGTGACCAAGGCATTTCCTATATCTTTTCCCAGGAAAGGTTGGGTTAGTTTTTTAAATTCGTAATTTTTAAGATATATTTCAGCCTGGAAAGAATTTTTGTTTTGTAGAATTAGGTTCCCTTTGCTTTGAATGTTGCCATAGTTGCTTATTAAGGAGAGATTTTTTAGTTCCAGGTTTTTATTTTGAATTTCCACGGTTAATGTGCCTTTGTCTGCGAAGAGGTATTGATCTATTGTTAATCGGTTGATATCAACATCAAGATGGCCTGAAAGCGAGTTTTTGTTTTTTTCGTAACTAAGGTTATAATTTTCAATTTTTAAATCAGCATCCAAAGCATTTAATAAAGATTCTTCTGGAGGGTTAAAATAAGAAGCCACTGTTTTAATGTCTGTATTACCAGTACCTGATGCACTAAGCATTTGATTTTCTAAATTATAGTTGCCTTTTAGATAAAGGCTGGTTTTTTCTTTAGACAAATTGGCATCAAAGTTGAAGATATTTTTTATTCGGTTAATTTTACCCCGCGCGTTACATAATTCTGATCTTAAGTTAAATGAACCAGTGGGGTTATTTTTTAAGTCAGAAATTTCTAAATTTCCTTCCCAGATAAAATTATTTGTTTTTGCTTTGAATTTATCAAAGGATATTTTTTTAAAATCGCTTTGAAGAACAAATGAGCATTGTTCTAAAATATGATCATCTTTATAAGGCAGTTTTAAAGAACAGTCCTCAGCCATTATTTGTAATTCTTGTGTGGCATTGAATTTCTGGTAGCTGGTTTTCAAAATTGGTATATTAATGTGGTTTCCTTGATAATTCAGGGAAATATTGTCAGTTGTAAGAATTAATTTTAATTCGGGTTGTGCAATTTTCATAAAATCCAAAAGCAATGTTGCCTCACCAGTTATATCTTTCAAGTTTTTTAAATTAACGTTGCCCATATAGGCAGCGGCATCGAAGTAAGATTTTGCTTGGGTTGAAGGAAAATAAATCTGAAGTTTCAATTCATTGGTTTTTTGTTTATATAGAAAATTTTTAATTTCAAAATGTAATTCATTTTTTTCTACAACGATAATTCCTTTACCTTTGATTCTGATTCCTCTTTGGGCAATTGAGAGTAGGCTAGGGTTTAATTGCAAATTCTTTATAAAAAACAATTTTTCGTCATAACCTGCTTCTATCTGTGGAATTATAACGGTTGTTAATTTGAATATGGGCTGATCTATTTTAGCTTTAAATAATGTATTTTTGGTAATATTTTCTTCCAATTTTGAGATTACTATAGGTAATAGATATCTTTGAGCTATAAAATAGCCTGTGCCAATAATGAAAATCAGAACTAATAGCATCAGAAACAAGTATTTTTTCATAGTATCTAAAATACCTGAAATTAAGTAGTCAATCAAGATTAAATTCATGGTTCTTTATTTGTCATTTATTAAATCGATTTTTAAAAATCAGGTTTCTATCTAAAATTGTTTAATTTTATGCCTATTTTTGATAAAATCAAGCCTCAGATGTTAAGAATCTGACACAAAATGTTAATACCAACCCAAGGTTCTAATTTCTATCAAAAAGAGAGTGATTTTTCTGTCTGTTTTTCTGGCGGAATTGACTCTACATTTGTTGCATGTTATTTAGGATTAGAATATAAAAGAGATGTCCATCTTGTCACAGCTGATCACGGTTACGGCAATCTTTTCCCTGGGTTTCGCAACAGGCATATTCGAGACATAGAAATGTTGTTAGGGGAGAAAAGAGTTTATCATCAATTTATTAATATCAAAGACACTTTTAATCAAATTTTGGTAAGTTCTCTAGAGGAGGATTATAAAAGATATCGGAGTAACTTTATCTGGTGTTTAGGATGCATTCTTTCGGTACATACTCATATGATTATCTATAATTTGATTCATTCTATTCCAAAATGTTTTCTCTGTAGTTCAGTAGGGGGGCATGAGTTTGCTGTAATGTCAATTCCTGTTACAGTCAATGCGATGAGAGAATTTTATGCATCTTTTGGCATCATGTTTTCTACCCCCTTGCTCGATCTTAATATTTTAAAACCGGATGAAAAGGAACAGCTTAGGCAATGGGGGATATGGCCAGGATTAGTAGTCGGCAAAGGGACTCTTGGAGTGCAACCAGTATGTATTCCAGGATTTCTGCAACATTGGAAGGATGTGTTTTTTGGTATTCATCCAATTTATGATAATGAAAAAGTGTTTGATTTTATAAAAATGAAAATTCCGATAATGAATAAAATAATTAACGATTATTTTGAAAACAGTTCTATTCCTCTGGAATCTGCTAAAGAAAAATTGATGGCATGTAATAAGACTTATTTGGAATATAATGAAAAGCACTAGGTTTAAGGCATATTCTAATATTTTAAAAAATAATTTTTCTAATTTATTGAGAATTCGAACTTATCCACGTTTTGCTCACTTTTTTATTACTTGGCGGTGTAATTTGCGATGTAGAGAATGCAATAACTGGCAAAAAGATGAAACGTCTGAATTAGATACAGCTTCTCTTCTTAGAATTATAGATCAACTTAATTTTTTAGATGTAATTAAAATCACAGGAGGAGAACCGTTTATCAGAGATGATATTGTGGGTATAATTACTGAAATTAGAAGCAAGATTAATCCTTACATTATTCAGATAACAACCAATGGTACATATACAGAAAGAATAATCGAAACTGTAAAACAGGTTCATTTTCCTGGATTAAGCTTAAGGATTTCTCTTGATGGAATGAACGATATTCACGATAAAATTAGAGGTGTTGATGGGTGTTATGAAAAAGTTCAAGAGACAATTTTGGCTTTGATAGATTTGAAAAAAAAACGTTCTTTTCATCTGGGTATAAATTATGGCTTACGAGATGAGACAATGCCATTCTTAGAGGAAATATTTGGGATTTGTATAAAGCACAATATAGGTTTAATCATGGGGTATCCTATTAAACCTTTTTTGGAAAATGCAGATTTTAGTTCCCGCAGAAACGTCATGGCCATTGAGGATAATGTTTTAAAAAAGTATAAAAGATTCATGTATCTCCAGAAACCCAGAAGAAAACCCGTAGAATCATTTGTGAGCAATTTTTTGAATAAAACATTTTTGAAACATGAATCAGCTGATAGAATTCAATTTGACTGCGGAGAACTGAGAGACTTGATGTATATTTTACCCAATGGAGATCTTGTAACCTGTGGTTTGAGGCAGCAAAAGATTTCAAATCTGCTTGAAGAAACCTTTAAAGATATTTGGTTCAGCAAAGGAATGGAAAAACATTGTAGGCAAATTCAAAATTGTTCCGGGTGTATGCAGAAAAGCATCAAGCTGGGAAGTAAAATTTATAAATTTTTATAACAGGTAATGATTTTTGTATTGCAATGAATAAGAAGAATCAAACAGTTGGTTTAATGTCACTTTATACTGTTGAAAATAATGGTTTAAGAGTTTTGTCTTCTATTTTAAGGGAAAATGGTTATCGGGTGATAGAAATTTATCTTAAAGATTGGAAAAATAATTGTCTTGAACTACCTAATGAATATGAGATTAATAGTGTCATAAAAATTTTAAAACAATATGATGCGGATCTTTTAGGGGTGAGTGTAAGAACGTCCGGGTTTATGAATATAGCGAGCAATATTACAAACCAGATAAAGGAAGAATTAAACTTACCTGTTATTTGGGGTGGAATGCATCCAACTTCTATGCCTGAAGAATGTATCAAGGTAGTTGATTTTATATGCATAGGAGAGGCAGAAGAGGCATTCATTGAATTTGTAAATAAATTTTTTCAAAATGAAAGACTGGATAACATTTTAAATATATGGCGGAACAAAGATAAAATTATTTCTAGAAATCCGCTTCGACCGGTGGTTGCCGATTTAAATTCCATCCCGTTTAGAGATTTCATGAGTCAAGATAAATATTTTATAGATAAAAAGTCTGTAGCAAAAGGGGACCCTTGTTTAAATGACAGAATCTATCTGATTAATGCCTCCAGAGGATGTCTGTATCAGTGTTCTTTTTGCATGATTTCTTTATTGAAAGATATATATAAAAATTACGGGAGCTATCTTTATCGCTGTCGAAGTGTAGATAATATAATTCAGGAGCTATTGGAGGCAAAGAAATTTTTCCCCAAATTAAAGAGGATAAGGTTTGATGACGAACTATTTATTGCAGATAAAAATTGGCTTCGAAATTTCAGTAAAGAATATAAAAAACATATTGCGTTACCGTTTGATATTTTAACCCATCCATCAGTAATTAACAAAGAGAGTTTATTGTTATTAAAAAAAGCAGGTTTAGATACAGTATTAGTCGGAGTTCAGAATACAGAAAGAATAAACAAAGTTCTTTATAGCCGGCATCAGAATAATGATCAAGTGATTGCTGCTGCCAATGTTCTCAGGTCCCTCGGGTTAAAAAGTTGTTACCAGGTGATTTTAGATGACCCGGTATCTACTTCTAATGATAAAAATGAATTATTTAAACTAATTTGTTCCTTGCCCCGGCCATATGAGCTGTATTTATTTTCTTTAACCATTTATCCTAATACCCCTTTGGCAAAAAAATTAATATCGGATGGCTACATTAAGTATAGCGAGCAGCTTGAAGTTATTAAGAAGATATTTTATCAATATAGAGTAGATTTAAACTTTAAAAGGTCTAAGGAAGATATATTCTGGACTAGTCTATTGGTTTTAGCTTCTAAAAGATTTATTCCTATTGAATTTTTAAAAGCTGTTTCTAAAAGTCAATATTTGAAAAAAAATCCATACATTATTAAATGTTTTGCACAGTTTGTTAATTTATTAAAGATGATTTTCATTGTGTCTTCAGGTTTATTAAAAGGCGAAATAAATTTGAAGATAATTAAAAGGTGGTTAAATTTTAAATCTTTGATTACTCAATAAAGTAATGTATTTTTACTTTGTTACGTTAATGATTTTAGATGATGAAAATAAATAGCAATTGGATTGCGGTGGTTTTATTTTTATTAATTGTGATAGGAATATTTTATTTTCTGTTTCCTGACATATCGACTCATGTGTTGGGAGATAAGTTTAATGATGTTTGGGTCAGTTGTTGGCATATATGGTGGGATCAGACAGCTTTTAATCAAATTTTAAAAGCAGATTTTTATACAGATAAAATTTTTTATCCTGCCGGAGTTAATGTTCATCGTCATATCCCGATTCTGTTTACGGATTTTTTAGCAATTCCGTTTACTTTTCTATTCAACATTACTACTAGTTATAATTTTTTGGTTATGATGCTAATTTTTTTAAATTGTGTTGCCATGTTTTTTCTCGCAAAATATTTAACACATAATGGATATGCAAGTTTTATATCCGGAATAATATATGGAATAAATGCATATGTGTTTGGACAAATTTATAATGGGGCTTTGGAAACCATTAACTTGGTGTTTTTACCCCTGTACATCCTTATGTTTTTAAAATTAATAAATACAAACCGTAGAAGATATATTTTTATGTCGGGGTTGTTGTTGTTATTTACCACGTTATCTTGTTGGTATTACGGGCTTTATCTTTTATTCTTTACTCTGCTTTATATTTTTATAATTATTGTTATGAGAGCTAAATTTGTCTGTTATAAAAAAACGTTATTATCTTGTTTTTGGGTATTAGTTTTATATGCAATTTTTATTGCCCCTATGGCGTATGTTCTTATTACGCGGTTCATTTTTTTTAAAACCTCCATAGATATTTATAAAAGTCAGCTTGATTTTATAGTAGATATAAAAGATTTTTTTACGCCCGGGAAATTAGTTTTTGATTCAACAGTAAGGCATTTTATGAAATCTACTTACATTGGATTCAGTTGTTTATCGTTATCTTTGCTTGCAGTTGTTTCAAGGCATAGAAAAGAGGTAGTAAAATGGTGTTTTTTAGGGATATTTTTTTTGATTTTAACATTGGGTTGTCGTCTTTCATTATTTGAGCATGTTTTTTATAATTTTTATTTGCCCAGTAAATTTTTACCTGTTATCAACACATATCGTGCATTTGCTGTATGCTTATTGATTATTGCTGTAATATCAGGTTATGGAATGCTCTTTCTTGTGGAAATAATAAATAGAGATAGGCGTAATAAATTATTAGTTTCAATCACTGCAATAACAATAATTGCTGAGGTTTTATTGGTATCTCCCGGGCCGTATCCTTTACCAGTAACCGATATGCAGATACCAGCCATTTATCAGGAATTGGCCAAAGATAAAAATGATTATGCAATTATTGATATTCCTTTTGATCTTTACAATCATCTACTTTGTGGCAAGTATATGTATTACCAAACATTACATGAGAAATCTATTCCTTATGCGGTAAGTTATCTTTCTCCCAGTGCCAAAAATATAAAGCATTGGGATTACATAGAAGAAAATCCTTTTTTAAATTTAATTTTGTTCAATCTAGGTAACGTTATATATATGTCTAAATCCGAAATCGAAATTTTAGTTCAATCTTGCTCTGAGCTTAAAAAAGACGGATTTCTCTATCTTTTACTTCATAATGAGTTTTTAAACGAAGGTACAAAAAAAGCGCTTGAACGGTTGTTGTTAGAAAGCTGTATTTTAATAGATAACTCCGATGAACGAATAAGCATGTATAAGTTAAAATGAAAGCCAAATTCACAAGTATAGTAATAGTTTTTGCTTATATAACCCTTATTTTAATTGCAACTGCAACTGTTCCTTTGACTTTCTATTTTGACAAAGAGGGTATTGGGTTAAATGTTGTGGATAAATACATTCACTACTGGGATTTTTGGTGGGCAAAGAAATCTTTAATAGATTTGCACAAAGGGTTCTATTTTACCGAATATATTTGCTATCCGGATGGTATCGATATATGGAATGGCAATAGTGGTTTTCTACTGTCGTATTTTACAATTCCTATCCAGATTGTATTTAATAATCATAACATTACATATAATCTTACAATTTTATTTTCACTACTTTTTAGTTGTTTGGGAGGATATTTATTAACCAGTTATTTATTCAAGAGTAAATTGATAGGTTTTTTTACCGGGTACATGCTAGCATTTAATCCCCTTATTAATTTTCATATAAAACATGGGTTTTTAGAGTTTGTTAATTTAGGATGGGGGTTTTTATATATACTTTATTTATGCAAAATGTTTGAATCAAAGACAGTAAAATATACCCTGCTTTCCTGTTTCTGGTTTATTATGACAGCGGCATGGTGCTGGTATGTTGGCTACATATTATTACTTTTTACAATCGTGTATTTTGTATTTAATTTGGACTATAAGGGTGTTTTAAATAAGCCATCTATTTTTATTCCTAAAGTAATTTTATGGGTTTTAATAATCGGAAGCTTTCTTTTTTTAGTATATAGAAGTATAGATTATAGCTCTCAGGAGGAACAAATATCAGAAATAGATAGAAAATTTTTAAACAATATTTCAGAAATTAATAATGAAAATGTTATGTTGGAAGCACTATATTCCAATGTAAAAGAAAACTATTATGGAGCCTGGTTCCAGATTAAATTTGAATCTTCACTTGATGCTAAAAGCCTTATACATGATTCAAAAGTGGATTGGCATAGGCCTTTTTACTTTAAGCTTTGGATTATTCCATTTTTTTTATCAGGAATAGCGTTATTGAGGTTTAAAAACAGACAGGTTTTGTTCTACATTTTCTGTTTTTTATTTTTTACGTCTTTAGCTTTTGGTCCTTGCTTGATAATAGGTGAGCGTTTATTAGTAAAAACGATCAACATAATGCCTTATACGGTGTGTTCGCGTTTTATTCCAGGATTGGGAAGGGTTCAATTTCCCTTGAGATTTTGTATAATTTCTATCCTAAGTCTGGCCATGCTATCGGGGCATGGAATGGATGTAATTTTTAATAAATATAAGTTACAGCAAAGACAGAAGGTATTGTTTACTGTTATTGTGTTTTTATTGTTTATTTTTTCAACGCAGTTTCATTTTGTATTACCGCATAATCCTATAGTTGTGCCTGAAGTTTATTTAAAATTTGCCCAGAATTGTGCTGATTTTGCTATTATTGAAGTCCCCTTTACAAGAAATTCGAATATATTAGATAGATTGCCACAAAAAAGTTATAAATATAGTTATTATCAGGTAATACATAATAAAAAAAGGTTAAATGGTCATGTCCCGGCACATATTGTCTCTCGAAATTATCCCCCTGATATAGAAAATAATTATTTGCTGAATATACTCGAGGATTTAAGCAACGAGAAGATTTCTGTTTCTAACTGCGTTATAGATAATCAAAAATTACAGCAAAGTATAAATATACTTATGAAATATAATTACAAGTACATTCTAGTACACAAAAAAGATTTGCCGAGCGAAGAAAACTATGATGAGATTAGATTAATACTTAATCAGATTTTAGTAAATCCTGAGGAGGATTGTTCCACTAATGATGAAATTATTATTTATGAAATACACAACATATGATTAAGACCGATGTTTTAATAATAGGGGCGGGCATATCCGGTCTTGCTGCAGCACATTATTTAACACAAAAAGGCGTTAAAGTTATCGTGTTAGAGAAAGAACCAAATGCAGGAGGTATGTGTAGGACATTACATAAAGACGGGTTTTTATTTGATCTAGGGGGACATAGATTTTTAACAAAACATGTGGAAATATTACAGTTAGTAAAAAAAATAATGGGAGAAGATTTAGTAAAACGTCCACGCAAAAGTATGGTTTATTGGAAGGAAAGATACTTTGGGTATCCTTTAAACATGCATGATTTAAATTTTAATCTGCGATTGACAGATAAAATAGGTATTTTTAAGTCATTAATGTATGAAATGACCAGCAGGTTAGTAGGGAGAGAAAAGGATATAAATTTGGAACAATATTTAATTAGTAAATTTGGATTTTATTTATATCAAAGTTTTTTTAAACAATACAACGAAAAATTATGGGGAATATCTCCTTCTATGATGTCATCTGATTGGGCGGTTGAAAGAATTCCTAATTTAGACTATAAACAGATAATTCTTAATGTTTTTTTCAAAAGATTAACCTCTTCTAAAAGCTTATATGATGATTTTTATTACCCTCAGCAGGGTGGTATTGGACAAATAGCCGAGGAGTTTAAAAATATTGCAGAAAAAAAAGGGGCAGAATTTATTTTTGATACAAATATTCTGGCCATTCATCATGATAAGCTAAAGGTGTTGAAAATAGATTGTCTTCAAGGTAATAATAAGATTATTTTCTGTCCAAAATATATTATTTCTACCATTCCGATTAATAAGTTAATAAAGGTTTTAAATCCTCCTTTAGGTATAGATTCTTTAAAAGTTGATGAGGTATTAAAATATAGGTCTGTAAAAATATTAAATCTCATGCTAAGAAGAGAGAAAGTAACTGATTACACTTGGATATATATTCCCAGCAAAGAAATAATTTTTTTCCGACTTCAAGAACCCAAAAATTGGCACCCTAATAATACGCCTACAGGATATGCCTCGATATCTTTAGAGATTTCCTGTAGTAAGGGGGATGAAATTTGGTCTGCAGAAGATAGTGTAATATTGAAATCATCTTTAAAAGGATTAAAAAAAATTGGATTAAATATAAGTGAGAAAGAAATAATTGATTGTTTTAGTAGTAGTATAGAGAATGCCTATCCTATATATTCCTTAAATTATAAACAAATTTTATCTGAAGCAGGAGATGTTTTACAGCGTATAGAGAATTTGTCTTCAACTGGTCGTCAAGGGCAATTCAAATATGCTAATATGGATGAAGCTATCAAAATGGGCATAGAATCTGCTAAAAGTATATCTGAATATGTTTAGGAATGATTTTAATATTCAAATAAATTGGTTACAAAATAAAAAAAATAAAAAACAGAATATATAATGGGTGTAATTTTTTATAAAAGAAAATCAATTATGTCTCTACTGGTTTTAATTGTATTATTAGGATTAAGTCTAAGGTTCTATAATTTAAGTAATTATAGTCTTTGGTATGACGAAGCCCTTTCTGTTATACAGGTTCAAGATGCAGAGCAGATATCACCAAAAGATTTTACTCCTCCTTTATATGGTTTGTTTATGAAATTTTGGATGCAAATTACTGATTCTGAATTTGGCTTAAGATTTCCTTCGGCAATTTTTGGTTCGATCTCTATTTTAATGATATTTCTTGTAGGAAAAGCGCTTTTCACAGATAAAGTAGGATTAATTGGCGCTTTTTTATTAGCGATTTCTCCATTTCAGATTTATTATTCTCAAGAAGCAAGGATGTATTCTTTAATTACATTGCTTACTTTATCTTCTGCATATCTTTTTATCAGATCTTTAAAAAATGAAACAAATGGTTTCTGGATAGGTTTTGTAATAATTACTTTGCTTAATATGTATACTCATTATATAGGAGTATTTTTTTGGATAGCCGAAATAATTTTTATTTCCGTAATTTTTAGAAAATTAAGTAAAAAAATAAAAAAAAGATGTTTTATAGGCAATATTTTAATTTTTTTACTATCTTCTCCCTGGTTAGTATTAAGTTACAATGCATTAGAAAATATAAAAAAATCCACATCTACGTATAAATATTTTTGGGCGCCGGCAGTTTCTTTAAAATCTTTATTTTTAACCCTTAAGACTTTTAGCATAGGTTATCACGCTGTGTATTTGGTTTCTTTGTGTACTGTTGCTATATTTGTTTTTTTCTTCATCCAAGGTGTTATGAAGTTTAAAAAAGATAAATCTTTGATACTTAGCTTACTTTGTTTAATTTTGCCTGTCGGGGCTATTTTTATAACATCCAAGTTTAAGTCGATGTATGTAGATAGATATTTTATTTCCAGTGCATTGTTCTATTATTTAATTGTGGCTTCTGGTTTGTCTGGTTTGAACAATAAAAAGCTGGTTTTAAGTATGTTTTGTATAGCTTTTTTATCAACAATAACGTTAGTTAATTATTATAATAATATTCTTCCTTATTCTGATAAAGAGCATGTTTGGATTCAGAGGAAGAAAGATCACCGGGGAATAGTACGGTATATTGGTAAAAATTATGAAGAAGGGGATGCTGTATATCACACATGCCGTAATACGATTTATCCTTTCATATACTATGCAAATAGGTCAAAGGGGGAAATTGCCCGGTTAAAAGAAAATAATGTTTGCTTAGCGGCGTCTTTTCAAGAAACAGATAGGATAATATTTTCGGAAGTTGATAGCTATGAAAGATACCATGACAAACCGGGCTACTATGCATTAAAAGATAAAAAAAATTTTTGGTTGATTCTTTCTTCTTTTGAATTTGAAATAGTAGAAGAAAGTCCTCAAGATCGTATGCTTTTAAAGCAGATAGATAAATACTTTAAAATTATTGAATCGAAAAAATTTAAAGGGGCAAAAGTATTTTTCTATGAAAAAATGTAAAAGTTCGATTACAAAAGAAAAATCCTGGTTTAGTATGACCACAAGTTTAGTATTGTTATTGTATGTTATTTTAATTTTAGCGATAACATTTCCGACTATTGTAGGGTTAAATAAAACAGTTTTAGGGTCTCAATATACAGATACCTGGAATGCTTTATGGGGGATATGTTTTGTTAAAGATAGCATTTTAAATGGAACCGCTCTTTTTTTTACTGATAATATTTTTTATCCTCAGGGAGGGTATTTTTATCCTATAAACTTAATTAACGCAATCTTGATTTTACCGCTTTATTTATTTTTGCCATTACCGGTTTCTTATAATCTTATGATAATGGCGCTAATGTTAATTGCAGCATTAGGTATGTATAAATTAGCGGGGTATATAGTGAAAAGCAAAAGCGCTGCTTTCTATGCAGGGCTTTGCTATTCTATTTCACCGGTTATTATTAGCACTATTCATAACGGTACGGATGAATTTTTAGGGGTATGCTGGGTGCCGTATTACGTTCTATCATTATTTAGAGCAAAAGAAAAAAACAATTTAGGTGTAATTTTATCGGGAATTTTATTTTTATTTTTAGCAACGGTTTCTTCTTGGTATATAGGTTTTTCTTTGGGAATATTTACTATTTTTTTTCTGATTTACAATGCAGTTATCCAAAATGATATTGGGAACAAGAAAGCTATTCTAAAGAGAATTGCATTTATTTCAATAATAGCCGTAGCATTATGTACACCATTTTATTGGGTATTTTTTAAATCGGTTACAAATGAAAAAAAGGTTGTAGGTATAAAAAACGAAAAATCTGTTAAATGGGCTCTTAAAAATATAAATTTTACAGATTTAAATGGCTGTTTTAAAATTAATCAATTTCGAGAAAGGAGTGAAGATAGAAGTTCAGAATACAACTCTTTGGTTCTCCCGGAATCACAGGATGGCTATTTTGTCCATAGTACTTATATAGGGTGGATTGTTTTAATATTAGCTATTATAGGATTAATTAGTAGGCATGGGAATCCAATTAGAATTTTTTGGGCAATCTGCGCAGTGTTTTTCTTTCTCTTGTCGTTAGGTCCGTATCCTCGCATAAATGGTTTAGAAATAAAGAATATGTTGTTTTTAAAAATGCTGCCCTATTCCATAATAGATCATATTTTGCCTCTTTCTTCGTATGTTTCTTTGCCTTTCCGTTTTAGCATATTGATGTATTTAAGTTTATTTATACTTGCGGGTATTGGATTGGCTAATGTCTTAAAAAAGATTAAAATAAGGCATAAGCCGATATTGGCTCTATTTATAGTCACAGCTACTGTATTGGAGTATCTTCTAATTGCTCCTGTGCCGTATCCTTTTAGGCGTTGCATTATTACAGTTCCGGATTTTGTTATAGACTTAAAAAATCAGCCTGGGGCAGCAATTATTGAAATTCCAATTAACCATTTTATTTATCGCTTATTGCGTCCAGGTCTCTATTATCAAACATATCATAAAAAAAAGGTTATCTATAGTTTGGATGCATTTGAGGGCATTTCTCCTTCATTAAAAAATAATTTATTTATCAATTATCTTGATAAATTTAGTCGGTTAGATTTAATCAAGGATAGCGGTTTTAATGCAGGAATAGAGGAAACTTTAGCAGCAGAAATATTTATGACTGATGAGTATGAAAACATAACTACTGAAGGGACAGAAGCTTATATAAAAATTATTCATGAAATTGAAGATTTAAAAAAGCATTCTTTTACACATTTAGTGGTGTATAAAGATTTACTGTCCAAGCAATCCGGAGCATTGTTGATTTATTTTTTACAACAACATATGGGAAAACCATATTGGGTATCGGATAAAGAGGTAGTGTATACATTTAAGGATTTTTAATCTATTCAAGCAAGGGGCGGGCTCAGAATGTTAGGATAAGTGTGAACTTTAAGGTAAATAAAAAGCTTGGCAAAGAATCGGTTCCCAGGTGTATAATAATGAAGGAAAGAAGTGTAATGGAGTAGAAATAAAAATAATGTAATAAGTATAAAGGGAGGCGAAATTATGCTTAGTAAGATAAATGTGAAGGTGCTATTGATTGTGGGTATTGCTATGAGTATTATGTTCTATCTGCCTTTTTCAGTTAGAGCGGCGGAAAATGGAGAAGAAGAGTTTGTTGATTTAATAAGGTTACTTTATCAAAAATCAAAACAGGTTGATAGTTATAAAGCAGATTTTGCAGAGACCAGAATAAATTCAAGAGGTGTCACGAAATTAGAGGGCAAATGTGTTTATAAAAAAGACGTTGGGTTAAAGATTGAAGTAAATATTCCAAAAGAATATGGCGGTGTAAATCTCAGTATATTGACAATCAAAAATGGTATTATGGTGTTTTATGATAAATTTCAGGGAGTAATGGAAGAAAGCAATTTGGATCAATTAAGATTAGCAATTGGGGAAAAACATGTAGTTTTATTTGACCCTATGGAAAACAGCGTGCTTACAAAACCTTGTATTTTTCAGGAACTCATTGAGTTTAACCCCATTGCATTTAAAATAGAAAGCAACGATAATAAACAATATTATGTTGTTGATATTCATCGAGAACATCTGCCAAGGGTGGATGAAGGGGTAATAGCTTCATCCCAAGGTATTACTGAGTTTATTGGGAAAATTTGGATTGATGCAGATAATGGGTTACTATCAGCAATTAAGATTTATACTAACGATCAACTTATATATGCGTATGACATCAAGAATATTCAAATTAACATTGAGGTTTTAGATAATATGTTTGATTGTTTAGCTCCAGAGAATGTAAAAGTTGTTGATACTACTCTTTTAGATCAAAAGGAATTTGAGTCAATAAAAGATCAGATTTTATATCCAAACTTTGTAGGGGTATATCAAGAAGAATAATATGTATGTGTTGTTATAAAAAATAATTACAGACAAATAGAAATCGGCAATATTTTTGATTAGTAAAAAAGCTTCAAAAATAATGTTTGATATTTGTCTAAGTAGGTTTATTTCTAAGGTAGATATATGCAATGGTTAAGCAGTGTGATGACATCAGCTGTTTTACTATTTAAATTGAAGCAATGCATTTAATTGTTACTGTTATAGAGAAAGGCCACTAACTGTATGGGAGTACTTAAAAGCGTTACGTTGATTTTTACCCGCAAGATGCAATCTGCATCGATATAGATGGGGGTAATGAAAACAGGACTATTTAAAGCTTGAGAAGTTTAATGTTACATATATATAAGTATTATTTGTTTATCAATAGGAATGAACGTACTTTTAATTAAACCGCAGGAAACCAGAAAAAATGGAACTTTTTTACAAACAAATATTACCGGGATTTATCCTCCTTTAGGATTGGCATATATTGCTTCGGTGCTAAGAGATAGCGGTAACAACGTTAAAATTTTAGATTTAGAAACATACTTTTTTAATATAAATGTTTTTGAGAAATTTGTAAAAAAAATTGCCCCCGATATTTTACTAATTACTGCTACAACATTGCTATGGCAAGATGTTGTTGCTATAGCAAGAATCGTAAAAAAAACGTTGCCTGATATCATTATCGGTGTAGGAGGGCCACAGCTGTCAGTATATCCAAAAGAATCATTGCAAGCAGATGCAATTGATTTTGGCATCTTTGGTGAAGGAGAGCATACAATTATAGAAACACTTAAGAGGATTAATCAAAAACAGGGATTAATTAATGTCGATGGGTGCATATTTAAAGAAAATGGCAAAGTAATTATAAATTCTCCCAGAGTTGAGATAGAGAATTTAGATGGTATCCCTTTCCCAGCTATAGATTTATTGTCTTATAAAAAATATCTTGCACTAACTGTAAAATATCCATTTTTTACAATGATCACGTCTCGCGGGTGTCCTTATAAATGTAATTTTTGTTTCCAGGGTTATTTAGGTAAGTATCGGGCTCGTAGTGCTGAAAATGTTGTAGAAGAGATGGATATACTTATTAATAAATACGGGATAAAAGAGCTTATTATTTTTGATGAAACATTTGCAATTGAGAAAGAAAGGGTATTTAAAATATGTGATCTCATAGCAAAAAGGAAATTAAAATTTATCTGGAATATAAGAACCAGGGTCGATTTGTTGGATAAAGATATCCTTAGAGCTCTTAGAAGTGCTGGATGCTATAGATTAAATCTTGGAATTGAATCAGGTAACCAAAGCACATTAGATGAAATGAATAAAGGATTAGATTTAAAAGAAATCCGGGAAAAAACAAGGCTTGCAAAAAAAAATGGATTTGAGTTGAGAAGTTATTTTATGCTTGCTTATCCAGGGGAAACATATGAAAGCATTTTAAAAACCATTGATTTTGCAAAAACTTTACCGTTGGATTGGGCGAGCTTTACAATTACAATAGGATTGCCAAAAACAGAGATTTATAGGCGGGCGCTTGATGAGAGATATTTTCCTGTTGATTACTGGAAAGAATACACAAAGAATAATATTTTAAATACACGGCCATATTTTATTCCTAATGATTTAAAAGAGAAGGATTTATATAAGCTAAAGAGGAAGGCATATCGGGAGTTTTATTTTAGATCCGGAGTGATTTGGTCTATTATAAATAATTCAGGGTTAATAAATTTCGTTAAAAATCCTGTTTTCACTATAAAATTTTTGCCTTATATATATCGTTCGTTAACAAGAGTGTAAAATGGGAGATAAAATAATAAAAAAACCGATTGTAGTTGTAGGAGCAGGATTAACAGGTCTTGTAGTTGCTCATGAGTTGATCAAAAAAGGTTTGTCTGTAATTGTCATAGAAAAAGAAAATCAGGTAGGTGGATTAGGGAGAACACTCAATTATAACGGGATGAAATTCGATATCGGTCCTCATAGATTCTATAGTAATAACGAAGAAATTGTTGATTATATTTATCAAATTTTAGGTAGTAATCTTAAGGAAATCAAAAGGTCTAGTTTAATTTATTGTCAGGGCAGATATTTTAATTGGCCGTTGTCTTTTATCGATATTTTCAATTTGCGTTTTAAAACACTGTTTTTGATTTTAAGAGATTTTGTTTTTAATATTAAAATTGTTTCCATTGAACCAGAAGTGAATTATGCAAGTTATATAAAAGATAGATACGGTAAAACAATATATAATATTTTTTTCAAAAATTTATCAGATAAATTTTTGTCCTGTTCAGCAGATAAAATTCATTGGATTTGGGCAAAAGCTGGAATTGAAAAAGCTGTCATAGATGAAAGGATATATTCCCGCAACTTAAAAGATGTAGCATTAATGCTTTTTAGATCAAAAAAGTTTACAAAAAATTATTTTTATCCCATAAACGGTGTAGGGATGTTTGCAGATACTTTAATGTCTCTTATAAAAGACAAAGGTGGTGTAATTAAGACCAGTGAAGAGGTAATCGACATTGAGATTAAGGATAAACAGCTTACAAAAGTTATTCTAAAGAATGAAGCTATTCTGCCTTCTCAGGTTATCTGGACAGCGCCTCTGACTATTTTAGCCAGGATTTTAAATTATAAAGAATTAAAGTTGATTTATCACCCCTTGCAAGTATTTTTTCTCTTATTTGAAGAGCAAGATCTGCTCAAGAAATTTCAATGGTGTTACTATAGTGATAAAAATATATCATTCCATCGTTTATCTATTCCATCTTGTTTCTCGAGTAATCTTGCGATGCCGGGTAAGGCATCGATAATAATAGAAAGAAGTTATGACAAAAGCGATGAATATTCACTTTCTCCTTTAGAGTTAAAAGAAAAAATCCTCAACGATTTAAAAGAAATAAGGGTTGTTAATAAAACAGCTCAGATTCAAGACATTCTAATTAAGAGAATAGACAATGCTTATCCAGTATATACTCTAGATTTTGTAGAAAAGAAGGACGATTTCCTTGATTATTTAAAAGTTTTCAAGAATATAAAACTTGCCGGGAGGCAGGGGCTTTTCTGGTATAATAACATGGATGAGTGTATTGAAAATGCATTAGAGGTAGCAGAAGGAATTAACCCTCTAATTTGATTTCGTAATGAAAAAGTTTAAAATAATACCACGATTTTCCCCTGCTATTAAATTAGATGATTTTAGCGTTTTTTTTAAGAAAGCAGATGTTCCAAATATTATAAATAGATTTGAAGAACAATTTGCTTCTTTTTTAAATAGAAAATATGCAATATTTACTCCATCAGGAAGGTGTGCTCTCCAATTAATACTGCAAAATTTAGCTTATCAAGATAAAAGAAAAAAAGTTATTATGCCATCTTTTACGCATCCATCAGTTCCGCTTATGATATCAAAGTTAAATCTTAAGCCGATCTTTTTCGATGTTGGAAGAGAAAGTTTTCTTTTAGAAGTAGAAGATTCTAAAAAATATAATGATTGCCTAGCTGTTGTATCAGCAAATCTTTTTGGACTTAGTGCTGATATGAATAAAATAATAAAATTTGCCCAAGATAACACGATGTATCTAATAGAAGATTGTGCTCAGTCTTTGGGGGCAATGTATGAAAATAAATTATCGGGAAGCTTTGGCCATGCTTCATTTTATTCCTTTTCCATTACTAAAAATTTTACAACACTTTCTGGAGGCATGCTTGTTACCGACGATGAAGGTTTAAAATCAATGTGTCAAGAGGTGATAAGAGAAGACAAGGAAGTAGTAGCTGAGATAATTAAAGCTTTCTTATTTGTTCTTTTTTCCAATCCTGTTATTTTTTCACTATTTTTATATCCGCTGTTACTTGCGTTTAGGAAAAATGATTTGCTGGAAACAATTTTTAAAGAAAATATCTTATTAAGCGATGGGCTTGACAACGAGATCAAGTATCCTTCATTTATAAAAGCAAGTCTTGGTCTGAGCCAACTGAATGTACTTAAAGAAATGAATGACCAAAGGAGAGAAAATGGACAATATATGTCTCTATTGTTAAATGATTTTAAAAATCATTTAGTTTATCCTCATCCTTATGCAAAATCAAATCCTGTGTATTTAAGTTTTCCGGTTCTGGTTAAAAACAGGGAAAATCTTAAAAGATATTTACTTCAAAAAGGAGTTGATTCCACGATTGGTTTTCTTAAAGCCTGTCATCTGTTAGATCCTTTTAGAGAACAAAATTTTAGTTGTCCTAATGCTGAATTTATAGAGCAAAATATCCTTCACCTGCCTATTCATCATAAGTTAAGTAAAGTAGATATAGAATATATGGTGGGGGTATTAAAAGACTATTTTGGTAAATATGAAAGCTAAAAATATTTTTAAAATGGGATTAGGTAGTTTAGGATATAAAGTTTTAAATCGGCGTAAGCCTTTAAATGTTATGTTTTCGGTAACAGATCGATGTACTTCTAATTGTCTCTATTGTGCTATTCCCGAAAGAGAAAAAGTAGAGCTCACAACAAGTGATATTATTAACATATTGGACCAGCTAAAACATGCCGGGTGTGAGCGTCTAGGTATCTGGGGTGGAGAACCTCTTTTAAGAAGTGATATTGGAGAAATTATCCGCTATTCTAAGAGAAAAGGATTTTTTGTTACTTTAGATACAAATGGACAATTGTTGCCTGAGAAATTACGGGATATTAAAAAAATAGATCATGTAAACATTGGATTTGATGGGCCCCAGGAAGCACATGACAAACTTAGAGGAAAGGATAATTTTAAAAAAGCTATCCGGGCATTTGAATGCTTAAGAAATAATAATATTCCGTTCTGGACAATAACAGTTCTTACAAAATTTAATATTATGTATATAGAAGAAATAATAAATTATGCTATGAGATATGGATTTAAAACCACGTTCCAGATACTTCACCATAACGAATATTTATCTAGGAATCATGAACATCTTTATCCTTCTGATGATGAATTGAGGGAAGCTATTAAAAAAATAATTGATTTTAAAAAACAAAAAGCTCCTATTGCTTCTTCCTTTAATTATCTTAATTATCTTTTAGAATGGCCGGATTATAAAGTTCCGACTTTAGATTATGAAAAAGGAGGGATAAATTGCTTGGCGGGGAAGTTATTCTGTAATATAGATACAGATGGTTCTTTATTTCCCTGTTCGCTGTTGGTAGATAAGATATATGGGCCTAATATATTAGAAAATGGATTTCAACCTGCATTTAATTCAATGACTATTGCCCCTTGTAAGGCTTGTGCTGCGTCCTGTTATGTGGAATATAATCATCTATTTGCTTTAAATCCTTACACATTATTTGAATGGTTAATGGCGCTAAAGAAATGAGTAAAATACTAAGAAAAACAAAATCGCTTTGTCCGGAATGTTTAAATAAAATAGAAGCTGAAATTATTGAGGAAGATAATAAGATTTTCCTAAAAAAAAATTGTCCTACTCATGGAGATTTCCGGCTTTTAATATCAAACCACCCCTATTATTATAAGCAATTACAAAAAGTTTATTTTTATTTAATAAAAAAAAGTTTCCCCCAGCGGGATTTTTTAGTACATCTTACCTCAAAGTGTAATCTTAACTGTAGTATGTGTTTGGCTAATGCAAATGTTAGCAAGCTGCAGGATTATCCACTCTCAAAATTGAAAGAATTTTTACGGGGTAAAAAGAATTACAAAATTGGTCTTATGGGGGCAGAGCCTACTATGAGGGGGGATTTGCCGGAAATTATAAAATTAGTTTCTGAATCTGGGAATATTGCCGAACTCCATACAAATGGAATCAAAATCGCCGATTTTGATTATATAAAGAAGCTTAAACAAGCAGGTTTAAAAGAGGTGCATTTACAGTTTGACGGTTTTAGCGATGAAGTATATCTGAAAATCAGAGGCAAGAAGCTACTTAATATTAAACTTAAAGCGCTTGATAATTTAAAAAAACTCGGATTGAGTGTAGATTTAAAAGCAACTATTGTAAAAGGAGTAAATGAAAAAGAAATGGCTGGGATTTTAGAATTTGCCTTAAAACATAGCAATATAAAAGAGGTGTTTTTTTTAGGTTGTAGGTTTTTAGGCAAGGGCAGAGAAATTTCTTCCGATTCTTTCTATATGCCTGATGAGCTGATTGATGCCTTAGAAGCACAAAGTCCTGAGTTAATAAAAAGGGATGAAATTCTTAAATTTGAAAAATTATACTATCTCTTACTATGGTTTTTTTCCTCCCGGAAGTGTTTTTACAATCAGCATTATTTAATTCTTAGAGATAATAATAAGTCGATAAGTGATATAGTCAATCTGAATTTCGCCGAAAGAAAAATTGATAAAATGGCAGATAGTGCTAAGCAAATTGTGCCAATTATCGTTATTTTTAAAATTGTACTGGGTGTTATCAATTTTAGAACAATCAAGTATTTATTAAAATTTGTTAAGCTCGGAAGTTTATTAAAGAATGGGTTCAATGTATCGTTAGTTCCAAAAGATTTTTTGTTGTTAGGTTTCATTTCTGCCTGTGACAGGTTTAGTTTCGATGAACAAATAGCTATGAATTGCGGTAAAGGGGCTATGACCGTAGAATTGGGAATAACCGAAGTTGGTGCAAGAGATAACATAATGCGGGAGAAATTTTGGGATGAAGATTCTTGCCCCGACTAATAGTGCGAATGAAGTCTCTTCTCTTATATCAGCAGGAGCAGATGAACTATATTGCGGAGTTATAACTAAAAGCTGGAGAGAGAAATACACTAATATCGGTTCTCCCAATAGAAGAGAGTGGAGCTCGGCTAATCTAGGCGATTATCGAGAATTGAAAAAGATTGTTAATATTGCTCATGAATCTGGTGTTTCTGTCTGGATGACGCTGAATGCATTTTATACCAGAAATCAAGAAGAAATTATAAAACAAGAGATTCAAAATGCTCATGATGCAGGAGTAGATGGTTTTATTGTCGCTGATTTAGGAATCATGGATTATTTGAAAAGTAGAGAGGAATTCAAAAAGCAGAAACTAATAGTTAGTACGTGTGCGACTAGTTTTAATTCTTGGAGTATAGAGTTTTACAAAAGATTTTCACCTTTTAGAATAACTTTACCCCGGCAGTTAACATTGGAAGAGATAAGAAATATCAAAGCGAATCATTCTGATATGGATTTGGAAGTGTTTGTTTTAAACAGTGGTTGCAAAAATATAGATGGATTTTGCACTTTCCATCATGGTGTTAGCGAGCATACGCTCCCATTTCTATGGAACATTTTGAAAAAAGCTAATCTGGATCTAAAAATCCTCGAGAAACAGAGGAAATATCCCTTTTTACTTGGACTGAACAAATTGATTAAGGGGGTTGATAGCGCTTGTATATTGGATTATAAGATTGAAATTCAAGCTGATGTTGAAGAAAAGCAGTTATCAAAAATAAAAAGTAATATTAGAAAATATTTTTCTCTTGATACAGGGATTGATCCTTGCCGGGTGTGTGAGGTTTTTGAATTAATAAAATCCGGTATTGAGGTTTTTAAAATTGTAGGAAGAAATTACCAAACTGTAAAGAAGGTAAAAGATATAAAATTTTTAAAAGCGGCGATTGAACTTGCTCAAGACAGTACTTATGAAGGATATGAAACAACTGTTAGGGAATTATTTAAAGAAATTTATAACTATCCTTGTGCTGAAATATGTTATCAGAGATAGAAAAAGCTATATATTATAATAATCTTCCAAAAGATTTTCCGAGGTGTTTGGATGAAACAAGAATTTATTTTGGCAATGAATTCTGTGAACATCTTATTCCTGGAATCAATGAAACATCACAGATGATAAAGTTGTGTAAAGAAAGGAATATTAAACTAAGTTATCTGACTCCTTATGTTACAGATCTTGGTATTAAACGATTATTGGTGGTATTCGAATTCTTAAATTCTTTGGGATTTAAAGGAGAGGTAATTGTAAATGATTTTGGGGTGTTAGAATTAATAAGAAATAAAAAATATGATTTTAAATTAGTTTTAGGCAGACTTCTAAATCGGCAAAAAAGAGGTCCGCGTTTAGCTAATATACTAAATAAATTACCCGCTGATTTAATAGAGCATTTCTCATCAACATATTTAGATAGAGAAGAAGTTATTTTATTATTGTCGGAGTTAGGAATAGAAAGAATAGAGCTTGATAATCTTCCTCTTGGGATAGGTCGGCCTTCGATGTCTAAAATAAAAGCTTCTATATATTATCCATTTGTTTATATCTCCACTACAAGACTTTGTCCTACAAATAAGGCTTTTAGGCAAAATTTTAGATTGCGTTTGATCGAAGATTGCAAAGCTGAATGTAGAATTTGCAATTTTAAGCTGAGACATAAATCTATTCCCGGAGATTTAATTTTGAAGGGCAATACATATTTTTTATATTGGGATAAACTGCCCTCTAATTTAGGTGAATTGGGGATTGATAGAATTGTATTTCAACCAGAAATACCGATTTAAATGCTTAATATAGCCTTAATTTCATTATATGGTGTTGAAAATAACGGTATAAGGTCGATTTCCTCGTTTTTAAAACAGAATGGATTCAATGTTTATCTTATCTTTTTCAAGAGATGGTTAAATAATGATATGCATTACCCAAGTGAAAAAGAAAAAAGACATCTAGTGTCATTGTGTAAAGAACTAGAGATTGATCTTGTAGGAATAAGCTTTACTTCACCTTTTTTAAAAATTGCCCAAGATCTTACAATGCAAATGAAATCTTCATTGGATATTAAAATAGCTTGGGGAGGCATACATGCAACAGTTGAGCCTCGAGAATCTTTAGAGTATTGTGATTTTATCTGCAGAGGGGAAGGGGAGCATGTAATGCTTGATCTTGCTAGAGCTCTGGCTGGAAGATGGACGTTAGAAGGGATCAAAAATCTTTGTTATAAAAAAGATGATAAAGTAATTTTTGAGGATCTAAGACCTTTAATCCAAGATTTAGATATTTTACCTCCTCAAGATTACGGGGGTGTAAACAAGTTCTTTATAGACAAAGATTTAAAAAATATCGATCCCTTGGTTAGTGCAAAGGAGTTACGGGTTTTTGCATCTCGCGGTTGCCCTTTTAATTGCAGTTATTGCTATAATAGCATTTACAGGGCTCTATATCAAAATCAACGATATTATCGTATAGGTAGTGTTGAAAAAGTTTTATCTGAGATTGAAGTTGGATTAAGCCGGTTTAAAAAAATTAAGAAGATAAAGTTTGATGACGATACGTTTATTTTTCCAGCGTATTGGATAGATGAATTTTGTAAAAAATATCGACAACGTGTTAAATTACCGTTTGAAATTCTATTTAATGCTCAATGTCTGGATAAAAGTAATTTAAAAAAGCTAAAATGTGCAGGTTTAAAGAGAATTCAAATTGGGATTCAAACCGGATCAGTACAGGAATCAGAGCAGGTTTATAATAGAAAGCTAGAAGTAGATGTGATTAAAAAATTTGCTCAAGAAGCAAAAAAAATCAATCTTGATGTAGTATATGATTTAATATTTGATAATCCATTATCTACTCCTGAGAATAAAAAAGAATTAATAACACTATTGCTTGATTTACCAAGGCCGTTCAGCTTGTTCCTCTATTCACTTACGGTGTTTCCAGGGACAGAATTAAGTAAAATTTTTCTTGAGAAGAAAATTATTACCCCAGATGATATAGAAGGTAGGGCAAATAAGTCTTTTTATCAATTTAGACTTGGTTTTTCATATCCAAGGAGTGAAGATGAGTTATTTGCTGTAGCTATAGTTTCTCTGATATCAAAATCATTCATTCCTAAAAATGTAATAAGGTTATTAGCTCGCAGTGTTTTTTTAAAAAAGCATCTTTTTTTGATAAAATTAATCGCGCAAGCCTCTAATTTTATCAAGCTTTTTCATGTAGGGTTAAAGATGATTATGCAAGGGGTTTTAAGTGTTTGGAAGTTTAAAGAGTATGGTTCACCAAAGAGGTTGTTAATTCAATGAAGGTAATTTTAATAAATCCTCCTTTATCTCCTAAGACAGTAAGAAATTTGGGTCCTGTTGTTAGAAGCCTGTTTTATAATTCTCCCCCTTTAGGTCTTTGTTATCTTGGCGCAGTTTTGAGAAAAGATGGTCAAAGTGTAAAAATTATTGATGTGCCTGTAGAAGGTCTGTCTATGGATGAAGCGGTAAGGGAAGTAGTTAAATTTAAACCCGATTTAATTGGTTTAACAACTTTTACTGTTTCGATTTATTCTTGTTATGAGTTAGCGAAAAAAATAAAAAGTAAGCTTCCAGGAATAAAGATTATAGCCGGAGGGCCGCACATTAATTCTAATCCCGAGGATTTGTTAAGGCATAAGGAAATCGATTTGGCAGTAATTGGAGAAGGAGAAGTTACATTTAAAGAGCTAATATCTGTGATGGAACGAGGAGATGTCGTTGAAAATGTAGAAGGTGTTGCTTATGCGATGCAGGATGAACTTTTTTTCTCACCTCCAAGAGAATACATAGCTGATCTGGATATTTTGCCATTCCCAGCTCGAGATTTAGTACCGATTTATAAATATAAACCTCAGCCTAATGACCAAAAGAGATTGCCTAAATTAAGTATGATTACAAGTAGAGGTTGTCCGTATTCGTGTATATTTTGTGACAAGAGTGTATTTGGTAATAAGTATCGCACTTTTAGTCCCGAGTATATGATTCGGGAAATGACTCAATTGGTTGATAATTTTGGGGCGCGAGACATTGCATTTGTAGATTCAACTTTTACGCCCAATAAAAATAGAGTGTATAAAATTACGAAAGAAATAAAGAAGGCTAATATGGATTTGACCTGGACTTGTTCTGTAAGAGCTGATGTATTAGATAAAGAATTGTTAAGTGAAATGAAATCTGCTGGTTGTTGGAGAGTGCGGATTGGTGTTGAATCCGGCAACGAAGATGTGTTGAAGTTTATAAAAAAAGGCTTGATAAAATATCAAGTTAGGCGTGTTGCTCAATGGGCATATGAACTGGATTTAGAACCAAAAGCTTTTTTTATGCTTGGCCATCTTGTTGATACCAAGGAGACCATAAAAGAAACGATAGATTTTGCCTGTAGCTTGCCTTTAGAAGATATAACTGTTCAAATTAATACCCCTTTAAAAAATACTTTTCAATATTCACTAGTTGAGAAATACGGCAAGATGATCACTAAAGATTTGTCTAAGCATAATTTGTGGGAGCCTGTATTTGTTCCTAAAAGTTTGAGTCACAATGAATTGCTGTATTATTATAGAAAATTTTATTGCAAGTTTTATTTACAGCCTAAAATTTGGTATAGGCATATGGTAAAGATAAAAACTTTATCTGATGTAACAAAATATTTTAAGGGCATAAAGATTTTGCTTTTTTTTATAATTCTATGGTGGAAACACAGAAAATAATCAGAGATGCATCCCCGGGAGATTTAGATGTAATTTTTCAGCTTTATGTCGATTATATGTTTGATTCATATCTTCTAAAGTTCGGATGTAATTTCATAAGGCGATATTTAGGGTTAATTATAAAATCTAAAAATTGTATCAGCTTAGTTGTAGAAGATAAAAACGTTGCCGGTTTTATTATGGCAGCATTGAACAGCAAAAAATTATTTTCGGAATTACTGAGTGATTGGAAATTATTTTTAATCTATTTTAAGCAATTGCTTATTAATCCAATTTGTTTTTTGCAAATTTTAGAGTTACCTTTTTATCCATTCAAGTCATACATTAGAAGTGTAAATGCAGAGCTTTTATTTATATCAATTAATCCCCAATCGCGTGGAGAAAATAATGCTATTAATTTAATAGGCAGTGTACTTAGTGTAATGAATAGAAACAAAATAAAAAAAGTAAAAGTTTCTACTTCTATCAAAAATATTGCAGTTAACTCGTTGTTAAGAAAAATGGGTTTTAAAAAGGAAAAGTTTTTCAGATTGTTTAAAAAAGACATGTATTTGCATAGTTGTAAAATTTATTAGGAGTAGAAATATTTTTGCAATTGAGTGGATTTTTTAACTGTCTTCGATTAGATTGTCAATACGATATAATTTTAGACCATCGTAATACTCTTTAAAAGGAACAGGGAAAAATCTAATTAAATCTATAAGCAGGTTTTCTTTTCCAAGATAACGGAAGGTATATTCGGGATTGACGACAATATAATTAAATCCCAGGTTATGTAATTCCTCGAGTGCTTTTTTTATCCCTTGAGGAGTGTATTGTTGCGAGATTACTTTTTTGACTGGAGTGTGAGAATAATGTTTGCATGCCTCATCAACATAACGCAAAAAGAGATTCTCTTTAAGTAATTGCACTTGTTTTTCTGGCCAAATAAATATCTCTTCGCCGAATCCATATCCAGGGAAATTAAAAGTTCTTTTCTGATGGACCATCTGATTATCAAGGAATAATGTGGAGCCCCAATTAAGCGGCAATTCAATTATTGCAGTAGCTTCTTGGTTTTTAAGATAACAATATGCCGAATGAGGTTCTTTTATTTGCGAGAAACGGAATCGTAAATTTTCAAAAGAAAGCGTTGAAGAAGGTAAGAATTCATGCTGATTACCATAAGTCAACAAAATGAATACGAGCGATATGAAAGAGGAAAGAATTGTTTTTATCCGTTTGTGATAAGTTAATCCATTGATGAACGATATCAGAATGATAATAGAGCAGCTGATACTCATGGAGAAGTAATTAATAGGCCACCATAAACGTAAAAATGTGGGAAGATAATAAAAAAAGATGAAAGTAAAAGAAGGAACAATTGTACCAAAAATATTTAAATAGGGACCAAGGGACAGGAGATAGAAAATATTTGCACTGATAATCCAGAGAAGATTTTTTTTAAGAGATTTTATGTTAAACAGAAAAAGGAGATTAGTTATTGCTATTATTAATGAAGAATTGACAAGTCTTTTCAAGGATGTTCCACTAATCATAAAAGAAAAATAGTTAGGAGTATTTTTAGAAACGATCTCTTGAAAAGATGGGAAAGGTCTAATAGCGCTATAGCCTCGAGGATAAAGGCCTTTTACGATAACAGGATAACCAAATAAAAGCAGTATGCTAAGACCAAAAAAGAAAAGTACTAAACAAATGTTTTTAGTAAGAATCAGTTTTTCTCTTTTAGTAGCATGCAGAAAGTAAGAATAGAAGAGGAAAAGGAACATAAATATAATTAGAAACATGCCATAATACCAGTAAGAAAGAGTTGTTAGAATTAATAGTATAGATGTAATAATAGTGTTTTTTATGTTTGGTTGTTGTTTAGTTTTAAGGAGATACAACATAAATAAAGGGATCCAGAATATAGCCATTTGCTGTAGGCGACCAGCATTTACGTGGTGTATTGTATAAGGATTGATGCTTCCCAATATTCCAGCAAGGAAGGCAAGTGAAGTGTTTTTATAAAGAAACTTAGCAAAAAGGAAAAATAAGAAGGCATTAAGAAACAAGATAAACAAAACTAAAACTGTATAGCTGGTTGGAAAAGGTAAGATGAGCTGGAAGGGGATTGATATGCATTCCCAAAACGGAGGTCCGAAATCAGAGAGCAGATCCATGCCATGAGGATAAGCAACAAAGTCGGTATGCCAAAGTTGGGAAAAATTTAATTCAGTAATACATTTTTTGATAAACCATTGAATCCAATACGACCCGCTTAAATCAGGATTTTCCATCCCTATCCCTAGAATATGGGGATAGGATAATAATTTAAATGGTAGGCAGAACGAAGTAATAAATGCTAAGTATAAAACAATGATAAGGATATATCGAGCAATTTTTTGTACATTAGTTTTAATTAACTTCAATTAGATTATCAATACGGTATAACTTCAGGTTATCAGGATACTCTTTAAAGGGAGCGGGAAGAAATTTAACTAAATTTTCAAGTAGGCTATTTTCTTCAAAATAACGGGAGGTATATGCGGGATTGACGACAATATAATTAAATCCCAGGTTATGTAATTCCTCAAGTGCTTTTTTTATCCCTTGAGGAGTGTATTGTCTCGGGGTTATTTTTTTGGCTGTTGTGCGGGAATAATGTTTGCATACTTCATCAACATAACGTAAGAAGAGGTTATTTTTAAGTAGTTGTATCTGTTCTTCTGGCCAGAGAAGACTTTCTTCATCATGTCCATATCCAGGGTGGTTAAAAGTATTTTTTTTGTGAGTTCTTTGGTTATTAAGAAAGAGAACTTTTTCCAATTCAAACGGTAGTTCAATAACTGCACCGTTTTCTTGGTCTTTAAGATAAATATATACCGGATGCGGTACTCTTAATCGTGAGAAGCGAAATCCAATTCTTAGTTGCGGTATTTTTAAGCTTGAAAAATTGAATTTTGGATGTTTGCTTGGAGGGAGAGGTTGCAAAGAGGGGGGCGAGTTGTATTGGATGTTATAAAATAATACAAGGTAGCTAAATGAGAGAAAGATAGATACTATTGTTCTCAATCTTTTGTAATGAGACAAGTCATAAATAAAAGATATAATAATAACAATAGAACAGGTTGTACTGAGGATAAAGTAATTGATTGGCCACCAGAAACGAGAGAAAGTAGGCAGATAATAGCATGCCATAAAGAGTGGGGAAGGGATGATTTTATTAAAAATGCCTACATAAGGGCCAAGAGATAGGATGTAAAAAAGGTCAGCAGCAGTAATCCAGAGTATATTTTTTTTGAAAAATTTTAAATTTAGGAAGGAGATAATGTTGATAATTAATATTAATAGCAAAGGATAATAAGCACCGAATGATGTGCATAAGAGCATATGCGAAAAACAGACAGAAGTATTTTTAGAGACGATTTCTTGAAAAGATGGGAAAGGTCTAATAGCGCTATAGCCTTGAGGATAAAGGCCTTTTACGATAACAGGATAACCAAATAAAAGCAGTATGCTAAGACCAAAAAAGAACAGTACTAAACAAATGTTTTTAGTAAGAATTAATTTCTCTCTTTTAGTAGCATGCAGAAAGTAAGAATAGAAGAGGAAAAGGATCATAAATATAATCAGAAACATGCTATAATACCAGTAAGAAAGAGCTGTTAGAATTAATATGACAGATGTAATAATAGTGTTTTTTATGTTTGGTTGTTGTTTAGTTTTAAGGAGATACAACATAAATAAAGGGGCCCAGAATATAGCTATTTGTTGTGGGCGGCCGGCGTTTATGTGATATATGGTATAAGGATTAATGCTTCCCAGTATTCCAGCAAGAAAGGCAAGCGGAATATGTTTATAGAGATATTTGGCAAGAATGAAGAATGAAAAGGCGTTAAGAAGCAAGATAAAAATGACTAAAAACGTATGGCTACTAGGAAAAGGTAAGATGAGCTGGAAGGGGATTGATATGCATTCCCAAAACGGAGGTCCGTGATCAAGAAATAAATTTGTACCATGAGGATAAGCGATAAAGTCGGTATGCCAAAGTTGGGAAAAATTCAATTCGGTGATACATTTTTTGGTAAACCATTGATCCCAGCATAACGCATCTAAATCAATATGGGTTCCTAAAATATTGGGTGGAAACAATAATCTAAAAGGCAGACAGAACGAAATAATTAATAATATGTACAAGGTTGCAATAAGTATACATTGATAAATAGATTTCGTGGTTTGCATAAATGTTTTAAAATGAGTATATTTATTGAAGCGAAAACATTTGATTTTGTCAATAAGAAATCTATCTCTTAAAAGAAAAAGAAGATGGTGATAAAATAATTATGTGTATAGAAATGATTTCAAAAAAGAGGCGATAATAAATGTGTGGCATTAGCGGGATTTTAAGTTTAAAGAATAACTTAAATGAGCATGATTACAAAGAAGGCAATGAAATGAGTTTGCTTTTAAATCATCGAGGTCCGGATTATCAGGGAAGCTTTCATGATGGAAGATGTTTTTTAGGAAATTCCAGGCTTAAGGTGATTGATCCTGATGATAGGTCCAATATGCCGATGAGTAATGCAAAGGGGAATGTTTGGTTAACCTATAACGGAGAAGTGACTAATTTTCAGGAACTCAGGAAGCAGTTTAAAGAAGAACTTATTACCTGCTCAGATACAGAGGTTCTTCTTTATCTCTATGATCAAATAGGTATTGATTTTATTCACAAATTATCAGGGATGTTTGCGTTTTGCCTTTATGATAAAAAAGAAGGGAAAGCATACATTGTACGGGATCATTATGGCACGAGGCCCTTATTTTTTATGCAAAAAGGCGAATGTGTATACTTTTCTTCAGAAATAAAATCTTTTTTTGCGCTGGATTGGTTTACGCCTCGCGTAAACCATGAAGCAATATATCATTATTTTTCTTTAGGTTATATTCCTGGGACTATGACTGCATTTTCTGGAATTAAGGAAATTGATGGCGGCCATTTACTCGAGGTTGATTTTAAAGAACAGACGGTTATTTTGCGTGAATATTTTAAAATTAATTTTCAGTCTGATTATACAATGAGTAAGAAAGAAGCGATTGATGGTTTTTTTAATGTTATGGTACAGTCTGTAGAGAATAATCTCATTGCTGATTGTCCGGTAGGAGTAACTCTTTCCGGGGGGATGGATAGCAGTACGATCTTAGGTTTAGCTAAAATGTTAGGGCACAGTAGTAAGCTGCATACGTTTTCTTTAAGAATAAACAATCCCAGTTTCGATGAATCTAAATACCAAAAAATAATGGCATCCTACGCCGGTTCAATTCACCATGAAATTATTGTCAATCCAAATGATATTTTAGAAAACATTTTTAAACATATGGCTTATTTGGATGAGCCAATTAATGATGGTTCAACAATTCCTAATTTCTTATTAAGCAAAGAAGCTAAAAAATACGTAAAAGTGATTTTATCAGGAGAAGGCGGGGATGAAGTGTCTAATGCATATGAAACGCATCTTGCCTATAAGATTGCCAAATCATATCGTCATTTTACTCCCGTGTTTTTAAGACGACTTGTTCAAGAATGCTGTTCCCTTTTGCCTGTTTCATATAGTAAGTTGAGTTTTGATTTTTTGGCCAAACGTTTTACTGAAGGATGTGAAAAAGATGTGCCTGCTGCTCATTATTTTTGGCGCCATGTTTTAAATACAAAGGAGAAAGCATCTTTTTTACTTCATCATCGGTTTAAAGAAAGCGAAGAGCTATTTAGAGAGTTATTTGAAAATAACAATTTTGCTGATGAGCTTAATAAAATCGGGTTGATTGATTTCAAATATTTTCTTATTGGAAATTTAATGCTGAAGAATGACCGTATGTTAATGGCGCATTCTGTTGAGGCAAGGTTCCCGTATCTGGATAGAAATGTGGTGGATTTTACAAGTAAAATTCCGACAAAATATAAGATTTATTATTTCCGCCGTCGATATTTTCAAAAGCAGGCAATGAAATCTTACCTGCCAAAAGAGATTATCCGACGTAAGAATTTCGGTATTGAATTGCCTTATTCAATTTGGTTTTTAAAAGAGTTTAAAACTTTGGGGGAAAAATATTTTTCCAAAAAGAATATTGAAAAAACAGGTCTTTTTAACTTTGAATTTATAGCGTTTAAATGGAAGCAGCACTTGAATAAAAAACAGGATAACGGGCGTTTTCTCTGGGCATTATTGATGTTTTTAATCTGGCACGATATGTATATCGTAAATAAAGATTTTAAACAATATTTAAAATAATCGCAGATATATGAATAAGCCCTTACACATTACTATTTTAGGTGCGGGTACCGCGGGGTTAGCTGTCGGCTATTATGCGAAGAAAGAAGGCATGTCTTTTACAATCTATGAGGCTAGAAATCGAGTAGGTGGTTTGAGCACAACATTTAGTCATCAAGATTTTCTTTTTGATTCAGGAGCACATCGTTTTCACAATAAAGATGTTTATGTCACAGAAATGGCAAAAGGCTTGTTAGGAGAAGAGTTAGAAAAAATAACTATTCCTAGTTGTATCTATCATCAAGGAAAATTAATCGATTTTCCACTCTCGCCGCTAAATTTAATAAAAAATATAGGATTTACTATGTTTGGAAAAGCTTTAATTGAAGTTTTGTTTTCAAGGCTGAGGAAGAGCAGTAATAATTTTGAAGATTTTGTTTTACAGCGATATGGAAAGACTATTGCAGGGCTTTTTTTATTAAATTATTCTAAAAAATTATGGGGTATATCTTGCGATAAGCTTTCGTTGAATGTCCATGGGGAAAGACTAGGAGGTTTAAATTTAAATAGCTTTTTAAGAAAGAATGTTTCTGCCCAACATTTAGAAGGCACTTTTTATTATCCGCGAGTTGGAATTGGTGCAATTTGTGAAAAGATAGCAGAGTTTTGCGGGAATAAAAATATTTTAAAAGAGGCTAAGGTAAGTAAAATATTACATAACTATAAACGGATACAAGAAGTAGAAATTAATGGGAAAAAAGGAGTAAAAATAGATAAGTTAGTAAGTACGATACCCATCAATATGTTTTTGCAGATTTTGGAGCCTTCTCCGCCGGAAGAAATTTTGCTTTTAGCCAGAAAACTGTATTTTCGCAGCGTAATATTGGTGGTTTTATTTTTGGATAAAAAAATAGTAACTAAACATGGTACAGTTTATTTTCCCTCTTTGGAATTTCCTTTTATGAGAATTTCTGAGCCCAAAAACAGAAGCAAAGCTATGTCTCCAGAAGAAAAGACTTCACTGATGGTAGAAATTCCTTCTCAGGTAACAGACGAGTTGTGGCAAATGAAGGATGAAGAGCTAATAGAAATAGCTTGTTTGAAGCTTATAGAAATAGGGTGGATAACAAGGGGAGAAATATTATCCGGTACAGTAGAAAGATTAGAATATGCCTATCCTGTTTTAGAAATAGAAAGTGAAAAAAATATCCAGAAAATTTTTGATTTTTTAAACAATTTCAGTAATCTGGAATTGTCCGGCCGAAATGGTAGATTTAAATATTCATGGATTCATGATCAGCTTAAGGAGGGATGTAAAATCATCGATGATTTTAAAGATGGCGTGAGGTATCTTAGGTGAATATTTTATTGATTCGTCCGCCTAGCCTGTTACAGCATTTGTGTCTTTTACCTCATACTAAACCGATGAATCTTGCTTATTTAGCAGCATATATACGTAAATTCGGGTATAACGTTGAGATTATTGATTATGAGATTGAAATGTATAATGAGATTGCTTTTTTTGAAAAGTTAAAAACAAATTCTCCTGGGATTGTAGGAATTTCCTGTACAACTTCAACAATAAAAAACGGAGCCAAAATATGTGCTGTAGTAAAATCTTTTTCTTCCAAGATAGCTACTGTTGTTGGCGGAGCTCATGCTAATTGTCTTCCTCAGCAGACACTTCATGAATTTTCTGACTTTGACTATCTTGTTTACGGAGAAGGAGAAGTTACTTTACTTGAATTGTGTGATTGTATTCAAAATGAAAAAAAGACAGAAGAAATCAAAGGTTTGGTTTACAGAAGCGAGGGGAAAATAATTCAAAATCCTTTGAGGGATTTAATTGAAGATTTAGACTCGATCCCATTCCCTGCCAGGGATCTTTTTAAAAATAGGAAACAACCGGGGTATTCAGCAAAGGGATTTTCAAATAAAATTTCTTCAGCTGAGCTTTTTACTTCTCGCGGATGTCCATTTAGTTGTGCTTTTTGTGCTGTTTCCGCTGCATTTGGAAGAAAGGCTAGGTTTAGAAAGACAGAATTTATTGAAGAGGAAGTTAAGCAGCTCATAGAGCAGAACAAAGTTAAACACATAGTAGTTGCGGATGATACATTTGGATTAGATGAAGAGAGGTCTTTGGAGATTTGTGATATTTTTCTTTCACATGGTGTAAAATCCTGGAATTGTGAAACAAGAGTAGATAAAATATCAAAAAATTTACTTAAAATGATGGTCAAAAGCGGTTGTAGAAAAGTTACTTTTGGAATAGAGTCGGGTAGTCAAAGAATTCGTGATTTAATCGAGAAGAATTTTTCTTTTGCCCAGATCGAAAAAGCCGTTTATTGGGCAAAAGAGGCAGGAATTGAGCATATTGAAGGTAATTTTATTATTGGGGTACATCCATCAGAGACAATGGAAGATATTGAAATGACAAGAGAAATGATTCATTCTTTGCCCTGGACGATAATTTCAGTTGCAATTATTGTTCCTTTTCCTGGCACAGCTATACATGAGATGATGAAAGCAAAAGATATGTTGCATGAAGATATTGATTGGGAGGATTTTGAGATGTTTGGAAGAATTCCAAAGTGGCATACTGAACATTTCTCAGCAAAAGATTTAGTAATATTACAAAAAAAAATGACAGCAGAATTTTTTCTCAATCCAAAATATGTTTTTAGACGGTTAATTTCCTTTAAATCTTGTGCAGATGCAACTTCTTGGTTTTTTGCAGGAGGAGCGTATTTGAAATGGTATTTTACAGGAAAAACATAGAAGGTATTTTTAGGATAAATCAATTGTTGCGGGAGAGCTTTATATAGTTATGAAACGAGTTAAAGTACTTTTATTAAATCCGCCATGTGAAGATATGATAACAACGGAATTGCCTTTATTGATAAATAAAAATCTTGGCAACTTGCCTCAACTCGGGCTTCTTTATTTAGTCAGTTCACTTAAGAGGCATAGCGATGAAATCGAACTGAAATTTTTGGATTCTTTGGAAGCCAAAATAAATTATAAACGTCTCTCGAGATATGTTAAGAGTTATAAGCCTGATATAGTTGGAATATTAGCAATCACCCATAATATTTTGACTGTTTCAAAAGTTGTTAAAATAATTAAGAAAATTTCCTTGCATACTCATGTTAATTTAGGTGGTCCGCATGTTACTCTTTTTCCTCAAGAGGCACTTGGATTAAATGGTGTAGATTCAATTACTGTAGGAGACGGGGAAGAGGCATTTACAGAGCTGGTTTTAGATTTCAAGAGAAAAGAAAATCTAAATGAAATAAAAGGGGTTTATTTCAAAAATAAAAATCCCGTGGAGTATGCTCCTGCGGTAATAGATGATTTAGATAAAATAGAGTTTCCGGCCCGGGATTTAATGCTGGGGAAGAAGTATAGCTACCGTTTATCCGGGAAAAGAAGAATTGCTACCATGGTTTCTTCACGAGGGTGCCCTTTTCATTGCAGTTTTTGTTTGGTGCCAAATTTCAAATTCAGGAAACGTTCTGTTGATAATGTACTTAAGGAAATCGATGCTTGTATAAGACTGGGGTTTGAGGAGATATATTTTGTGGATGATACTTTTAATACTGATATCCAATGGGTTCAGGAATTTATTTCTCAGATTAAAAGTTGTAACATCTCCTGGAGTTTTAGAGGCCGGGTTAATGTGGTAACAGATGCATTGGTAAGAGATTTAAGAGAAAGTGGTTGCGTCAGAATTCATTTTGGCGTTGAGGCTTCCAGTGATAAAGGATTAGACTCGCTTAATAAAAATGCCAACATTGAAGATATCACAAATGCTTTTAAACTTTGCAAGAAACACGGCATTGAAACTGTAGCCTATTTTTTGATCGGGACTCCTTATGAAAAGAGCAAGGTGCAGGTTTTAGATACAATTGATTTTGCCCTTAAATTGGATCCCGATTATTGCATGTTTAACATCCTGGCTATATATCCTAAGACAAAGCTTTATTTCGATGCGGTAGATAAGAAAATAATCCCCTCAAAATATTGGCAAGATTTTATTACATATCCATCTAAGGATTTCAAACTTCCGTTTTGGGAAGAGAATTTGAGTAGAAAAGAGTTACAACAGTTAGTAAGATTAGCCTATAAAAGATTTTATTTCCGAATCGCAATCATAAAAAAAGGATTAAGATTATTTTGGAAAAGAAATCTGTAATTTTCTTAGCAGTTTTAATTGTTGTTATTGCGATTTTACACTTTATTTTTCTGAAACAAGATGAGCTTTATCCTGTTCATGATGAGTATAGGAGTTTCTCTGCCAGTATCCAATATTTTCATGCTTTAAAAAGCGACCCTTCTGATTTTTTTAAAAAAATCAGAAGTAATGTTATCCCGCCATTGCAAAGATTGTTGCCAGTTCCATTTTACGTTCTCTTTGGAGAAAATACGGATGTAATGGCAGGGGTTAACTTTTTATGGGTAATTATGCTTGTTATTTCAACCTATCTTTTGGGTAGAAAATTATTAACCCCGATATACGGGTTAATTGCTGTAATTATACTTTTAGGTTTTCCAGGAATAATAGGTTTTTCAAGAGCTTGTCACCATAGCGTTGCTTTAACGGCAGTTGTTGTTTTGAGTCATTATTTGTTAATTAGTTCGCGTTTTTTTGAAGATAAAAAATATACTTTATTTTGGGCAATAATAAATATAATCGGATTTTTAATTCATCCATACTTTATCTTTTTTGTAATACCCGGTGTATTTTTTTATATTTTAAATATAAAAAGGTCAAGTCCGGCGTATAGAAATTTTTTCATAGCTTGCTTGTTAATGATTATTATTCCAGCAATATGGTGTTTAGCGGTTTTGATTGATAAGCCAGCACGGGAATTGTTCTTTAGTTATCTCAGTCGTTGTGTTCAATCGGAAAATTTAGGTTCACAATTTTCTAAATTTATTTATGAGATTAAAACATTTTTAATTCCTTATTACGGTGTTCTATATTTACAGATTTCCACTTGCTACTATTGGGTTGGCTTGATAAGTATTCTCTATGCGTTTATGGAAATCATCAGGTTTAAAAAGAAGGAATTAATATGTATTTTTCTATGGGTTGTTATATCCTTTTTTATCTTGATTTTTCACCCTGCAGTATTACTTCCAAAACATACTATTCCCTTGCTTCCCGGAGTTGCTATTTTAATAACCTATGCTATTGGCAAGGTAGGTGAAAAAGTAAACATTAAATTTTTGTTTATTCTCACATGTAGTTTGTCTATAGTTTCTTTTGTTGAATTAAAGCATAGTAAGTCGAATCCAGTTAGTAATTATTTTATTATTGGAAAAGTCTTTCCTATGTCGAAGATAAGAAATGTTGATGAAATAATTAATATAGTTAGAGAAAAGGATAAAGCTGTAGAAATTGGTGTTGTCCCAGACAATTTATGTGACGTTAATCCATTTATCATAGATGTAATAAAATATGCATGTGCAATGAAGAAAATCTCAAGCAGAGTACAATTCGAGGATTTGCTATCTTTAGTTGATAATGCAATGCTACCCTCGGATATTATAGACAAATCAGATTTTATTTTTTATATCGAGAGCGATTTTGAAAGTGATTTTCCAGGTTATCGAAAGGAGCATTTATTAGCACTGCAGGATGAGTTTAAAAAAAGGTTAGGCGAATTTATTTTCATAAAAGAGATAACAATGGACTATGAAACGTATAGATTGTGCAAGATAAAAATTTTTAAGCGTATTAAAAGATGAAAATATCTCAATTTTATAGTCTTTTATCTTTTGTTTTAGGAAGACCAAGACCAGTATATGTCCATTATGGCATTACACACAGATGTAATCTTGCTTGCCGAATGTGTAAAGTTACAGAGGATAAATTCGAAAAAGAGCTTTCTGTGATCGAGATAAAGAAAATGGCAAAAAATTTATCAGATTCGGGCATTTTATACATCAGTATAGGCGGGGGGGAGCCTTTGTTGAGAGATGATATTGTTACGGTTGTAGAGATATTTGAGCAGGAAAGCATAAAAGTAAGATTGCTTACTAATGCAGTTTTATTGAATGAAAATTTAATTGTTGAGTTCTATAAAGCCGGATTAGATGGAATATCTATATCTTTAGACACTCTTGATGAGGAAAAATATGCTTTTATAACCGGTAATGATTATTTAAAAAGTGTTTCAAATTCCATAGAATTGGTTAGCCGGTATTTTAAGAACAGGATTAAGTTATTAAATGTTGTAGTGTCACGGTTAAATCTAAAAGAATTACCCCAAATAGTTGAATTTGCAAGGGGATATGATTTTATGGTTTCATTGGTACCGATTGAAAATCCAGAAGCTGAGTTTAAATTCCAAGAGAAAGATTATGGGGATATTGATAGTATTTATGAAGTTTTATCCAAGAAACGTAAGGTGATATTTAATAGTGATAGATTTTTAGAATCTTCTAAAGATTACTTTAAAGGCTTTTTTAAGAATCCTCGTTGTTATGCAGGAAGGCTTTATTTTTCTATTTCGCCTGAAGGGTCTTTTTCTCCCTGTCATAAATTCAGAGGTAATGAGAACGAAGAAATAAAAGAATTAATCGGTAGTTGTATAGGATGCATCAGGCCCTGTTGGCGGGAAATAGATTTCTCTTTTAGGCATCCATTAAATCAATTAAGAATGTTAAAATTGCAATTTTAACATATATAGCTTGAAATTTAATTCGTTTTGTAATATATATAGACACTAAAAGAATCGGCCCTATCGTCTAGCCCGGTCTAGGATATCGGACTCTCATTCCGGCGACACGGGTTCAAATCCCGTTAGGGCCGCTAAAAAAGAAGGAGGAGTATACAAAGTATGAAAGAATTAGAAACATATTATCAAGGGGAAAAGCTTTTTGAGACCAAATATGGATTTTTCGCATCAGGAGGCAGGGAATACGTAATAAAAACTCCTTTAACTCCGATGCCTTGGATGAATGTCTTAACCAATCCTGATTACGGAACTGTAATGTCTCAGACGGGGTGCGGTTTTAGCTGGTGGGGTAATGCCCAGATGTGTAGAATGACCCGCTGGGTCCAGGATTTAGTGAGGGAAGAATGGGGAAAATTCCTGTATTTGAGGGATAACGATGAAGATTCGTATTGGTCTTTATTCTATAAACCTACTCAGGTTAAATTTGATAAATTTGAGGTTCGTTATGGCATAGGTTACACTGTTTATCATACAGAATATAAGGGAATAGAAAACGTCATAACAATGTTTGTACCACCTGATGCTCCGCTTGAAGTATGGAAGGTAAAAGTTATAAACAAGTCCGATAAAAAAAGAAACTTGAGTTTGTTTAGTTATCTGGAATGGTGTTTAGGTAATTCCGAAGATATACACAGGGAGTTTCAGAGAACATTTATTGAAACTTCATTCAATAAAGAATTAAATGCCATTTTTGCTACTAAGAGAAAAGTTCCTATTCCAGGTTTTATCTCTACAGGGCTAAAAGAATATACAGGTGACGGGTTTCATAGCGTGAATGCTCCTATTGCTGGTTTCGAAGGTGATAAGAGAAACTTTTTTGGACGCTATAAAACATTTGCTAATCCTGAAGCAATTGAGGAAGGAAAGCTTAAAAATAAAGTTGGCAAATGGAATGATTCTATAGCAAGTTTACAGGTAGATATTACTTTAGCACCTGGCGAAGAAAAAGAGGTTGTGTTTTTATTGGGCTATAATGAAAATGAAGTAAAAAGCTCCCAACTAATAAAACAATATTCCAAACCAGAGAATATTGAAGAAGCTTTTAAAAAGACGATAGATTTCTGGGATGAGTTTATTTCTCCGCTTCAAGTGGAAACCCCGGATAAAGCATTTGATGTTGTAACCAATTATTGGTTGAGATACCAAGCAATAGCAGCTCGTATTTGGGCTAGAACTGCGTATTATCAATGCAGCGGCGGATATGGATTTAGAGACCAACTGCAGGATTCACTTGCGTTTTTGCCTCTTAAGCCGGAATTGACCAAAAAACAGATTTTGCTTCATGCCAGACATCAGTTTAAAGATGGAGCAGTTTATCATTGGTGGCATCCATTAACGGAGCTGGGAGCCAAGACAGAGATGACAGATGACTTGCTCTGGATGCCTTACATTATATCTTTTTATCTGGATGAAACCGGAGATTTTGCAATTCTGGATCAGAAAGAACCTTATGTAGACGGCGAGGAAGAAGAGTTATACCAGCATTGTATAAGAGCAATAGACCTTGTGCTTTCCAGATTTAGTCCTCGGGGGTTGCCTTTGATAGGTGAAGGTGACTGGAACGATGGCATGAGTGCAGTAGGTTTAGACTGGAAAGGAGAAAGCGTTTGGCTGGGGCATTTTCTTTATGGGATTTTAAAAAGATTTGCCCCGCTTTGTGAAAAAAAAGGGAATAAAGATAAGGCAGGTAATTATTTAAAACGTGCAGAAGAACTTAAGAAAGCCATTAATGAATTCGGTTGGGATGGAGAATGGTTCATCAGAGCTACAAAGGATAATGGAGATCCCTTGGGAAGCAAGAGCTGTAGCGAAGGAAAAATTTTTCTTAATGCTCAGACATGGTCAATTTTAAATGATACAACTACCGAAGAGCGGAAAAACACTGCTTTAGAAAGTGCTGAAGAGCATCTGTTGAAAAATTACGGCCCGATATTATTTTCTCCGGCATACAAGAATCCTGACCCTATGATAGGTTATCTTTCGCGTTATGCTCCGGGGGTTAGAGAGAATGGAGGAGTCTATACCCATGCTGCTTGCTGGGCGATTATTGCCGAGTGTAAAATGAAAAAAGGAGATAAGGCGTATGATGTATATTCGCGTTTTTCTCCTGTTAAACGGGGAATGGATCCGGATTTATATTTTGTCGAACCTTATGTTACTTCGGGTAATGTTGACGGACCTGATTCGGAAAATTATGGACGTGGAGGTTGGTCTTGGTATTCAGGAAGCGGTGCCTGGTATTTCCATGCCAGCAGCAATTGGATTTTAGGTTTACGTGCCCAGGAAGACGGGCTTTTGATCGACCCTTGTATTCCATCAAGCTGGGAAGGTTTTAAAGTTAAAAGAACATTTAGAGGTGCTGTGTACAATATAGAGGTTGAAAATCCTCAAAAAGTTTCTCATGGTGTTAAAGAGGTATATCTGGATGGTAATAAAATAACAGGGAATTTGCTTCCCATTATTTCAGATTCCAAAGAGCATAAAGTCAAAGTTGTTATGGGTGTATAAAAATAGATTATGAAAAAATTAGCCCTTATTCTTTTATTAACAATTGGAATAGGGGTTATTTTTTATTTTAAATTTGTAATACAGCCTGGAGTCGCTACCCCAGGTGTTTCTTCAAGGCAGGAAGACGCTTCTTCTTTAGAAAGAGTAGATGCGATAGATTTTAGCTTTCAGGATTTAGATGGCAATAAGTATAAACTTTCTGATTTTAAAGGTAAGGTGATAATTTTAAATATACGGTTTAGAAAATGTGGCGCTTGCGCAATAGAAGCTGATTTATTAGAAGAATTTTATTCTCAAATTGCAGCAAATGATGCTGTTGAATTAGTTGCTGTATTTGAAGGTGAACCTGCAGAGGTGATTTCTAAATATATAGAAACAATAGATGTAAAATTTCCTGTTTATTTGGATCCGATAGGTATATCAGCATATAAATACAGGGTAAATGTATATCCATCTTCATTTATTATAGATAAAAAGTTTAAAATATCTGCAGGAGTAAAAGGGGTTTTGGACTGGTCATCTAGCGATGTGGCTGATTACTTAGAGCGGCTGGTAAATGAATGAGCTCTCATTAGGTATAGCCTTTTTATCAGGTATTTCATATTTTTTCTCACCCTGCATTCTGCCGCTTGTGCCAAGTTTTCTTTCTTTTATCAGCGGGGTGTCTTTTCAGGAGTTAAAAACAGATTCTCAAAAAGCGCGTAAAAAACTTATTGTTAATGCTTTGTTTTTTATGCTGGGATTTTCATTTCTATTTATTTCTCTCGGTTTAGGAGCTTCAGTTATAGGTGAATATATTTTTAGGTTAAAATTACCGATTCAGAAAATCGGTGGAGTTATAATTATTGGTTTAGGAAGTTATCTTTTGTTTCAGAATAAATTCAGATTGTTTTTAAGCGCAAAGAGTTTTATGCCTCGGATAAAACCGGCAGGGTTATTGGGTACATTTTTTGTAGGAGGAGTATTTGCACTCAGTTTTACTGCTTGTGCAACCCCAATCTTAGTTGCTATTCTGACCATGGCTAGTGTAGGTGCAACTGCTGCCAGGGGAGGATTGCTTTTAGGTATGTTTTCTTTAGGTATTGGAGTTCCTTTTATGGTTTCTGCAGTATCGTTATCTTTATTTTTAACGCTGTTTGAAAAGGTGAGAAAGCATCTTAGAGTTTTTGAAATTATTGCTGGTGTAATTCTTATATCTTTCGGTTTTTATCTGGTCAGGTCCGGATTTTAGGAATATCAGAATTTAACTCTTTTATAGCCAATAGTTTATCTTTTGTAACATTGATTAGTAAAAAATTTATATAGATTTGACAAAGTATTAAAAATGTGCGATATATAACATAGAGGGTTTGGCCATTGGTGGGGGGGTAAATTAAAAAATAGACCAGATTAAATCTGGTCTTTTTATTTCGAGGACAATTTATTTGCCAGAGGCGGGACTTGAACCCGCACCCCCTTACGGAGACGTGATTTTGAATCACGCGCGTCTGCCATTCCGCCACCCTGGCTTGAATTAACGTAAAGAAACTGGTTTGTCCAGTATTTCTGATAAAACAACTGCCTTTTTCAAAGAGGACCCGAATTTTAACATATCTTGTAAGTTTGTTCTAGCATGAATTGCATTAACTTCTTTGATTAAAATTGCTTCCTCTTTTTTTACCATTTTTTTTTCTTTCAGTTCTTGAGTGGTTTTAGATTCTTGTTTGTGAGATTCTACTTTTGTATGTTCAATGAAAATCGGTTTTATTGGGGTCTGGAATATCGGGAATCCTTCCGGTATTCCAAGTTGATTTTGCTCCGGGTTCTTTTTTATTTTAGAAACCAGACTTATAACCCAGAACAGAATTATAAAAAGTAATATCAGTAAGTCCATCAGATTTTTTTATTATCTTTTTCTTCCGGCTTTATATCGGTTGCGATATTTGTTCTCATTTTAGTGTCAGACTGAATATTGTTTAGTTTATAATAGTCAAACACCCCTAGATTTCCGGCTTTAAATGCTTCTGCTATTGCCAGAGGAACTTGAGCTTCTGCTTCGACAACTTTTGCTTGCATCTCCTGTACGCGGGCTTTCATCTCCTGTTCCTGCGCTACGGCCATTGCACGTCGGGTTTCTGCTTTAGCTTGAGCAACCTTTAAATCAGCATCTGCCTGGTCGGTTTGCAGTTGAGCGCCGATATTTTTACCGATATCAATATCTGCAATATCAATTGATAAAATTTCAAAAGCAGTTCCTGCATCCAAGCCTTTACCTAAAACAGTTTTGGAAATAGAATCCGGATTTTCAAGCACATTCTTATAAGATGCAGATGAGCCGATTGTTGTAACAATTCCTTCTCCAACCCTTGCTATAATTGTTTCTTCAGTAGCTCCTCCAACCAGTCTTTCTAAATTAGCTCGCACTGTTACCCGTGCTTTGGCAAGCACCTGGATTCCGTCTTTTGCAACTGCTGCAATCATGTTTTCTTTTGGTGCGTCGATTACTTTAGGATTAACAGATGTTTTTACAGCATCTAAAACATCTCTTCCTGCTAAATCAATTGCAGCTGCTCTTTCAAAGCTCAAAGGGATATTTGCTTTATCTGCTGAAATAAGAGCTTTTATTACATTTAAAACCTTTCCGCCTGCTAAAAAATGAGCTTCCATCTGATTGGAGTTTACCGAAAGCCCTGCTTTATAAGTCATAATCAAAGAAGGTACAATTGTATTAGGGTCGACTTTCCTAAGCCTCATTCCGATAAGAGAGAAAAGTCCGATTTTGACTCCCGCTGCTAATGCTGCAATCCATAATCTTACCGGAATTAAATATCCGAATAAGAAAAAACCGCCAAAGATGATTAAAAACAATATGAACATACTCATTTTCCCACCTCCTCTAAGTTTTTAACTACTAGTTTATTGCCGTCAATGTCTGTAACTTTGACTTTAGTATCTTTCTTTATAAAGAGAGATCCTTCAACTACTGCGTCTAATCTCTCATCCTCTATTTTAACGATACCGATAGGTCTTAAGGTTGTTAAAGCTATGCCTTCTTTGTCCATGTATTCTTCAAGCAAGAGCTGCCTGATGGCAAATCCGTCTTCTTTAGATAATCTATATTGAAGGGTTGCTCTTTTAAATAGTTTCTTTTTAGTAAAATAATAAAATGCCAATCCGGTGAGTAAAAGTCCGGCCAAAATAGTATAAAAACCTGCTTCAATGCCAAAATTTTTGTAAGCTGTAAAAGTTGTGGCTGCAATTAAAATAACACCCAAAACCCCCATAACTCCAAAACCCGGGATTACGAACAATTCCATAGCAAAGAAAAATATTGCTCCTAGTAGCCCTAAAATTATCGAGAAAATATCGCTTAAAATAGTCATGATTGCCTCACTTTTATTATATTACCAAAATGTGATATTATCTTTATTTTTTTTCCACTATCAATATATTCTCCATCTGTTTGGACGTCATAAATTTTATTTCCGAATTGAGCTTTTCCTGCAGGATGTAAATCAGAAATCGCAACGCCACTATCTTCTGTGACTTCTTGAGGTTCTAACTTAGCTTCACTTCTGTGTTCCAGAACTATATTTTTCCATGCTTTTGATTTGGAAAGAAATTTAAAGCTCATTAAAAATAGTATTGCTGTAATGATAAACGATGAAAAAAGAATTTTCCCTGCGTTGTTTAGCTCCTGTATTGGAGGATAAATAGGATGCCTTACCATAATTAGGATGATTCCGCCTAAAAGGCATGTTATGCCTAAGCCTCCTGTAATACCAAAGCCGGGCAGAACAAATATTTCAATGAAAATAAGTATCACTCCTATCATGATTAAGAATAAATCCAGCCATTGGGCTAATCCTGCAAGTTTATGTCCCCAGAAAAAAAGCAAAATAAATGAAACGCCTACGATTTCAGGAAGCCCTAAACCGGGAATTCGTAGTGCTAAAATAATTGCCCAGAACCCGATTCCTAAAAGTAGCGATGAAGCTACAGGGTGGGTTATAAGTCGAACAATATTTTCTGACCAGGTTGGACTTTTTTCGATTAATTTTGCACCTTCTTTTTCTAAATAAGCCAGCATTGTTTCTCTATCCTGGCAAATCGCTTTAGATAAGCCGTATTTTTGGCTGTCTTTCGCAGTTAAATTCAGAAGCTTTCCTTCCTCAGATATAACTGAAATTATTTTAATATTTCTTTTTCCTTTCCTTGCCATGATTTCATCCATATCTTGCTGTGTAAGGATGAATTCTTTATTTTTAACTAAAACCTGTTTTACAACCAAATCCTTATCTACCATTGCCTGAGCTAATGCGGGGTTGTGGTTTTTTTCCTCGGCAATCGCTTTAAACCGTGCTCTTAAAGCGGAGACTATTTTTTCATCTTTAATTTCCTGGTTTGATAAGCCCATTCTTGGCTCGGCAGAACCGATACTTGATGCCGGACGCATTATAATCTCATCAGTTGCAAAAGAAATCATACTCCCTGCAGACCAGGCTTGGTTTAATATGAAAGTTACGGTTTTACCTTTGAATTCTAATAAAGCCTCACAGATAATATCCGCTGCATCGACTCTGCCCCCGGGAGTATCCATCTCTAATATTATTGTTGAAATATTTTGAGCCTCTGCATCTTTAATTGCTCTTTTAACGAATGTGGAAAGACCTAAATCAATTACACCCTGAATAGGAAGGATTAAAATCTCTTCGGCAAATAAATTAGAACCAAAGAGAGATAGAATAGCTAAAAGAAGAAAGCCGATTTTTTTCATATCTTTTTTTATGGAGCTGGAGGGATTCGAACCCTCGGCCACTACGCTGCCAGCGTAGTGCTCTCCCACTGAGCTACAGCCCCGATTGTTTAAAATTTACAATAAATGTTTCTTGAAGTCAACAAATAGTAAATTATAATCGAGCATCTAAGTATATATAAGTGTTGGAGATTTGACCAGATGTTTTTTAGTGGTAAAAGTCAATAAAAAGCTATATATTGAAAAGAAAAAGGATGGGTAAAATGAAGAATATAATTATCATTATGCTGGTTTTAGTGGTTTTGGTTGTCGGGTTTTATCTTGGCAAGGGTTATTTTGTTAAGGAAGAATTTGCTATGCAAATCAACAATTTTACTATGACGAAAGAAGAGTTCGAGGACTATTTCCAAGAGATGAATGTGGGCCGAGAAGATAATGTTGATGTGAGAGAAGGGGTGTTAGAAGCGTTGGTGAGCAAAAAGCTTGTATTGCAAGAGGCCGAGAAGGTAGGATTGCATAAGAGCAAAGAATTTTTGAATTCTCTTCAGCATTACTATGAACAGCTGCTTTTTAAACTTATTATTGATTTAAAATCTAAAGAACTTGCATCTCGGGTTAAAGTTAGTGAACAGGAAATTAACGATAAATATAATCAGATGATCGCAGAAGGTCTTAGCGATAAGCCTTTGACTGAAACCTATAGTCAGATTCAGTGGCAGATATTGCGTAAAAAGCAGGCCCAAGTTTTAAACGACTGGCTTCAAGAGGTTAGAGAGGAATCAGTAATCAATATTGATCAAGAGTTATTGTTGAACAAATAGCAATATGCTTATTGATTATGCGGTAATCCCTGATGGGGATAATGGTAATGTATCCCCGTATATTTGGTTTGCTTTGCGAATCAGAGGGGATAGTTCGCAAACGAATAATGTCTAATGTTCATTGGGAGGTGTTGATATGGCAGGTAACAAGAGGCGTATCTATTTCATAGACAAAAAATTTCAGACTCAGTTTATAGTCAAATTTTGTTTACTTGTAATTGTAGGTTCTTTGATTACTGTATCATTGCTTTATATTACGGCATCGCGTACGACAACTGTTGGGTTTGAGAACACAAAAGCAGTAGTTAAGACAACTGCGGATTTTATTAGACCGATACTTATTCAGACTGTAATCATTGTAACTGTTCTAATTAGTTTTTTTTCAATCATGCTTACTCTCTTTATTTCTCACAAAATTGCCGGGCCTTTGTACAGGTTGAAAAAGGAGTTTGAAATGATTGAAGAAGGTGATTTAAGTTCGGATTTTAAACTTAGAGGTAAAGATCAGCTGCAAAATATCGCTGATTCTCTGAGGCGCATGAAAGCAAAACTGAGATTTTATATTACAGAACTTAAATCCAGTCTTGATGAACTTGAAGATGTGATTTCTAAGGGTGATTTAAGTCAAGATGGGCAAGATGTGCTAGAAGAGAAAGTTAAAAAAATAAAAGAGAATCTCAGCCGTTTTAATGTCTAACTTTAAGTTTTCATGAGGAAAATAACGCTTTTAGTTTTGCCGTTGTTTTTTTTAACTCCTCTATGCCGTGCCTACCCTATGGATTTTCCTCATAGATGTGATAGCGATTATTTCACCATATACTATCAAGATGGGGTAGATCCCCTGGGTATTGCCTATGATATTCAAATTGGAGGTGTTTTTTATCTCTATCAAGATGCAAACAAATCTATAGTTCCGGGCGGTGATCCGGAAGATATTTTGGCTGAAAATGTAGATGATCTTTTTACTGAGGTATCGGATATTTTAGACATACATCTTTACAGTTACCACGGTGATATAAAGATTTGCTCTAATAAAGAGGAATTAGAAAAAGTGTTTTCGGAGCGATTTGATCAAGAGCTTGAGACAGAGTCGTTTTATCATAATGAGGAAAATACGATATATATTACCAAGGAAGGCTTAAAGCCGGGTATTTTGGCTCATGAAATGGCTCAGGTGATTGTTAGCCATTATTTTGTTATATTGCCTCCAGCCAAAGTTCAAGAAGTTTTGTCTGAATATGTGGAAGTGAATCTCAACAAAAAGCTTCAGATAAAATAGTGTTCTTTTTGGAGGTTTCAATCTAAAATAACTCTATGAAAGAAAAAGGTTTGCTACTTATATCCGGGTTAGATTCAATTCTGGCGGGGAAAGTTCTTCATAATGCAGGGGTTCCGTTGGAGATAATTTATTTCCATATACCATTTTGCACTTGCATAGATAAAGATTTAGAATGTAAAATGAAGTCAAAGTTAGGACAAATTACAGCTGAAGTGTTTAATAGTGTGCTTCGTATTATAGAAGTCAAAGAGGATTATTTACCTATTTTAAAAAATCCTAAGCATGGATATGGTAAAAACATGAATCCATGTATAGATTGTAAAGTTTTTATGTTTAAAGAGGCCAAAAAATATATGTCAAAATTTAATGCGGCATACTTAGTAACGGGCGAAGTATTGGGTGAAAGGCCGATGTCGCAGAATAGGGGAGCGCTAGATTTGATAGAAAAAGAGTCTGATCTTGAAGGCAGTATTTTACGTCCGCTTTCTGCAAAACTGATGCCTGAAACTCATCCTGAAAAAGAAGGCTGGGTTGATAGAGATAAACTCTTTAGTATTCAGGGTCGCTCTAGGAAGAAACAGATGGAGCTGGCATCTGAGTACGAAATAGTTGATTATCCTACCCCTAGTGGAGGGTGTTTGCTTACAGACCCTGGGTTTAGCAGGCGGTTAAAAGATTTGATGGAATACAAACCTGATTTTACTCTTCGGGACATATCTTTACTTAAATTAGGAAGACATTTTAGGATGTCAGAGAGTTTAAAATTTATAGTAGGTAGAGATGAAACAGAAAATAATAATTTAGAGCAGTTTTTCAATAAGGATTTAGATGTATTTTTAATGCCTTTAAATATCCCTGGGCCATCAGCTCTTGCGGTGGGAATTGGTTTTGAAGATAGAATACTAAATTTATCTGAAATAGTTGTTTCTTACTGTAAAGTAGGTAATATAGAACAAGTGGATATTAAAGTTGTATCGAGGAATGGAGAATCAATCTTAAAAACCAAATCTAAAGATAGAGATATCTTAAAAGATTTAAGGATATAGGAGGTGTTTAAAATGGATAAAAAAGAACTTCAGAAATTAAAAAAAGAAGATCTTTTAGCCTTAGCCAAAAAGGAACGTATTTCAAAAACAACCGGTATGAAAAAAGAAGAACTGATAAGTGTGCTTCTTAAATCTGTCAAAAAGGCAGATAAAAAAAAGGTTTCTACAGTTAAAAAAACTATAGCGAAATCTGGTAGTAATAAAGCAAAAGTTAAAACTAAAATTACAGCAGAAGCTAAAACTAAAACCAAAGCTAAAACAAAATCTAAAATATCTATCTTGAAGAAAAAACCTGTTGTTCGCAAAAAGAAATCTGTCGATAAAGCTGCTATTGTTTTTGAGCAGGAGTATGTAGAAGCCACTAAATTTGATACGGGTTCTGGGAAGCATTCTCCAGAGTCTCAAACGCAAAGTGTAGCTGTTCAAAGTCAAGAAGTAATAGAAATTCCTCAAAGGTATGAAGAAGATGGTTTTGTTCTTTTGGTCAGAGACCCCTGGTGGTTGTATGGTTACTGGGAGATTACATCTGAAAGATGGGATTATGTTAGGTCTCAGGTTTCAGATAAAATGGCAAAGGAAGTTTTGAGAGTTTATGATATTACTGATATTGCAGATTTTAATGGAAATAATGCTAACAGCTTCTTTGATATTGAATTGGCCCCTTTTATTAAGAATTGGTATCTTCATGTAAATCAGCCTGGGAGGAGTTTTTGTGCTGAAATAGGATTAAGAACATTAAAGGGTAAATTCTACTCCTTAATTCGTTCTAATACAGTTGCAACTCCTCGTTATGGTATGTCGGATATTACGGATGAAGAGTGGATGATTTCAGAAGAAGAGTACTGGAAAATGTTTGGTCTTGCAGGTGGATATGGAATAGGTAAAGGATCTCAGGAGATACAAGAGTTGTTTAAAAAACGGTTTGAAGAAATTATTTCCTCAGGATTTTCAGGTAGCATTTCTAGTTGGATGCAGCAGGAAGAAAGCAGAAGAGGATTTTGGCTCGTTGCAGATGCAGAACTGATAATTTACGGAGCTACAAAACCGGATGCAAAAGTAACTGTACGGGGTGAAGTTGTAAAATTGAATTCTGATGGAAGTTTTAGTTTACGATTTGCTCTTCCTGATGGTTCACAAGATATACCAATTTATGCTACATCTAGTGATGGTGTGGATAAAAGAAAAATTGATATTAAAGTTAACAGAAGTACAACCAAAGAGGCATAAATGCAGAAAAAAGGATATCTTTCGATTGTTCTACATGCTCATTTACCTTTTGTAAGACACCCGGAGTATGATGAGTTTTTAGAAGAACGCTGGCTATACGAAGCTATTACTGAAACATATATCCCTTTGATTGAGATGTTTCAGAATCTTGTAAATGAAGGAGTAAGTTTTAGGATTACAATGTCAATCACTCCTACTTTAGCAAGCATGCTTAGAGATGAATTACTGCAGGATAGATATTTACGTCATTTAGATAAATTGATTGAGCTTGCTCAAAAAGAGGTTGATAGGACAAGATTTATGCCGGAATTTAATAGTTTAGCAAAAGAGTATTATGGTCAGTTTATAAGAGCTAAAGAAGTGTTTTTAAATAAATACCAAAAAAATATTTTACGTGCTTTTAAAGAATTTCAGGATAAAGGGTATCTTGAAATTATAACTTGCGGGGCTACGCATGGATTTTTGCCTTTAATGAAAAACCGTGCATCAGTTAGAGCTCAGGTAAGGACGGGGGTTGAAACTTATCGCGAAATATTCGACAGGTCTCCTCAGGGGATATGGCTTCCAGAGTGCGGTTATAATCCGGGCGATGATTTGATATTGAAAGAGGAAGGTATAAGATATTTTATTCTCGATACACATGGAGTTCTTTTTGCAACACCCAGGCCTCGCTATGGAGTTTATTCCGGATATTTTTGTAAATCCGGTGTAGCTTGTTTCGGAAGGGATATAGAAAGCTCTAAATCTGTTTGGAGTGCGGTGCAGGGTTATCCTGGAGATCATGATTACCGAGAGTTTTACAGAGATATAGGATACGACTTAGATTATGACTATATAAAACCTTATATAAATTCCGATGGCACCAGGTGTAATACAGGTATTAAATATTATCGTATAACAGGAAAGACTCCTCATAAACAGCCCTATGATTTTAATAAAGCGCGTGAAAAAACTGCATCTCATGCTGGAAATTTTATGTTTAACAGAGAAAAGCAAATAGAGTTTTTATCCTCGAAAATGGATAGAGAACCAATGGTGTTAGCCCCTTATGATGCAGAGTTGTTCGGACATTGGTGGTTTGAAGGTCCGCAATTTCTGGAATTTTTGATTAAGAAAATACATTTTGATCAGAATACCGTTACACTTATAACTCCGGGGGATTATTTAAAAAGATATCCTAAAAATCAGGTTATCACACCGTCATTTTCCAGCTGGGGTTGGAAAGGGTACAGCGAATTTTGGCTCAATGGAGCAAATGATTGGGTTTATAGGCATTTACACAAGGCAGCTGATAGAATGGTAGATATAGTGGCTGGCAATCAAAATGCTTATGGGGTAATGGAAAGGGCTCTGAATCAGATGGCTAGAGAGCTTTTGCTTGCTCAATCCAGCGATTGGGCGTTTATTATGAAGACAGGAACTCATGTTGACTACGCCGAAAAAAGAATAACAGAACATCTTTCTAGATTTTCCCGGCTTTGGCAGCAGGTAACGCAAGGTCACATAGATGAGAAATATTTAGAATTCGTGGAGCAAAAAGACAATATTTTCCCTAATATAAACTTCAGAATGTACTCCGAAAAAAAGGAGGTTATAGCGAATGAGAAAATTTAAAGTTATATTGTTCATATTAGCGGTTATATTCATGATTGGTGTTTTCTATAATTTAACCGGTACTGCAGTAGCAGCTGGCAAGCTTACTCTGGGAGACAAAATAGACGGTCTTATTTTAAAACAAGAGCAAGTGCTTAAGAAGCTTGATCAGGTTTATGAGGAGCTTTTAACAATAAAAATTAGACTGACTAGAAGTTTGAACTGATGGGGGTAACAAGGGTAATAGTTATTTCTTTTCTGTTAATTGTTGCGATTATTTATCTAAATAATAGCAATGCTTCTACAGATAAATTAAATGTTGTTTTAGCGAAATTTAAAACCGTATTTGAAAATCAACAGTTAATAGACAGTAAATTAAAAGAGATAGAATCTGTGACAGAAAAAATAAGAATGCGTGTTTATAGAAAAACCGGGTTTTAAGCCTTAAGGAAATAAATAATGTTTTATACTGCGGATGAAAAAGAAATTAAGCAAGGCAAGGTTACGGATGTATATTTTTTACGTACCAAAGAAATATTAAAGCAGAAAAATATAAAGAAAAAAGTAGTGGTTGAGTTTGTAGTCAAATCTTTTCCTGCCGGGTGCGAGTGGGGAGTTTTTAGTGGCCTTGAAGAGATGCTGGAGATTTTAGGGGGACTTAATATTAATGCCTGGGCCATTCCGGAAGGCAGTTTTTTTGGGGTTTGTGAGCCGGTTTTAGTTATAGAAGGTAATTATGAGGATTTTGGTGTTTTTGAAACAGCTCTTTTAGGATTATGTTGCCAGGCTTCAGGTATTGCCACAAAAGCCACAAGGTGTAAAATTGCAAGTTCTGGTAAGCCGGTTTTCAGTTTTGGTGCCCGGCGTATTCATCCTGCGATTGCTCCCATGGTTGAAAGAAGTGCTTATCTTGGAGGGTGCGATGGAATTTCCTGCCTTAGAAGCGCTGAGGTTTTAAACTTAACTCCTGTAGGCACAATTCCTCATGCTTTAATTCTGATAATGGGGGATACTGTTTCCGCTGCTGAAGCATTTAATGAGGTCATTGATAAAAGCGTTAATAGAATTGTTTTAATAGATACTTTTTGTGATGAAAAATTCGAGGCTATAAATGTTGCCCAAGCTTTAGGAGAAAATCTTTTTGCTGTTCGACTGGATACTCCATATTCCAGGCGGGGTGATTTTAAGAAAATACTGGAAGAAGTTAGGTGGGAGCTGGATTTGCGGGGTTTTAAAGATGTTAAAATAATAGTAAGCGGTGGGCTGGATGAACATAAAATATCTGAGTTCAATGCTTATGCGGATGCTTATGGAGTTGGGACTTCAATCAGCAATGCGCCTGTATTGGATTTTGCAATGGATATAGTCGAAATAGATGGTGTACCAATTGCTAAAAGGGGTAAACTTTCAGGTAGAAAGATTCTTTTAAGGTGTCCGAAATGTTTTAAAAGAAAAACAGTGCCATTTGAAGAAAAAGAAATAATTTGTTCTTGCGGTGTTGAGATGGAAAATATCCTTAAGCCTTTAATAGAGAACGGAGAAGTACTTAATGATTTACCGCATGTAGATACAATAAGAGAATATGTTCTAAAACAGGCTGAATATTTTAAGGAGTTAGTGTAATGATTATCACCCAACAGAAGGGTTTTGATGAAATAATTAAGCATCTAAAAAGTGGAAGCAAAGTTTTTATAGTTGGGTGCGGGGAATGTTCTACCGTTTGTCAGGCAGGTGGTGAAAAGGAAGTCTTAGATATGAAAAAGAAGTTGCAGGATTCTGGTTATATTGTTGTAGGGTATGCAATTCCTCAAGCTCCTTGTATTGCAACGCATGTGAAACTTATGTTGGTCAAACACAAGAAAGAGATTGAGAATACTGATGAGATACTTGTGTTGACATGTGGTTTAGGAGTGCAATCTTTAATCGAGAATATGAAATGTTTTATCCCTGTCCACGTAGGATGTAATACTTTGTTTATCGGTACAGTGGATTCCGGGGCAAAAGAGTTTTTTGAAGTCTGTTCTGCCTGCGGGGATTGTACCTTGGAATATACTGCTGGAATATGTGCGTATACCCAATGTCCTAAGAGTATATTAAATGGACCTTGTGGCGGAATGGAAGGAGGTATGTGTGAAGTAGATAAAGAAAAAGACTGTGTTTGGGTTTTGATTTATAACAAGTTGAAGGAGCAAGGCAGGTTAGATTTAATGGAAAAAATATATCCAGCCAAGGACTTTTCTAAACATCGAAAACCCCTAAGGAGGATTTTAAAATAAATGCCTATTGATAAGAAGAAAATAGCAAAAGCTGTAAAAGAACTTTTAATAGCATCGGGAGAAGATCCTAATAGACCTGACTTGCTTAAAACCCCTCAAAGGTTTGCCCAGATGTATGAAGAAATATTAGAGGGGATGGATAAGGATCCTGCCAAAGAATTAGAAGTTTTTTTGGAAAATAACCATGAAGAAATTGTTCTGGTAAAAAACATACCATTATATTCAATGTGCGAGCACCATTTACTTCCTTTTATCGGTAAAGCCCATGTTGCTTATATCCCTCAGGGAAACCGTGTTACTGGATTAAGTAAGCTGGTAAGAGTTGTGGATATTCTTGCTAAAAGATTTCAGGTTCAGGAGAGATTGACAACGCAGATTGCAGATGTAATAATGAAGAAGCTTAAACCGCAAGGATGCATGGTTGTAATAGAGGCAGAACATCTTTGTATGAGTATGCGGGGGGTAAAAAAATCCGGAATGACAACAGTTACTAGTGCTGTGAGAGGGGTTTTTAAACAAAATCAGAAGACCAGAATGGAGACGCTGGATTTAATTTTAAAATGAATTCTTATGCCGTCTTTTTATTGGAGACTGATGATTTAGTGCGGGAGGCTTTTTTAGGCATTCTGGAACACAAAGATTATGCAGTGTATCCTTTTAAAAATCACTGGGAGTCAGCTTCGTTTATTAAAAAGATACAGTTTCAGATTGCTCTTATTGATATTAATAGCGGAGATTACGATATTCGGGATTTAATTAAAAATATATCCGAAATTTCACCAACTCCTTCTGTAATACTTACTGCAACTCATCCTGAAGTAGATGATATGCTGTCATTTTTTAATCAGGATGTTGGTTCAATACTGCTAAAACCTGTAAACATAAAAGAGATGGATAATGCTTTAGAGAAAGCAGCGGTCAGTTATCAGAAAAGAGTTGAGGTGAAAGAATTAAAGCAGAAGATTTCTGAGCTTAAACAGGAGAAAGAACAAATAGAAACAAGCTTAAAAAAAGCAGCATCTAATTTACCTTTAGCAGAGCTCGCGCGGTCTTTAACCCATGAGTTTAAAAACGTACTGACTACTATTAATCTTTCTGCTAATTTTATAGAAAAGATCTCATCTCCTGAGGATGTCAGGATAAAAAAACATTTTAATCTCATTAGTCAGGGGGTAGAGCATGCCAATGATTTAACCTTAAGGCTTTTGGGATTAACCAGGGAAAAGAAAGAATTAATAAATTTTAAAATAGTTTTAGAAACAACTCTTCAAATTTTAGAAACGGAGCTAAAAAACTGCGGAATAAGAATACAAAGCGTAATCGGAGAAAATTTACCGGAGTTGATTTTAGATTCGGCATCTCTAAAGCAGGTTTTAATAAATATAATGTTAAATGCTAAAGATGCTATGCCTAGAGGCGGTCAGTTGGGAGTGAAAGCATATCTGATGGAGGAAGAAAGCAAAGGTTATGTTGTAATCGAAATTAATGATACAGGATGCGGGATTTCTTCAGAAAATTTGGATCAAATATTCACTCCGACATATACTACCAAGGAAAAAGGTAATGGTATCGGGCTCTATATTTCTCAAAAGATTATAGAAGATATGGGCGGTAAGATTAAAACAGATTCGGTATTAAATCGAGGTAGTAGTTTTAAAATAATGTTGCCGTTTAAACAAAAGGTTCATCAAACATTTACTGTCAAGAGATGAAAGAAAATAAAGGAAAAATATTATTTGTTGATGATGATGCGGGGATTCTGGATGTGGTTTCTGATTTTCTGACATTGGAGAATTTCGAAATTACTACTGTTAATGAAGGAGATAAAGCTCTTGAGATGCTTAAGAGCTCTGAGTTTGATCTTTTAATAACTGATATAAAAATGCCTGGGTTAAGCGGGCTTGAGGTTTTAAAGAAAGCAAAAGAAATAAATAATGAAGTGCCTGTGATAGTAGTTACTGGTTTTGCGTCAATGGAAACTGCAATCGAGGCTGTTAAAGACGGAGCGTATGATTATATTACCAAGCCTTTTGATATGGAGAAATTTTTGAATATAACAAAGAAGGCTATTAAGCAAAAGAAAATGGGGCAAGAAAATAAAGAACTCTTAAGCAATCTTACTAACTTAGATCAACAATTGGAATTAAAAATCAATCAGATATTTGCACTGGGAGAGGTTAGTAAAGCAGTTGCCAATATATCCGATTTAGATACTATTCTTCAGGCAATAGTTAATATTGCTTTTGAAATCACCAAGGCAAAAAATATTGCGTTGTTACTTGCAGATGATACAAGCAAAGAGTTGGTAGTTGAAATTTTTAAAGGTTTTAATGAAGAAATGTTGAGGAAATTAAGAATTAAAGCAGGGGAAGGGTTGCTGGGTAATATGGCGCAAGAAAAAATTCCGATAACAAAATCCCTCTTGGTTGCTAAAAATATTGTTTTAGGGAAAAAGGAATTAGACTTATTGGGTGAAGGAGAGTTTTTATGTTTGCCCATTGATTACAGGGATAAGTTGTTTGGCATGTTAGTCTTAACAGAATTTCCTGACCAGTATCATGTCGGAGAAGATGAAATCAGAGTGCTTTCGATATTAAGCAGACAGGCTTCAATTGCGATTGATAATTCCATGCTTTACGACAAGCTGCAAAACAAATATTTAACAACGCTGGAAATTTTAGTAGCAGCACTAGAGGCAAAATGTAAAAACACCCAAGGGCATTCTCAAAGGGTGAGTATCTATGCCAGAGAGTTTTCAAAATTCCTTGGCCTTATTGAGGCAGAGGTATTGGTTTTGGAGAGAGCTTGTGCGGTACATGATATCGGTAAAATAGTAATTCCGGAATCAATATTAGCTAAACCTGATAAGTTGAGTGAAAAAGAGATGCTTCAAATGAGAACGCATCCTTTTAAAGGGGCTGATATTCTGATTCCGCTTGGAATAATGAGGGGAATGATGCCTGTCGTAAGGAATCACCATGAAAGGTATGATGGAAAAGGCTATCCTGATGCTTTAAAAAATGGAGAAATTCCGTTTGAAGCCAAGCTGGTTTCTATTGTAGATGCGTTTGATGCCATGACGTCATCTCGTTCGTATAGAAGAGGATGTTTATCTAAGAAAGAAGCCTTAGCCGAGATAGAGTCTCAAATAGGTGCTCAATTTGACCCTGATTTAAGTATGAAGTTCTTAAAATTTTGTCCGGACATAATGAACCATATGTCTTAGCTGCAGCAAGTTGGTATATACGTTATCTTTTCTTTGTATTATAATTCAAGCATGAAATATATTGCCGCGGGAATTTCTATTTTTTTAATACTGTTTTGTAAAAATCATTCTGCATTTTCTTTAGATAATGAATTTAAAAAATGGATTATAGAAGAAAATTTTAAATATTTTTACCATGCGCTGGATAAAGATACAGGTTTTGTATATGACCATATTTTAATAGAAGAGAATGGAGAGCAAAAAATAGGAAAGTATACTTCCCCTACGGTAATAGGGTTTTGGGCTGTTTTATTGATGGATGTTTTTAAGGGTCATATTGAACTTGCTGAATTTAGTAGGGAAGATGCGAAATTCTGGCTTGAAAAAGTTATTACCGGTTTGGAAAATTTACCAGCTTGGGAAGGGTTATTCTACTGGTATGAATTCAAAGAAGGGATTAATACCGCAGAAGATGAAATTATATCCGCATATGACAATGCCAATTTAACTATAGCTTTAATGTCTGTATATGGTGCCATTTCTGAATCTAAGGATGAATTTGAATGGGGTATTGCTAAAAGAGTTTATGAAATTTTGATGCGGCAGAAAAGCGGCTGGGGAAAGTTATATGATAAGAACAAAGGGCTTTTACACAGCGGATATAAAAGGGGGTGTCCTTTAACATATGCCTGGATAGACAGGTTCTATACCGAAGGCAGAATTGCCCCTCTTATTGCTGTATTGCTGGGGGATGTTCCGAAAGAGGTGTGGTTTAATCTTTTGCGTCCTGGGAATTGTCCTCAAGGAGAATATGTTCTTTCAGATAATAGGTGTATTAAGTTTTTAAAACCCTGGCAGGGTGCTTTTCAGGCTTGGTTGCCGTTGCTTTTTATCCCCGAAATGGATTTATCACCCCAAGCGCTTAAGGAGATGCATCAGAACTATGCTACTATTCAGATGGACTATGCTCTTAATTCAAGTCTTAAGCTTTTACGTTCTGCATCTGCTAATCCTGAAGCAGAAGATGAATACCTTTATGAGCCCTCTGTAGGTATCCTTAATGCCAGCGAGGATTGGGTGCGTTCTGATATAGGTTCGCCTTATGCAACTGCTTTGATGTACATGATATATCCTGAGGCGAGTATTTATTTGTTTAAGGAGACTAAAGATGCTATGCCTCAGGTAATTGGACCATTAGGATTTTATGATGCGGTTTCCGAACATGGTTTGGTGGCCAAGGTTTATCTGGCTTTGGATCAGCTGCAGTTATTACTCTCTTTTTTTGCTGAAATAAATCAAGATTATTTTTTGAAATCTGTTGAAAAATTTGGTAAAGAGGATATCCTAAGGGAACTTTATCGAGCTATTCAATTTGAGAATTAGGGATATTTATTACAGTGTATTGTATATGATTTTTTCACTTCCTATTCTTCTCGTGTCTCTGGATAATGGTAGATTGTTCTAGAGAGTTGTATTTGCCATCATAATTTGTGTCTATAAATTGCGCAATAATGCGCTGGTGTTCCTGATCCCATACAATATAGGGCAATCTAAGCTGTCCTTGAGGTGTAGTAATTATTTGTCCAGGGTGGCCATGAAATTTATACTTCCCTGATGTCCCTATCATGTTCATGTGAACCGTAATTGTCTGATTAGATACATTAGGTGGGATTTGGGGATAATATTCACCTTGCGTAGTAGTAGTGGGGACATATTGACTAGTGGATCCAGCATTTGAAGCATCTCCATGTATAGTGTAAGTAGATTCTCCAGTGCTTGGATTTGTTGTGCGAGTCACAGTACTGCCATTATTAGACGGGGTAGTTAATCTATCTGGACTCAATCCACCATCAGGATTTAATAAGAGATGCATTATTCTGTTTGTATCATTATAATATTGGGGCATAGACCCCTGTGGACCCAAACGAGTTTCACCTGCGAAACAATTGCTGGATGAAACTAACATTGTAATACAGAAAACGATTAAAACTATTGATAAAATTTTTACTTTTTCCATTTTTTCACCTCTATGTTTTTAATGTTTATTTTCCCCATTACAGCACAATTATACCACAACTTGATAAAAAATGCAAACTTTTACAATATTTTTATAAAGAAGTTAATTTATGGTATAAAAATTATCTTAAAAGTATTTTTTTGCTTTCTGGAATATTTTCTTTCTATATTGTTAAAAAGTTACACCTAAACGATTTTATCTGCTAACAAACAAGCTTTTAAAAAAACAGAGTTTTTCTAATCGCAATGTTTAATGAGTTATTTACCCAGCATCATTCTTATGCTTGCCAGCAGTAGGCATAACCCGAATATTTTCTTCAAAACCTCCGTTGGTATTAAAATAGCAACCTTAGCGCCCAAGAGTCCGCCGATTGCAAAACCCAGGCAGATAAAAGAAGCGACTTTTAAATCAACAAAACCAGCTTTGTAATATACTAAAGCTGCAAGCAGTCCTATTGGTGGTACCATTAAAGCTAATGTTGTTCCCTGAGCAAGATGCTGGTTAAAATGCAGAAAATACACCAAGCAGGGTATAATTGCAATCGCTCCTCCTATTCCGAGTATCCCACTTAAAGTTCCTGCACCCAGTCCTATGGCCAAACAGATTAAGAAAATTCCCATTTTTCCTCCTTTTTTATTTATAAACAATTGAAATTTAGCATAGATTATTATATGCTATAACTATGCTGCTTAAAAAGTTAGAAATTTTCGGATTTAAATCTTTTGCTGAGAAGACTTCTCTTGAGTTTGAGCCGGGGGTTACTGCAATTGTGGGTCCTAATGGTTGCGGGAAATCTAACATAGTAGATGCGATGAAGTGGGTTCTAGGTGAACAGAGCGCTAAAGAGCTTAGAGGCTCTGCTATGGAGGATGTAGTTTTTAACGGTACGGAACTGGCCGAGAGAGTAAACTTGGCAGAAGTTTCTCTGACCATTTCTAACGAGGATGGAATTCTTCCCATTGAATTTAGTGAAGTAACAATTTCGCGCAGACTTTTTAGAAACGGAGAAAGCGGATATCTGATTAATAAAGTTCCTGTAAGGTTAAAAGATGTTCATGAGTTAATAGCTGGAACAGGCATCGGCACTAAGGCGTATTCCCTTATGGAGCAGGGCAAGATGGACTTGATTGTAAGTTCAAGGCCTGAAGAGAGGAGGTATGTTTTTGAAGAAGCCAGCGGTATTACTAAGTTTAAGAATAAGAAAAAAGAGGCGACTCGCAAATTAGAATATACAGAAAATAATGTTCTGCGTGTTTCAGATATTGTATCGGAAATCAGGAGGCAGATATCTTCTTTAGAAAGACAAGCCCGTAAGGCAGAGAGGTATAAAGTAGGGTATGAAGAGCTTAAAGAAAAAGAGCTTAAATCTGCAGGTTCTGAAATTAAAAAATATAGAGAGTCGATATCTTTTTCTAGTTTAGAAAAGAATAAAATGCAGAAGGATTCGGATTTTGTAAATCAGACATTGCAAGATAAAGAGTCTTTTGCGAAACAATTGAGGGATTCTATTGCAAATTCTTCTGAGAGGATAGCAGAAGAAGAAAATAATCTAAGAGAATTTAAGACTAAATACCAGAGGAATAGTGAAAGGGTTCAATGGGACAAGCAGTTTATGTCCGAAAGCAAAGAAAAAATAGAATTGCTGAGTAGGGATTTAGATGAGATTCAAAATAGGATTGATAATTCCAGGTTAAAATTAGAGGAAACCGAAAAAGATAAAGATTATTTTCAGGATCAAGAAGAGGATTTGACAGCTCAAATAGAGCAAAAGAAAAAAGATGTTTTAGAAATAAATGAGAAGCAAGACAATTTAAAAAACTTGATGGATGAATTAAAAAATAAAGTTTTAGAGTTCAATTTCGAGCTCACTCAGAAAAGAAACCTTCTTTTAGAGATTGAGGGAGAGCGTAAATCATTAAGAGTTCGATTAGAGAGATTGCAAGAGGAGCGAGAGGATATCATTAGTCAAAAGAGTTCTCAGAATGAACAAATTGCTCAATGTTTGAAAGATGTAGAATCCAAAGAAATAGAATTAAAACAGAGTGAAGAAAATGTCCAAGGATTAACTCAAGAAAGAGCAGAATTGCTTAATAAAAAGCAAAGCGTAGATCTTGAAAAGGTAGGGCTTGAGAAAAAAATAACTACTTTTCAAACCAGGCTTACCAGTTGGCGTGAGATTGCCTCTAGTGGATTGGGTAGGCCTGAAAGCTTAAAAATAATTCAACAAGAGTCGGAGAATGTTTTAGGTTTATTATCGGAAATATTGCAAGTTGGAAGTGAAGGTGTAAGTAAAGTGGAACTTGCTTTTATGCCTTATTTAGAATCATTAATCATAAGGACTAAAGCAGAAGCTTTAGAGGTAATACGGTTTTGCAAAAAACAAGGTTTATTTGATGTAAGCATAATAGTTTTAGATGAACTGGAAGAATATAATTATATTGAAATAGCAGGAGCTATTCCTGTTGCCGAGCATGTACAATTAAGACCCGAGTATAAACGGTTGCTTTATCTCATTCGAGATGTTTACTATGTTTCAGACTTTGATCATGCACAAGAGCTAAGCCTTAAATATCCGGGCAAGAGGTTTTTAACAGACTTAAACGTTATACTGCAGCGGGGAGGTATTGCTATTGGTTCTAATTCTTCTTGCGAGTTAGGTTATATAGATAGAGAGGGTAAGATTGCGCGGTTAGAAAAAAGTCTCAATGATTCTGAGTTGAGATTCTCTGAGTTAATTAAAAAAATATCTGTGTTAAACAATCAATCAACGGATTCAGAGCAAGCATTAAATCTGGCAGAGGAGCGAAAAGTCAGGCTTAATTATGATTTAGTAGCTTTACGGAAAAGTCTTGAGGTGAATCAAGAGAATCAGAGTAGATTATTGCAGGAAGAAGAGGTTTTAAATTTAGATATTGATGAAATTAAATCGCAGCTTGAAAATGATATTGCAAGAAGAGATAGGCTTACTCTTGAGACAGAAGAGAAAGATGTACGGCTTAAAGAAACAGAAAGTGATTTTCTCTCATCTCAGACGGAATACGATAATCTAATGGAAGAGAAGCACAATTTCTCTATTCATCTGGCTCAGTTGGAAGAAAAAGAATCTTCTTTGAATGAGAGGAAAAAACAGTTCCATATTTTATATCAAACTGCAAATTCAGATCTGGAAAACTTAATTAAAGATCAGGAGAAAAGAACGCAGGACCATAGTGATACTGTTGCAAAAATATCTCAGTTGGAAGAAGAGATTAAGAGATTAGAGGATGAAAATGTAAATTTAAACATAAAAATTGAAGAAGGACAAATGGTTTTAGATAACAATAAACAGGATTATGAAAAGTTAAAATCTGATTTTGATAGAGAAGAAGATGCACTGATCAAATTAAGAAATGAATACACAACCGGTAAAGATGATTTTCATGAGTTGGATTTAAGTATCAATGAAAAAGAGTATAAAATAAAGAGCATAAAGGACAGAATTTATCAAAGATACAATATTTCAGAAATTGCCGAAGGCGATCTTACCCTAGAGGAAGAAAGATCTCTGGGAGAAGAGATTCAAGAATCTCAAGATAGGCTTCAAAAGATGGGCGAGGTCAATTTGGTTGCAATTGAAGAGCATAAACAGTTGCAGGAAAGGTTGAGTTTTCTTGAGAAGCAGGAGAAGGATCTTCTGGAAGCCAAAGAGTCTTTAATGGCGGCTATTAGAAAAATCAATAAGACTACACGCGAGTTATTTGCAAACACTTTTCAGGAAGTGCGAGCAGCGTTTAAGGAGATATTTCCCCGTCTTTTTGGAGGAGGTGATGCGGATTTAATTCTCGAGGAAGGGGTAGATTGCTTAGAGGCTGGAATTGTTATTTTAGCTCGTCCTCCGGGTAAAAAGCTTCAAAGTGTAAGCTTGCTTTCAGGTGGAGAAAAAGCCCTTACTGCTTTGTCGCTATTGTTTGCGATCTTTAAAATTAAACCTTCACCTTTTTGCATCCTTGATGAAGTGGATGCTCCGCTTGATGAATCTAATATCGATAGATTTCGCAGGCTCTTAGAGGAATTTGCTAAATATTCCCAGTTTCTGGTTATTACTCACAATAAACGTACTATTTCGACAGCTGATGTTATGTATGGTATTACGATGGAAAATACCGGGATATCTAAAATAGTTTCGATAAAATTCCAAAAGACGGAAGCTTCTTCTGCACATTGATCATAATATTACCATATTGCTTGACTTGAATTAATCGATTTGTTATGATTTCCCAAAACAGTAATTTAAGGAGGTAGAAAATGAGCGATCAAGAAGTCATTAATGTAGATAAAGAGGTTCATGAAGGAAAACTTTTTGCGATTTTAGCCTATATTCCTATTCTCTGTTTTGCGCCGCTGTTTTTAAAAAAGGATAATAGATTTGCTTATTTTCATGCTAAACAAGGGTTGATATTGTTAATAGGAGAGGTTTTGGCGGCAGTGTTTTCGGTGATACCTTTTTTTGGCGTGATTATACAGTTCGCGGCGATAGTGATGTTCAGTCTGGTTTCTGTTTGGGGTATAATCCAAGTGCTAATGGGGCAGTACTGGAAAATGCCTTATGTTTATAATATAGCTGAGAAAATAAACATTTAACATGAGACATATTGTTTTATTAATTTGGGTAGGCATACTGCTTTTACTTGGTGCTGCTATGGCTGGAATCAGGTCTATAGAAGGGGCTGAGATTTGGCTTGATTTTGCAAATACTATTCTTTTAATTTCTATAGCTATTTCTCTTCTTCACATAGTTAGAAAATCTTCTTAGAGGTTTTTCTAAATGCAAAAAGAATATGTTACTTGGCGTAATAAGCGATATCGTCTATATAAAGATTATCATCCTCACATAGTTGTATCTTCTAAAAAAGAGCTTCATGGTTTCTGGGGTGGCAAACGGGAATGTACCTCAGAGCGTCTTTTAATAAATCCTTATTCGGGCTGTTCTGTGGGGTGTTTTTTTTGCTATGCCCGGTCTTTTCCGGGATGGTTTCAAATTTTTAGAGAGCAGAACATCATTACAGTTGCAGAGGATTTTGATGCCGTAGTGGCTCTTCAACTTGATTCATTGGATGTTGCCTCTTGCGGTTATTTGAGTCCTGTAACAGATCCTTTCCAGCCCTTAAATGATAAATTTCATCTTTCTGAAAAAATTGTAGCAAAGTTTATTGAAAGAAATATTCCTATAGAATTTATTACCAAGTCAAAAGTTCCCAATGTTGTTTTAGAGATGATGCAGTCCAATGTTCATAACTTCGGTCAGGTTTCGATTCTATCCCTAAGAGATAAATTTAATAAGCTGGTTGTTCCTTGTGGGGCGCATGTAAAAATCCTTTTAAAGAATATTTATAAAATGAGCAAAAAGGGGATTTTTTCTGTTTTAAGAATTGATCCCATTTTTCCTTATCTTACTGATAAAAAAGACGAGCTTAAAAGCTTAATTAAAAAGGGCCGGGATTCAGGTGTCAGGCATATTGTAACGAGTATTGTTGATATTCCGGTTCTGATAAAAGGAGAATTTTTATCTTTTGTAAAAAAGCATTTTGGTATAGATATTTTTGAAAAATATGTTTCACTTTATCATGAAAGAATAGGCAATTACATGCATGCCGATATTGACTATAGATTAGAAATTTTTAATTTTCTAAGGCAGGAAGCAGATAAAGCCGGTTTAAGTTTTGCGCTTTGCATGGAATATAAAAAGGTGAACGATGGTAACGTTGAGGGTTTGAATAGATATTTTATGAGTTCGGTCAATTGTGAAGGTATTAATATCCCTCTTTATAAGAGGAAGGGTGATAAATTTTATCCCTTGTATGATTGTACGGGCAATTGTTTGAATTGCCGAGAAGCTTTTTGCGGTATAGATGATTTAGCTATGGGGCATCCGGATTCTAAAAAAGACTGGAAGCTTCGTGATTACAAACGATGGTCAACAATGATAAAATAACATGATGAAAATAAATGGTGTTGAGATTCAGTTTATGTGTGGCGATATTACAGAGCTTGATGTGGATGCCATTGTGAATCCCGCTAATACCGAATTAATAATGGGTGGAGGGTTGGCTCTTACAATCAAGAAGAAGGGTGGTATTGATGTAGAACGGCAAGCTTTAAAGCTTGCTCCGATAGGTTTGGGAAATGCAGTTATCACTTCAGGCGGGGTGTTACGTGCAAAGTATGTTATTCACGTTGCTACCATGGCTATGGATTTTAAAACTGATCAGAATATTATAAGAAAAGCAATGAGTTCAGTTTTAGATATGGCAATAACAAAAAAAATTAAAACTATAGCTGTTCCAGCCTTGGGTTGTGGGGTTGGAAGGTTTCCGGTAAAAGAGGTAGCCCAGATTATGTCTGAAGAGGTCATCAATCGTAGTTATTATAATGCTATGCTTGGAGAACTAACATTTGTTTTGCATACTATTCGAGATCATACAGTATTTGAGCATTATTTTTCCTCGCATACCGGATATATTTTAAGGAAGCTTGCTAATGTCCCTATTTCTACAGTAGATGCAATAATTGAACTGGGTGGTGGAAAAATTCTTCTGATTGAGAGAAAAAATCCCCCTTTTGGTTGGGCATTGCCAGGTGGTTTTTTAGAATCTAATGAGTCTCTGGAAGATTGTTTGGGGAGGGAAGTCGAGGAAGAGACAGGGCTTGATGTGATAGAGTTAAGACAGTTCCATACTTATTCTAAGCCTGGACGAGATCCCCGGTTTCAGACAATCTCAACAGTGTTTGTCGTTAAAACAAAAGGTAAGCCTTTTGCCGGAAGCGATGCTAAATTGTTGAAAATATTTGAGATAGATAATTTACCGCCAAAAAAAGAGTTTGCATTTGATCATTGGCAGATTATTCAGGATTGGCTAAAGAAACGCTACTGATAGGTTTTCTATAAAACTAATTAAAAACTTGACAAAAGCTTTTTTTATGATATACTTATATTAAGAGGATAAATGAGGGTATGAAAATGAAGGATAAAAAAATATTACCTCAAAGCAAGGAGCCGAAAGGAGAATTCGAGGCATTTCTTAAGGATTTTCAAGAATATGAAAGCAAATTCCTTATTGAAAGAGCCCAGAATGAATTTTTAGATGCGTATTCTCGCTGGTTAAAAAGTAGATTATTAGCAGATAAATTGAAAGCGATTAGAAAAGGAATGAAATTCGAAGCATTAAGTAACGAATTTTCTCTGCAGCAGATTTTCCCACTCAAATAATTTTTTGTCTTGTTTTTAAATCCTAAAGTTTTATTATTTTAAAATTCCTAATTATATGGCAAGATATATGCAATTGAAAATTTTATGAAGTTAAAAAAAGAGCTTAAGCTGCTTGATGTTTTCTGTATTGCAAGCGGAGCTATGATTAGTTCAGGGTTGTTTATATTGCCTGGTCTTGCTTATGCCCAGGCCGGTCCGGCAGTTGTTATCTCTTATTTTTTAGCCGGACTATTGGCTATGACTGGTATGCTATCTCAAGCCGAACTTGTATCAGCAATGCCTAAAGCAGGTGGAACTTATTTCTATGTAGCCCGTAGTATGGGGCCGGCTGTTGGTACAGTTGATGGGCTAATAACCTGGTTTTCCCTATCCTTAAAGAGTGCATTTGCATTAGTAGGTATGGCTGCTTTTACAGTGCTGATAATTAATGTTAATATTCATATTGTTGCTGCATCTCTATGTCTTATTTTCATGGTTATTAATCTAATCGGTATAAAAGAAGCTGGTAGAATACAAATCATATTGGTATTTGGCCTATTAGCAATTTTACTTTTTTATATTGTTCGTGGGGTGTCCGAAGTTAATATTCAACACTTTGAACCTTTTGCACAACATGGATTAGGTGCGATTTTTTCTGCAGCGGGTTTTGTCTTTATTGCCTATGGAGGACTATTAAAAGTTGCCAGTATTGCTGAAGAAGTTAAAAATCCCGCACGAACTGTGCCCTTAGGAATGATTTTTTCTCTTTTATCAGTAAGTGTTTTCTATAGCTTGGTTATTTTCGTAACAACCGGGGTGCTGAATCCTTCTGAATTTAGCAATTCACTTACTCCGATTTCTGATGGTGCAGCTGCTTTTATGGGTACAGGTGGTAGAATCGCCTTAAGCATAGCGGCTATTTTAGCATTTGTTTCAACTGCTAATGCCGGGCTTATGGCTGCTTCCAGATATCCTTTATCGTTAAGTCGGGATGGTTTATTGCCGGAGGTTTTAAGTAGAATAAATTCCCAGTTTAAAACACCTCACATCGCAATTCTAATCACTGGTTTTTTAATGATTATTGCCTTGTTTCTGAAATTGGATGTTCTCATTAAAGTAGCTTCTACCGTTTTAATTTTGACGTATATATTTTCATGTTTGGCTGTGATTATTTTAAGGGAAAGCCATCTTCAAAACTATCAGCCGCGTTTTCGCTCTCCCTTATACCCTTGGATACAAATTATTGGAATTGTTGGTTTTATTTTTTTGATATTTGAAATGGGTAAAGCAGCTCTTTTGGTAGGCGCTATTCTTATTACGATAGGGTTTTTTGTTTACTGGTTTTATGGAAGAATTAGGGCGAATAGAGAATATGCATTACTCTATCTTATTGAAAGGATAACAGCTAAAGAACTTACAACTCGTTCATTGGAAACAGAGTTAAAAGAAATTATTAGAGAGCGAGACGATATTATTCAAGATCGGTTTGATAAGGTAATTGAGAAAAGCATTGTTTTAGACATTGATAAAACTTTAAAAATAGAAGATTTTTTTCAATTAGTAGCCCAAACAATATCTGAAAGAATCAAGCTTCCTAAAGAAGATATTCTTAAAAAGCTTATTGAGAGAGAGGAAGAAAGTACTACTGTGATAAGCCCTAGCTTGGCAATACCGCATATAATTATTGAGGGAGAAAATATCTTTGATATTCTTCTTGTGAGAAGCCGAAAAGGGATTCTGTTTTCTGAAACTGTACCCAATATTCATGCTGTCTTTGTTCTTATTGGTACAAAAGACGAACGCAATTTTCATTTGCGTGCTCTTTCAGCTATTGCTCAAATTGTTCAAGATTATCATTTTGAAAAGAGATGGATGGCAGCTAAAAGCAAAGAGTCTTTGCGGGATATTGTTCTATTAGGGAAAAGGAGACGATAGCTGATTGCGTTCCTGAGTCTGGACATGGTTATTTGATTTTGCAATAGGTTTTAATAAAGAACGTATGCCTTATAAATGAGAAAAATACTTTCTATCTATACTAGGCTTTTTGGTCTATGGGTTTTATTAGGATTTCTTGCTGCCTATTTTTTCCCTCAGATTTTTATAATGCTTAAGCCGGGTATGGACTGGTTTTTTGCTTTTACGATGCTGGGCATAGGTATTGTTTTGAATGTCGATGAACTAAAAGCCGTCTTAAAAACTCCGGGGATCATTGTTTTAGGGGTTTTGGCCCAGTATAGCGTTATGCCGCTTTTGGCTTTTTTATTTACCAAGTTTTTCTTATTATCAAATACATTTTCTTTGGGGCTAATTCTTACCGGCTCAGCTCCCGGAGCAATGTCCAGTAATGTTATTTCATATTTAGCAAGAGCCGATGTATCTTATTCCGTTTCATTGACTACTGTCTCGACATTGTTATCTCCTGTTTTAACTCCATTTTTGACATTTGTTTTGGCACGGTCATGTTTTGAAGTTAATTTTTGGACCATGTTTTTAGGGATCATTAAAATAGTGGTTTTGCCATTAAGCGTAGGAATATTTCTAAAAATGCGGTTTAAAAAAAATTACAGCCATTTATTGCAATATTTCCTGCAATTTCTGTTACGTTCATTGTCTTCATATGCTCACTTGTTGCTGCATTGAACAAGAGTTATATTGCCCAAATGAGTATATTGATTTTAATTGTCGTATTATTGCTTAATATAAGCGGCTATTCATTGGGGTATGGATTAGCTAAACTTTTTAAGCTGAATATGAAACGCAGGCGTACCCTAAGTATTGAAATAGGAATGCAAAATGCTGGTTTAGGTACGGTTCTTGCCTTGAAATATTTCTCTTCAGAAGTTGCTTTGCCTGCAGCACTGTTCGTTATTGTTTCAGTTATTACCTCAGCCCTTCTGGCCCGTGTTTGGCGTAGAAATGGAATAAATTGACCTTCAAGTGAAATTCTGTTAGAATTTTAAAGTTATTTTACAAGTCTCTGGGCCGTTGGCTCAACCGGCAGAGCAGGGGCCTCTTAAGCCCAAGGTTGCAGGTTCAAGTCCTGCACGGCCCATAAACTTAAGGGCAGGTGGCGGAATGGCAGACGCGCAGGACTTAGAATCCTGTCCTTCCAAGGGTGCGGGTTCAAGTCCCGCCTTGCCCATTAAAATATTGTTTGATATAATAAAAAGCTATATAAAAATATTCGTGAATTGTCTGTGTTTAATGTTTGCGGGAGTAGCTCAGCGGTAGAGCACAACCTTGCCAAGGTTGGGGTCGCGGGTTCAAATCCCGTCTCCCGCTCCATTAGAGGTTCTATGTATATATGTTATGAAGTATTTAGATATGATTTATAATAAAAATAATAACCAAAACTATACTGAAGAAAAATGAATATATCAGATATTTTAAAACCTAACACATTGAAATTGAATCTCACCGCAGTTGACAAAGAAGCAGTAATGGATGAAATGCTGGACGTTCTCATAAAAGCTAAAAAGCTGGATAGTAAATGTAAAAGAAAAGTAAAAAAAGCTCTCATGGATAGAGAAAATCTTGGAAGTACCGGTATAGGACAAAATATCGGTATTCCCCATGCCAAAGATGATTCCATTAAGAAAATGGTCAGCTGTTGTGCTATATCTCAAGGAGGAGTTGATTTCAATGCTCTGGATGGTGAGCCTGTCTATGTTTTCTTTATGATCTTAGCCCCTCGTAATGCCACCGGAGAACATCTTAAAGCGTTGGCCAAAATATCCCGTCTTGTTAGAGACAAATTTTTCCGTGCCAGTCTTATGCGATGTAAAACGTCCGAAGAATTGCTCGCTATTTTGAAAAGAGAAGAGGAGGAATTAAAGTGAAAAAAGGATTGCATTGGTTTTATCCCGGACTTGGTATTAAAAGATGGATATTTTTAGCTGCAGTTGGAATAGCGTTTATTTCTTTGAGTTCTGCAAGTATTGTAAAATCAAATAATCTTGAGGAAAGTATTTTTTCTTTTTTAGGTTTAGCCTTAGGAACTTTGGCTATAATTGTTAGTGTTAAAGAGCTTATAACATCTATTATAGATGCTGTTTATCCCCAGAGATCCAGAAAATTAGTGGATATTTTTTTAGAAAAGAAAAAACGTGATAAAGGTCCTAATATCGTTGCTATTGGAGGAGGGACAGGGCTTTCAGCTCTCCTTCAGGGGTTAAAAAATGTCACTGCCAATATAACAGCAATTGTTACTGTTGCTGATGACGGTGGTTCCTCGGGCAGAATTCGAGAAGAATTTAATATATTGCCGCCTGGGGATATTAGAAACTGCCTTGTTGCCCTTGCAGATGCAGAGCCTTTAATGCAGGAACTTTTTCAATATAGGTTTAAGAGCGAAGGGGATTTAAAAAATCATAATTTCGGAAATCTGTTTATTACAGCGCTTTGTCAAATTACCGGTGATTTTGAAAAAGCAGTTAAAGAGTCCAGCAAGGTCTTAGCAATAAAAGGTCAGGTTCTTCCTGTAACAGTTGATAAGATTAAGTTGATAGCAGAGCATGTAGACGGCAAAAAGACTATAGGTGAGTCCCAAATTCCAAAAACAGGCTCAAAGATTAAAAGTGTCTATATTGATCCTGCAGATTGCAAGCCTTCTTATGAAGTAATAGAGGCGATTGCAAATGCTGAAGCTATTGTTTTTGGACCAGGGAGCTTATATACAAGCATATTGCCTAACCTTTTAGTGCCTGGAATTTTGGATGCAGTATCTGGTTCAAGTGCTATAAAAATATATGTCTGCAATATAATGACACAGCTTGGTGAAACTGATTCATATTGTGCCTCGGACCATATAAAAGCCTTAATCGAACATACTTCCCCCGGATTAATGAAATATTGCATTTTAAATTCATCTTTTATTCCGGAACACTTGCTTAAAAAGTATGAACAGGAAGGCGCTTATTCTGTAAAAGCAGACGTTATAAATGTGGAGCAAATGGGATTCAAGCCTGTTGTTAAAGATCTAGCTCATTTGGGCGATGTTGTAAGACATAAATCCAAAAATCTAGCAGATGTAATACTGGAAATTATCAATATGGATAAGGGAAGGGATAGATGAGGTTTAAGCCTGATAAAGATTCTTTAACTTTTCTAATAGCTCTTCATGCTCATCAGCCTGTCGATAATTTTGATTATGTTATTGAGGATGCATTCAATAAATCCTATCAACCTTTTTTAGATGTTCTGTCTGATTTTCCCGAAATAAAAATATCTTTTCATATTAGCGGAAGCCTCCTAGATTGGGCTTTAATTAAAAAACCGGATTTTATCAATCAACTTAAAAGTATGGTTAAAAAAGGACAGGTTGAGATTTTAACTGCCGGATATTATGAGCCGATATTAATTCTGCTGCCTGAATGGGATAGGATTGGGCAAATTCAGCTTCATAGGTCGAAAATGGAGCATCTTTTTAAAGTAAATTCAACGGGTCTCTGGCTTACAGAAAGAGTCTGGGAGCCTTCCTTGCCCAAGTCTTTAAAAAAGGCCGGTATTGAATTTGTCATAGTTGATGATGAGCATTTTAAACTCGCAGGATATGATGTTGAAAACTTAACAGGGCATTATATTACTGAAGAAGAGGGCAATGAAGTGGCAGTTTTCCCGGGTTCTAAATTTTTGCGTTATGCTATGCCTTTTAAGTTGGCAGAGGAGACAATTGCTTATCTGAAGTCGAAGCTGGAAAGGGGGGAAAACTGTATTGTCTTCGGAGATGACTTGGAGAAGTTCGGTTTTTGGCCTGAAACATATAAATGGGTTTATGAAGAAGAATGGTTGCGTAATTTCTTTAAGGCGCTTTCTGAAAACGCGTCCTGGATTAAAACTTCACATTTTAAAGATGTTTTAATGCGCAATAATCCTACAGGGCGAGTTTATCTTCCTTGTGCAAGTTATTCTGAAATGATGGAATGGTCTGATAATATGTTCAGAAATTTTCTGGTTAAATATCCTGAAAGTAATCATTTGCACAAGAAAATGTTTAATATCAGCTGCAGTATCGAAGAGCGCAGTTTGAAATTAAAAAGTAAACTGAGTGAAGCAAGGCTCAATCTCTACAAAGCGCAAAATAACGATACTTATTGGCATGGAGTTTTTGGAGGGCTTTATCTTACCCATTTAAGACATACTGCATATAAACATTTGATTAAGGCTGAGAAGGAATTGGAAGATGCGTTTGACACTAGATTTCCTTTATATGAAGTGAAAGATTTTGATTTTGACGGTGAGAAGGAAGTCCTTTTTAAAGACAGTATTTTTAATATTTGTATAGCGCCTGATAAAGGGGGTGCAATTACTGAAATAGATTATAAACCTCAGGAAGTAAATTTATTAAATACTTTATCCCGCAAAAAAGAACCCTATCACGAAAAAGTTTTACAAAATAGTGAAGCAGCTTCCATTACAAGTAAAGGCAATTCCTCCTTCAGCATTCACAGTCTCAAGGGGGTAAAGGATATTGATTTAAAAGAATTTTTGATTTACGACAGCTATAGAAAATCTGCCTGGATTGATCATTTGTATGGAGAGAACAATTTTAATGAAGAATCTTGTTTGAAAAGTATCCAAGATGTTCTTCCTCTTTGGGGTAAACGGTATGATTATGAGGTTGTTGGAAACAAGATATCTCAGTCGCTGGTATGCCCTGATCTAAATATCCAGAAGTCGCTCATTGTAAAGAAAGATGTTTTAGATTTTGAATATAGAATCCATAGCAATATTTCTGGGGCTGAATTTTTTTCTTCAGAATTTAATTTTCTTTTTTATGCACCCGAATTGATAAGCGGTAGTCAAATTAAGAAGCAGGATAAACTGATTATAGAGGATGAATGGTTCAATTTGAAATATGAAATCTTATTTTCTCAAAGCACGTTTATATTTTCATACCCTATTGAAACAGTGTCTGATTCTGAGTGCGGGATTGAAAAGACTTATCAGGGTGTGTCTTTACATTTCATCTGGCCTTTGATGGAGAATCTGGGCGTTGGGTTCCAGATAAAAGTGACAAAAAAATGAAGCTCGAGAAAAGAATTAAGGTGATATCAAAACAGGGTTTGCATGCAAGGCCTGCGGCAATGTTTGTTGAAGTGGCTAACAGGTTTGTCTCCAGAATTAAAGTTGCTAAAGGCGAGCTTGTAGTAGATGGCAAGTCTATTTTAAATATTTTGATGTTAGGTGTAGAATGCAGTGAAGAGATTGTGCTTCAAATTGAAGGTGAGGATGCTCAAGAGGCTATGGGTGTTTTAGAGGATATAATTACGAGAAAAGATGTTTAAGAAAGAACAAATTATAAAAGGTGTTTCTGCTTCCCCCGGCATTGCTATCGGTAAAGCCTATGTTATTTCTGATGATGTTTTTAAGGTTGAAAAAAGAATCATTAAAGATGCGGATTTGAGCGAAGAGATTAAGAATTTAGAAACCGCGTTGTTAAAGACAAAGAGAGAAATAGTTGATATTCAGAGCAAAATGGCTAAGGAAATGGGGAGCAACTATGCCGATATATTTGATGTTCAGCTGATGCTTTTAGAGGATAGAGTTTTGTTAGAGGAAATCATAGAGCGGTTAAGAAAAGAGCTCCTAGGTGTAGAATATATTTTCTTTGACGTATTGAAAAAGTATAAGAGAGCACTTGAGAAATTAAATGATCCTTACTTAAAAGAAAGAGCTCAGGATGTAAATGATTTCGGCAAAAGAGTTTTAAAAAACCTGACAGGTAAAGATGCTTCTCATATTAAAGAGTTGAGAAATAAGGCTATAATTGTAACACATGATCTTTCCCCGTCAGAAGCGGCGGTTTTGAATCCAGAATATGTTTTAGGCCTTGTAACTGAGAGTGGAGGTTCTACTACGCATACAGCAATTATGGCTAAGTCTTTTGAAATTCCGGCAGTTGTCGGAACAGGTAGCATTATCATGGGGAATATAGAAATGGATGATTCTCTAATAATAGACGGCAGTAGAGGTATTATTATTGTAAATCCTCATCAAGCGACTTTAAAAGAATACGAGGCTAAGAAGAATAAGGTAGATGAAAAATTCTTAAATCTGCTTAAGTTTAAAGATCTGAAAAGCCAAACTAAAGATGGTGTTTCGATTAAAATAATGGCTAATATAGAGCTGTCGCATGAGGTTAAATCGGCAATCAATCATGGCGCTGATGGTATTGGCCTTTACAGAACAGAATATCTTTATCTTAATAGATCTGATTTACCCTCGGAGGAAGAGCAGTATCAGGCATATAAGCTTGTTACTCTTCAAATGGCATCTCATATTGTTATCATCAGGACATTGGATTTAGGAGGAGATAAATTAGTTTCCCAATTGGATATGTCCTATGAGTTAAATCCTTTCTTAGGCTGGCGGGCAATAAGATTCTGTTTAGCACGTCCGGCTATATTCAAAGTGCAGCTGCGGGCTATTTTAAGAGCTTCAGTTCATGGTAATTTACAGATAATGTTTCCTATGATATCGAGTATTGAAGAAATGGAAGAAGCTCTGAAAATAGTCGATGAGGTTATGCAGGACCTGGATAAAGAGGAAATCCCACATAATAAGGATGTAAAAATAGGTGCTATGATAGAAACTCCTTCAGTTGCTATGACCTGTGACCACTTTAAAGGTAAAGCAGATTTCTTTAGTATTGGAACAAATGATTTGATTCAGTATACTATTGCTGTTGACAGGATAAATGAAAAGATAGCCTATCTCTATGATCCTGCGCATCCTGGTGTTTTAAGATTGATAGAAAATATAATCCAGAAAAGCAGCGAAAACAATATACCTGTTGGTATGTGCGGGGAAATGGCTGGAGAAACCATCTATTTACCGCTTCTTTTAGGGCTTGGATTACGGTATTTTAGCGTTAGCCCTTTAATTATTCCGGAACTTAAACTGGTGGCATCTTCTTTGACTTTGGATCAAGCAAAGGAAATAGCACGGGAAGTTATGAGTTTCTCATCAAGAGAAAAAATTCGCCAGTATTTATCCTTAAAGCTAAAAGAAATTTTAGGCTCAGATTACGAAGAGCTTATAGAGGTTTAATATGCATGTAGTGATTTTATCAGCTGGTTTTGGAACCAGGCTTTATCCATTAACCAAAGTAATACCCAAAGCGCTTTTGCCCATTAAAGGCACACCTATTATGGAGTATATATTAAGTAAGTTAAAAAATCTCGATATAAAAAAAACAGTTATTGTTACAAATGAAAAATATTATCCTCAGTTTTTTAAATGGGTATCTAACTATCGGCCTCACCATCCTTTAACTTTGATTTCTGATGGAACTAAAACAGAGTCAGATAAGCTGGGAGCTATTGGCGATTTAAAGTTTGCTATAGAAAAAGAAAACATAAAAGATGATATTTTGCTTTTAGTCTCGGATATGATATTCTCTTTTTCTCTAAATGGATTTCTCAGTACAGCTAAGAAGAGAGAACAAAATTGGATACTGCTTTATAAATTAAAAGATATAGCACGAGCTTCTAATTATGGCGTTGTTTCTTTAGATGGGGATAATAGTGTCATCCGGTTTGAAGAAAAACCCAAAAACCCTTTCAGTCCCTATGTTGCTTTCGGAGGTTATTATTTGCCTGGGGCGAAACTTAATATGATAGATAAGTTCTTTAAAGATACCGCAAGTTGTGTTAAAAATAGGGGCGATGCTTTGGGAGGATATTTCCAGTGGCTGGTTAAAAAGAAAAGTCTCTTAGGTTATGTGCAGAGCAGTGGAGAGTGGATAGATATAGGGTCGTCTAAGGAACAGTATAAAAAAATAGAAAAAACAGTAAAAGCGAGGAGGATGTTTTAATGGTCAAAGAAAGAAAATATTTAATAACTTCAGAGTCTGTTACTAAAGGACATCCTGATAAAATGGCAGATACAATATCAGATGCTGTTTTAGACGCTATAATGGATAAAGATCCTGACGGCAGGGTAGCTTGCGAAACTCTTTTGACTACAGGACTTGCTTTTGTAGCCGGAGAAATAAGCACGGATACTTATGTTGAAGTGCCAAAAATAGTTAGAAATACAATAAAAGAGGCGGGATATATTAAGCCGGGCTATGGGTTCTGTTATCAGAATTGTGCGGTTGTAACAGCTATACAGGAGCAGTCAAAAGATATTGCGCTTGGCGTAGATACTGGTGGAGCTGGAGATCAGGGTATGATGTATGGTTATGCAGCTGATGAAACGCCTGAATATATGCCTTTACCTATTATGCTTGCCCATAAATTGGTCAGGAAACTTACCGATATAAGAGAAGAAAAGGTGTTAAGTTATTTAAGGCCGGATGGTAAGAGCCAGGTCTCTGTAGAATATCGTAATGGTAAGCCTGCGAGAGTTAGTTGTGTAATTATAGCTGCTCAACATGACCCTACGGTTAAAACAGAGCAGTTAAGGCATGATATAATCAAACAAGTCATAAAGCCGATTATCCCTGAAAAATATATAGATAAAGATACGCAATATTTGATTAATCCTACAGGCAGGTTTGTTATTGGCGGTCCTCAGGGTGATACCGGTTTAACAGGCAGAAAGATTATGGTTGATACTTATGGTGGCATAGGCCGTCACGGTGGAGGTGCTTTTAGCGGTAAAGATCCGTCTAAAGTAGACCGTTCCGCTGCATACATGGCGCGTTATATTGCCAAAAATATTGTTGCAGCTGGGGCGGCTTCCAAGTGTGAGGTTCAGCTTGCTTATGCTATTGGAGTAGCCGAGCCTGTTTCCGTTATGGTTGATACTTATGCAACTTCGGTTGTTGCTGATTCCAGTATTGTAAAAGCAGTAAAGAAAACGTTTGATTTGACTCCTCGAGGCATAATGAGGGTCTTAAATCTTAAAAGGCCGATTTATAAACGTACTTCATATTATGGCCACTTTGGAAGAGATGAAGATGGTTTTAGTTGGGAGAATTTGGATAAAATTAATAATTTAAAGCATACTTTAAAATTGTCATAAAGGAGATTGAATGAAGATAGATTGTTCGATTAAAGATTTATCATTAGCAAAGAGTGGAAAAAGTAGAATAGAGTGGGCATTAAATAGAATGCCTGTTTTAGAAAAAATAAGGCAAAGATTTAAAAGAGAAAAACCGCTCCAAGATATAAATATAGGAGGTTGCTTACATATCACTACAGAAACGGCTGTTTTAGCAATCACATTAAAAGAAGCTGGAGCTAGGCCTTTATTATGTGCTTCCAATCCACTTTCGACTCAGGATGACACAGCAGCGGCTCTGGTAGCTGAATATGGGATAGAAGTTTTTGCAATTAACGGTGAAGACAATGAAACTTATTATAGCCATATTGATGCGGTTTTAGCTAATGAGCCGGTCATAACTATGGATGATGGCGCGGATTTGGTTTCTACAATACATAAAAGAGCAAAAGCAGATAAAGGAATAAAATTACCCTGGGGCAGTACTGAAGAAACTACAACCGGTGTTATAAGGTTAAAAGCTTTGGAATCCGAGGGCCGTCTGCTTTATCCTGTAATTGCTGTTAATGATGCCTTAACCAAACACTTGTTTGATAACAGGTATGGTACTGGACAATCGACACTTGATGGGGTAATAAGAGCTACTAATAAATTAATTGCAGGAAATAATGTAGTTATAGCCGGATATGGCTGGTGCGGTAAAGGTGCTGCAAGCAGGGCCAGAGGTTTAGGAGGAAATGTTATCATTACTGAAGTAGATCATTTAAAAGCACTGGAAGCTGTAATGGATGGTTTTAGAGTTATGACAATGAAAGAAGCAGCTAAGATAGGAGATATATTCATAACTTTAACCGGCGATATAAGTGTAATTGCAAGTGAGCATTTTCCGTTAATGAAAGATAAAGCTATTATTTGTAACTCAGGGCATTTTGATGTCGAAATAGACATTAGGGGTCTTGAAAATTTAGCTTCTTCAAAAAAACAAGTCAAACCGTTAGTAGATGAGTACATAGTTGAGGGGAAGCGCATTTATCTTCTCGGGGAAGGAAGGCTTGTAAATCTGGCCTGTGCCGAGGGGCATCCTGCTGAAGTTATGGATTTAAGTTTTGCCAATCAGGCATTAAGCTGTGAATACCTGAAAAATCATTATACCGAATTAAAGAATAAAGTTTATCAAGTTCCAGAAGCAATAGATTTTGCCATTGCAAAAATGAAGATGGATTGTATGGGGATTAAGATCGATACTTTAACAGAACAGCAGAGAAAGTATATTTCTTCCTGGGAAGAGGGCACATGATTAAAAAGATTGCAATTCTGACATCTGGCGGTGATGCTCCGGGTATGAACTGTGCCATCAGGAGCGTTACAAGGTTTGCTGCCTATAAAAAATTAGATATTGCTGGAATTTCCCGTGGATTTGGAGGTTTAATAGATGGTGAGATTCAAGATTTAGGTGTCCGCAGCGTAAGCAATATAATCTCAAGGGGAGGAACAATATTAAAGACAGCGCGCTCTAAGGAATTTTTAGAAAAGAAATTCAGAGAAAAGGCTTATCAGAATTTAATTCAGAATAAAATAGATGCCTTAATAATTATCGGCGGTAACGGTTCTTTTAAAGGGGCTTCTGTTTTCAATCAGGAGTTTGATTTTCCTGTGGTAGGGATACCGGGTACAATAGATAACGATGTTAATGGTACGCAGCGGACATTAGGGTTTGATACAGCTTTAAATACTGCTATGGATGCAAT
>JAVCDA010000001.1 GCA_030765145.1 Candidatus Saelkia tenebricola | reverse complement strand
TTTGGCATTTCAGGCTCAAGCAGAGGTGGATCTGACTGCAGCAGTTGCTCTAGTGGAAATTGTTCCAGTTGCGGCTGACTTGTACTCTCTGGTTTACGAATACAATGTTTCATAAACATGAGCTCATAATTCGCAGACGGCTGGTGACTAAAACGTTTAGCCCTAAGGAGAGGATAAAAATTTACTACTCACTAAAATATGACTGATTCTAAAGAAATAAAAGCTCGGTTAATAAGTAAAATTCAAAGAACCCCAATGATAATAAGTTTTCGTTTTTCTTTAGATGAGAAAATAAGCTTTTTACCTGGACAGTTTATGGAGGTAATTTTTGACGAGGTGAACAAAGACCTTAGGCACTGGCTTTCATTTTCATCATCCCCCAATAAAGATTATATTGAATTTACAAAAAGAATTAGTGGAAGTTTATTTTCTGAAAAGTTAAATGCTTTAAATTCTGGGGATACAGTGCTTTTAAAACTACCTCTTGGTCGTTGTTGTTTAGGGATTAACGATAAAAAGATTGTTTTTTTAACTGGAGGTATTGGAATTACTCCTGCTATCTCAATTATAGAGGATATAGTAGAAAAAAATCAGGATACAAATGTTGTATTGTTTTACTCTAATAAGACAGAGGCTGAGGTAGCATTTAAAGATGAATTATTTGCATGGGAAAATAGTAATAATAATATAAGAGTGATTTACACTATTACCGAAAATGTCTCTGGAAATGATAAATATATTCAGGGTAGAATAAGTTCGGATTTAATTAAAGATAATCTATCGGATTTAAATGAGAGGATGTTTTTTATATTCGGTCCGCCTCTAATGGTTGAAGCTCTTAAAAACATGCTTCTTGCTATGGGTATAGATAAAAGTAAAATTGAAATAGAAAGATTTATTGGCTATTAAGGTTAAAGGGGATGGTGTATTGTACATAAGTAATAGAAAAAAATTAAGGAGGTAACTATGAAAGAGCAGGTTGAAAAAGCATTAGATGAAATTAGGCCATTTCTCAAGGCGGATGGAGGTAATGTCGAGCTTATTGAAGTTACTGATGATGGGGTTGTTAAAGTTAAATTGCAAGGTGCTTGCGGTAGTTGTCCGATGAGTAGTTATACTTTAAAAATTGGGATTGAGCAAAAGGTAAAAGAGATGGTCCCTGAAGTAAAAGAAGTCATAGCTGTGTAATTCGGACTTACAACGTATATTCCAGAGTGATATAAGTTGTGTCCTCATTAAGGAGGTAAAAATGGATCTCAAAGATTTGTTTCAGTCGGCAGATTGGAAACAGGAAAAGCATGTTCCGGTGATTGATATAGTTGAGCAAGGTGAAATTGTAAAAATAGCTATTACTGTTGGTAAAGAAATACCTCATCCTAATACAACAGAGCATCATATTTGCTGGATTGAAGTTTATTTTGTAGCTGAAGGAGAAAAGATTCCTTCTCAGCTAGGCAGGTTTGAATTTACTTCTCACGGTGAATCGATAGGTGCGCCTAATGCTGGTTCCGTCCATACGAGTCCTGAAGTTGTAGTTAGTTTTAAGGCTGAAAAGCCGGGAACTATTCTGGCTTCTTCCTATTGTAATATTCATGGTTTATGGCAAAGCTCCGTAGTGCTTAGTATTTAAAAAGTTTGCGGGGGTGTTGTTATTGTTAGAACTTGCATTAGGGATTGAGATATGAACTTAGTCCTGGATTTTATAAACGAATCTATCAGCTTGTGGAGAGAAGTATCTCCATATCTTCTTGTCGGAATGTTTATTGCTTCTTTGCTCCATGTTTTTATAGGCAAAGAATTTATTTTTAATCATTTAGGTCGTGGTGGTATTCTTTCAATAATAAAAGCAACTATTTTAGGTATTCCACTTCCTGTTTGTTCCTGCGGTGTAATACCGTTGGCAAATTCTTTAAAAAAAGACGGTGCTCATAAATCAAGCGTATTGTCGTTTTTAGTTTCTACTCCTACGACGGGTATTGATTCAATTTTAGCTACCTATTCGCTGATGGGTCCATTATTTGCAATCTTCAGGCCCTTAGGTGCTTTTATTTCCGGAATCTTAGTTGGCGTTACAGATTATTTATTTGATTCTCATCCTCCTGAAGAAAAAATCATTTTACCTCATGAGCATAAAAAAACCAAATTCCATTTTAAATTGAAAGAACAGATTAAATATGCATTTTTCGAGATCCCCCAGGATATAGGTAAATGGTTGCTTATAGGTACAGTTTTAGGTGGATTTATTTCAGTTGTTGTACCTGAGAGTTTGTTTACAAAATATTTTACCTTCCCCTTAGATTTTATAATAGTTATTTTATTTGCAGTTCCGCTCTATGTTTGTGCTACGGGTTCAATTCCTATTGCAGTGGCATTAATGGCCAAGGGTTTTACGCCAGGCGCAGCGCTTGTTTTTTTAATAGCAGGTCCTGCAACAAATGCAATAACGCTTTCTTTTGTGAGAACTAAGTTAGGCAAAAGATCTTTTTATATTTATCTTTTCTCGATTATAACTTCTGCGATTATTCTAGGAGTTATATTTAATATTGTGTGGGTGTTTGCAACACATTCTAACATTATGTCTGCATCCAAGGAGATGTTGCCAGCTAATGTAAAGTCTGTTTCTGCTTTGATTTTATTTGTGTTGATTATAAATGCATTGTTGCGGAAAAGAAATGCGGATTTTAGTTTTAAACCTGATTTAACAATACATGTCTCTGACATTAATTGCCGGGATTGTAAAATGATATTAGAAGAAAGTTTGAAAAAACTTCAGGGGGTAGATAAAATTTTTATAGATGTTAATAAAAAAACAATTTATATAAAGGGTTTGATAGATAAAAGTCGAGTTGCTGAAAAAATAAGGGAATGCGGGTATAATCCAATCTAAAAGCTAAGTTAACCAAATAAAAAAAAATGTTAACATAGTTTTTTTTCTTGCATTGATTTTAAAAATCCATTATAAATTAATTAGTTGATAAACATCCTCAAAAAGGAGGTGAACGATGGCAGTAAAGAAGAAAGCAGTGGCGAAGAAAAAAGTAGTAAAGAAGGCAGCACCAAAGAAAAAAGTAGTAAAGAAGGCAGCACCAAAGAAAGCAGTAGTAAAGAAGGCAGCACCAAAGAAAGCAGTAGTAAAAAAGGCAGCACCAAAGAAAAAGGCAGCAAAGAAAAAGAAGTAAATTTTTTTAATTCTGAAGGAAAGTAGAGTAGCAAAGCATAGCGGGGTATCTTTAAGATGCCCCGCCTTTTTTATAACAATACTATTTGTAATTGTAGATTGAGATAATATAATGGGATCATAAGGAGAGTTTATGGAATTAGGAGTTAATGTGAGATTGTTGGATTCGGATAAATTTGAGGTTAATACTCAAGCAACGAAAGCAAGATTTTATATAGGTAAGAAAAGAAAGGGCATGGTTTCTCAAGGTTCTAATTCGTTAGAGTTATTTTTTTATTCTTTAGGTTCTTGTATTGTTTTTTATGTCCGTAAGTATTTAGAAGATATAAGAATAGTATTTGAGAATTTAAACATGGTTCTTAGTGCAGAGCTATCTCAAGTCGTATCTTTAAGACTTGTAAATATAAAAGCAGAAATTTTAACAGATGCCGAGCTTAATGTAAGAAAAGATGTGTTTTTACGTTTTATTAAAAATTGTCCGATTCATAATACGATAGTTCACACAGAAGGAGTTAATATCAGTCTTAGGTAGCAGGAGTAATAATTTGCTTGAGAATAACATAAAACAAGAGTAGGTCTAATGGTAGAGCTTAAAGAAGGAGGAGATATGAGGATGAAAAGAATATTGGCAGTATTATTCATACATCTATTCTTACTGTTGCATTTTAACAGCTATGCAGATGCTCCTAAAAGTATAGATGTTAAAGTTATCGGCAATATTGTGAAAGTTAAAGTCCATCACCATGTAGTAAATACCAAAATGCATTATGTCAAGTACATCAATGTCTATGTAAACGGCAGGTGGCGTGTCAAACAGAGGTTTGCTTATCAGCAAGACGGGAATTATCAAGAAGCTATATTCAATATTCCTTCTTTAAAAAAGGGAGATGTATTATTGATTATCGCACATTGCAATAAATCCGGCAGGTTAGATAAAACAA
>JAVCDA010000044.1 GCA_030765145.1 Candidatus Saelkia tenebricola | reverse complement strand
CTGGAGGCCTACCTGTCCCAAGTCGTCTATCTATATAGAAGCACCTGGGGCAATCAATAAAAAGCTCGATCTTGCTCCTACTTAGTTTAAAAGGTTCTGAGCTTGAAGGATCGTATTTATTTCTAGTGCGTTTTGGGTTGTAGAATTTTGACATATTGTGCTCTTACCATTTATTCTATTGGTCTATTATTCCTCAGGAAAGAAGTCGGAATCAATCCTCTTAATACTATAGGTTTTTTCAATCGAAACTCCTAGACCATATTCACTCATTAACTTTGCGAGTTTTTGACCGTTAATCAAAACGATACTTTTAGGGCTTCCTGATAATGTTACTTCAGCATTCGAAGGAAATTTAGAAGTTGTAATAAAAACCCCCTTAGCAACACCCTTTAAATCTAGCGCTCCGACAAAATCTCTAAGCATCGAAGCGGTGACTGGGTTATTTCTTGCGAATCGCTTGGCTTGAAAAAAGATTTTGTCTAGGCCTAATTTATCCTGGTTTATGAAGCCGTCGACTCCACCGTCACCAGAACGGCCGACAACCGCCCCTTCACCATAACCCATCTTTGAAAGAAGTTGCAATACAACTATCTCAAAAAAATCCGGTGAATTTGAAAGAAGCTTATCAAGGATTTCTTGCAGCAGATCTGAGTGTATTAATTCGTAACCTTGCTCAATTAATTCATCAGGAGTAATATCTTCTATATCAGCGTCACCAGCAATTAAATCTTTTTGAGTTTCAGGTTTCTCGTCATTTTTTATTGTTCTGAATTGTACAAATTCTTCGAACTGTTCTAATATGGTTATAGTAATTTTTTCTAGTTTTTTATCTAGAAACTTTACGCCTCTCTCAGTTATTTTAGCGTGACCTCTTTTTGGGTATTCTATTAAGCATGCTTTTTTTAAATATGTTCTAGCCCAGCCGACTCTATTATCGATAACAGTCTGACCACCACTGGGTACTAGCTTTCTCTTCTCTTCTTCTGTTAAATTAAACAAAGCTATAAGATGTCTTCTGTATTCTGTTAAACTGTGTTCTTTTTCATCTGATAGAAACTTTAAAAGTGGTAGCATGAATGCCTGATAATCAGGGATAGCCATCTTTGCAAATCCTTTCTGTTAAGCACGTTATGATATAATTAAAGTGCTTCTACAAATTCAGCGACAACTTTAAAGTCTTCACTGTCCACATCGTCTAGTACAATGTTATTGAATTTCTTATTATCAGGTGACAGAATTATCTTTTTATGTTTCCATGTACCATCTTCAGAATGTTCTTTTTCACTGTGGTAGCGTTTTATTGTAAAGCGCTGTTGAGTTTCTGGGTCAGATACCAAGCTTGAAGCGACAAGAACGATAAGTCCATTCCGCGATCCGCCTTTTTCAAATCTGAATAAACAATAGCTACCGTCTTTAATTGTTGGCTCCATGGATCGCCCCACAACCTTCGCGATAAACATATCCTGATGTAATTTTTTACCTGTTTTAATTTTTTTCCAGCCAAGTAGATCAACGGCCTGCTCCTCTCCAAATGATGTTGCAACAGCCTCTACGGAATAAACCGGGAGATACCCATCCTTATGACTCGCTTCAGAAATTACATCACTAAAAAACAATGTGTCTGCGTCTTCCTTCGCTTCAATAGAATTTTCATCTTCATATGCGTTTAGTCGCTTATATACCTTTTTGATAAGATAATCTTTAACTACTGATGAAAACGCCTTGTCATCCATGATTTTATTAAAAATATCCTGATTTTGGTCCATGCGTTCGATTAACTTGTTTATGAAAACATCCTCGAATCCATATTTAAAGTTCTCAATTGTATTACTTTGTGCTTGCATTGATAATTTCTCGTCTAAAATAAGTTCTTCCTCAATCTGATCAAAGAACAATTTATCAGCTGCGGTAAAATCTGTACCAAATCTATCGTTCAGTAAATTGATAATTTCCGAAAGTGCCGCATATTCTTCCTTATTGCCTCTATCTCCTGCCCCTGATACAGGGAAAAGCTCACCATCAACACCTTTTTCAAGAGGGATCACCCCTTCTTTAATCTTTTGCAATCGATAATATTCGAGCGCGACATCATCCCCTAGGTTAAATTTCTCGCCAGTTTTCTTTTTAGGTAATTTCTTTAATAAGAATCGCACATAGGCATAATACTTTTCCAAATCTATGTCCGAAAAAGGCATTACCTGCGCAAGAAACGCATACAGCCGCACAAAAACAGTTAAAATATTTGCCAATTCTTCCTGGACTTCTTCCTTCTCAATATCTATAAATCGCTCTCCTGCACAATCAACCAGCGCATTTAGCTTCGCATGGTCATGCGCATTGTGCATCTTGCTTTTTTTGAAAAAAACATTACAAAAAGCATCGACATCATGATTGTGAATAATCCGATACGACTCGATTTTTATCTTTAAATCATACAATTTGTTTGGATCCGCCGTACTTTCCAATGTTGTCAGTTCATAATAAGGCTGAAACGCTTCTAATATATCCTCGCGCTTATTAACAAAATCCAAAACAAATGTATCTTCCTTTCCCGGGGCGATTCTATTGAGTCGGCTCAACGCCTGCACTGCCTTAACCCCATCCAATCGTTTATCAACATACATAGTATGCAATAACGGCTGATCGTATCCTGTTTGATACTTCTCAGCAACAAGTAATAACTGATATTCTGATGTATTAAACTGCTCCGGCAATTCTTTTTCAGAAAAACCGTTCATTCCTGACTCTCTATATTCCGGAGGAATTCCATCAAGCAAAACTGACCCAGAAAAGGCAACCAAAGCTTTAATATCTGAATATCCTTTCTCCTCCAAATAACGATCAAACTCTTGTTTATAGCGAACAACATGCTCTCTTGACGCGGTCACAATCATGGCCTTTGCTTTACCACCAATCTTTTTCATCACAAACTGACGAAAATGCTCAACCATTACTTCTGTCTTTTGCGCAAGATTATGCGGATGAAGTGTCAAAAAACGCGCTATCGCGCATGCTGCCTTTTTTTTATTTACTTCAGGATCATCTTCAATATGTTTAGAAAGCTGATAATATACTTTATAAGTCGTGTAGTTTTGCAAAACATCCAGGATAAATCCTTCTTCAATAGCTTGACGCATGGCATACAGATGAAAAGGCCTCGGTTTTCCGTTTTTATCTTTTTCTCCAAACACCTCTAATGTTTTTGGTTTTGGTGTTGCCGTAAACGCGAAAAAACTCAAATTCGGCTGCTTCCCACGCGCTAGCATCGATGCGCGTATTTCATCTTCAACATCATCTTCATCAGTATCTTCTGACTCAACATTTGAACTATTTGAAGAACTAAGAGCCTCTTTCATCTTCTTAGCGGTTTCACCGCCTTGTGAACTATGCGCCTCATCCACAATCATTGCATAATTCCTTTTTTCTAATCCGGCCACTTCATCAAGCACAAAAGGGAATTTCTGAAGTGTTGTAATAATGATATTCGTTCCCGATTTAAGTGCCTGTGCCAATTGCTGAGAATCCTTATCAATTTTTTCAACAACTCCGGATTTATGTTCAAATTGATAAATTGTATCCTGTAATTGCCGATCAAGAACAACCCTATCAGTAATTACAATGACAGAATTAAATATT
>JAVCDA010000065.1 GCA_030765145.1 Candidatus Saelkia tenebricola | reverse complement strand
TAATTTTTATATGCAGAACAAGTCAGCAGAAGGGGAGGAATACTTTTTATCAGAAATCCCTGAAAACCTGATAATAAATGAGACTCATGGCTGGGAATCAGGTTATTCAAGCGAATTTATACCGCTTGAAGATGTGTATTGAAAAATAGAACAATACCTACTGTATATCTCGAAAACATTCTTACCAATAAGCTCTTAAATAACTGCAATACTGTTTCTTACGGAGTATCTTACCCCTAAGACTCTAAATTAGAGCCTTCATTTGCAATTTTATTAACTGTATGGCATACTTTATAAAGAGGGGAGCTTTACATAAATGCGAAGAAAACTAGGGTAAGATACTGTTTTATCTATATCGGAGATTATTTTATTGATTACCAATCTAGCAATTGTACGATGACAGATGAAAAATAAAAAAATATTTTTAATTCTAATTGCTGTATTTTTTAATATACATTTAACTTACGCCCGACGCATTCATAATCCAAATTCTTTATTCCTAACTCAGCTTAGCGAATTTCTTGAAGAACCGACTATAGGTGATGCTGCACATTATGATTTCTTCAGAAGAAACTGGAATTCCCTGAAAGATGGTCTACATATAAATATTAATGAAACCGCTTTTTTAGAGATAAGAAGAACTGGGAACTTTATTATTGTTCAAGTTTTTGGAGATACTACAAGAGAGGAGAACAATTACTTGATGACTGTAAAGAAGAATCTTAGACGGCAGTCTTTTAACAACAACATGCAGCTATTAGTCTTAGATTTCCAGGATGTAAAATTAGAATTAGAACCTCTAGGAGCATATACTATTCTAGGAATTTCCAATTCAGATCTTGCAATAATCGCAGAAGACATCTGGCAAAATGGTCTTGGTTCCGGAATTAGCTCAGCAAGAGGAGAGTTATTAAGATTTGTAGACAACATGGCCAGGGTGATTGATATATCGATAAAGCAAGATATTTTTAGCTCTGAAGATATAATGTCTGGTCGAAACGAATTTATCCGAGCATTACATAAGGCACAAGATGATATAGCTAATACAATAAAAAATCTTAGGCTCGGATTTGAATATCGCCCTACAGTTTTATTAGGTCTTAAAAATTTAAGAGATAACTTCGACTGGTTTATAGAATTTTTATATAGTCCATCCGGGAATATGGCATATCGTATACTATATCGCGAATATTTTATTCCCTTTAGAGAAAACATGTACGATGACAGATGAAAAATAAAAAAATACTTTTAATTTTAATAATTATTGTTTTAATTTTGATTGGAATGGAGTTGTTCTGTTCCAATTTTGTCCAAGCACGACGAATTCAAGACATAGAAATAAAGACCGCTGATAAGCGCGAGCCTACAACAGAGTACATAAAAATTGGCAACAACTGGCTACCTTTGAGAGTCACAGATAGCAACGGCAATCTTTTGGAAGAATACAGCTACTTTAAATTTGCAAGATTAAGTGAATATCCTCAAAAGGTAAGATTTAGAAATATTAAAACTGGTGGATGGATAGAGCTAGAAGAGTTCTCCGGAGTTGGTTATTACATATTATTAGATGGGAAAAATATCGGAGTAGTGGATTGGCATAAAATTGATAATAATATAATCAAAATAAGCAATATAGATATAGAAACAGATAATACTAAAGGCAGTGGTATTGGCTTAAGTATCGTCAATTGGATTGCTAAATGGGCTAAAGAGACACAAGGGATAGGCAAAATAGCATATATCACCCAAAACCCTCTAATGCTGAATATACTTGATGAAGTATCAGAGGTTTATAGTGAAACATACAACTATTGTCGAGAGCTAGAGTATAAAGGTGTTCCTGTTAATAGAAGACTAGAGGTGTTGATAGATTGTTCATACTTTTATATTGAGGAAAAAGGGGATACAGATACATTTCAAGCAACTGATTATACAGTTTCTATTGAGAATGGCTCCGTAAGCCAATCTAACTGGAAAGCGTTGCCAGAGGGAGCTCATCTGGAAAGATTAGATGTTTTACCTGACTGGACAATTACTTTAGATGGAGAAGAAATCGGTCAGGTTAAAAGGTTTGATGAGTTGATAGCTTTTCTTGGCGTAACTCAACCAATAAGAATACTCATCGATAAAGAGGGAAAAATAATACGTTATTAAAATGAAAGGTAAAAATAAATTTTTATTAATTATGGCTATCTTAATGCTATCTCATCCTGCTAATGCCAGACGGATAAAAAATAATAATTTTACAATTAGACATAACGCTATTGTCATAAATGGATTTACTTCAGTTGTAGATGCAGATGCTCAAAACAGTAATGGTAAAAGAGCAGGTAATTCAAAATTAATACTTGCAGCCTACCCTCAGGCAAAAGGTATCGCTAGAATAATACTTGAGGTCAAGGATGGATTTTATGGCCAGGGTGTAGGTGATGGATTATTCTTTATTATTACAGAAGAGGCGCGTAAAACAGGTGTTAGGCATGTTGTATTTGATTTTCCCTGCCCTTATTGCGTTAATCCTCAATATGTATACGATTTTTTGCAACGCCAGGAAGAGAGGGGATTAATAAAAAATATAATTTATGTGCCATCTAATATTTTTATTCCTAACATTACTCCGCCGCATAGATATGCTGTTTTTGAAATCGTCTATCTAGATCAAAGCTTAGAAGATGATTCTATAAATGAAACTATAACCGCTTATGATATTGCAACACCTGAAGATATTCTTATGCATCTCGCTAATGGTGGTGCTATTCAAACTCTAGATAGAGTAATTCCAGAAGACAAAATAAGAATTATTGGAGAATTGCCAAGCAATAGACTCACTAATTCTGACGGATTTATAGCATCAAGCAGAAAACCTATAGATGCGTTGGAATTCAGTGAGTTCATGGCAAAGCTTAACTACACGGGAACTGATTCTTCAGAGAGAGAAGCAGGAGATGTTGCTATTTACAGAGATTCCACTGGAAGTGTCATGTTTAAAGGTCTTTTTATTGATGGAGATTGGGTAAGAGGACTTTGGCTAGATAAGTTTGTTATTGAGTGTCACAAAGATTATTTACCCTCTGATTGGACAAGCGAAAGAGTAATTTATTACAGGCGAATAAGATGAAGGTAATTAAGAAGATCGTGCTAATTTTGGCAATTATCCTACTCTTACCTGATATTTCGTTTGCCAGAAGGATAAGGAGCAGCCTAAATACCCCAGAAATACATATGCTGCTACCTCTTATTGTAGGAGCAATTACAAGCCAGGACAAAGAAGAGCTCCGTGTTCTTATTAGTGAAAATCCTACTCTTAGCAGTAAAAGCCACTGGAACAACTTATTCAATAATCTGGATAAAGACAGTTGGAAAGCAGATACATACTGCACACTTGCAATTACATCTAACCGTATCAGAGAATATAGAGATGCTGTCGAGTACTATAAACAGGCTTCCGAAGAATTTAAAATCTTGGACATGTTTGAAAATGCAGGAACTAAACTTAAGCAAGCCTCTTTTATATTGAAAGAAAAACTCATTTGTTACGATGAGGCAATAGCTCTGATAATAGAAGCTGCTGAGTGCTTTAAGGAAGCTGGGAATCATTTGATGGCAGGCAATACCTACTCTTGGGCTATAGATCTTACTATTAATAATGTGACAAAACATGATGATTCACAGTGGCTCTTCGATACCTATCTTGCTTGTGCTCAATGCTTCGAGAATGGAGAAGATTATAAAAAAGCATCGGTAAAATATAAATCTGCAGCATATCTTTCAGCTCAAAAACTACATAATCCTGAATCATCTGTGTTATATAACGTCAAATCAGCAGAGTGCGCTTTAAAAGCAGCGGAAAATTTATTAGTTAAAGCTAATCCACAAGATGCTCTGTTAATGCTTAAAAGTGCTGTCAAAAACTATGCCCAAGCTGCAAGAACATCGAAAGTAATTCTAAAGAACAAATCTGATTTTGCGTTTTACAGCAGCCTTGTAGCTCAATCCTATTATAAGATAGCTGAACTATACAATCAAACAGGAGAAGTAGTGCTTGAGAAAAAAGCCTGGATAGAGACAACCAACTACTACCTGATTGCAATGCAGGCATATATCGCATCAAACAATAGACCTTTAGCAGAAGATTTTAGAATACAAGCAGCTTTGATATTAGAAAATATAGGTATGTTTGAAGAAGCAGAGAAATTATTCAGATAGATAGAGATGCTTTATAAGGACTATGTTGCATTATGCCAATTAGCAGACGAAAAATAGTATCCAAGATATTTATTTTTTGAAGATAAAAAATAAAAAAATATGATATAATTTTAAAAATTGAGAGGTGATGATACTGGGAAGACACCCCTGGGCTAAAGAGAGAACAAAAGGATATTAATAGGAGGAATTATGAAAAAGAAAAGACCAGTTGGAGCAATAATATCTTCTATATTTTTGTTAATTTGGGGTACTGCAATTACAATTTTTATGCTGCTGCTTACAATAGCATTCTTTATTCCAGAGAGTCAGTTTTCAATCAAAATGCTAGCAAATATAAATACTGCTAAGATGCACGAAGATTTTTGGTCAGTTTCGTTACATGAGATACCTATCTGCTTAGCACATATGTGCTTTGGGGTATGTGCTTTCGTCGCTGGCATTGGTATTTTAAAATTTCAAGACTGGGGACCAAAATTGTTTATGTTGCTTGCAATAGTCGATATACTTACGAGCATAATCAATAGCATAGTCTTCAAACAGTCATTATTACCAGAAGCTCCATGGATTATCTTTAATTGTATTGTATTATTTTATTTTACTCGCCCCAAAGTAAAAAAGCAGTTTGAGTAAAATTCCTATAGATTCATTTCTTTTAAATTTTTAGCTAAAAGTCCTCTATTTTTTACTTGACAAAATACATACAGAAACATACACTTGTATGCATGAAGAATAATAGCCCATTTACAAGAAAACAGCTTGAAGCCATTTCTCATATCAGAAACTGGCTAATGCAAAAGTCTCGCAATCCTTCTATCAGGGAATTAATGGCTGAATTAGGTTATAAATCTCCTCGGTCAGTACAGGACATCCTTGAACAGCTTGAGGAGAAAGGTGTTATAAAAAAGCTTGAGAAAGGCGATTATCAACTTGTCATGGACCCTGATCTTGGTCCAGTGCATGCCCAAACCACAAATATACCCTTGGTTGGTGTTGTATCGTGTGGAATGCCGATGCTAGCGGAAGAAAACATAGAAGGCTATGTTCCTGTATCTACCTCTATTGCAAAACCAGGCTCAAAATACTTTCTATTGCATGCCCAAGGAGATTCTATGGACAGAGCTGGAATCAACGAAGGTGATCTTATCTTGGTTAAACAACAGCCGACAGCTAATGAAGGGGATAAGGTTGTTGCTTTAATTGATAGCGGTGCAACAATTAAGGAGTTTCACAGGACTAAAGATATAATCATCTTAAAACCAAACTCTTCTAACGAGAAACATAAACCAATTATTTTAACTGATGATTTTCAGATTCAGGGTATAGTATTAGCAATCATACCTAAATCATGGTCGCTATAAGGAAAAATCTGGATATAACTGATAAACTCTCCATTTTAACCCGGGATTCAGGTTATAACCTTGCCTGTGCCTGCGCCAGAGCTAAAGATGAGCATAGAAACCGCTCAGGGGATTGGATAAATTATTTCAATGCAATAAAAAACATCATCGCAAGAAAAGAGGAAACCCTCCTTTGGGGACATATAATGCATTTACCGGTTCCAGAATGAAGAGATTTCTGTGCAATACTCAGTATTACACATAGGATTCAATGGTCTAAACCAGCCAACCGAACCAACCCCATCATTTGCCCCTTATATATAACTATGTTATAATTTAAGTAATATACAGAGGGGGAGAGGTGAGTCGAAAAAGCGTTATAATTGCGGTATTTCTGGCTATTTTATCTATTGATAGCACCGCACTGGCCAGGAGAGTAAAAAACGAAGATAGCAGAGCAGATTATTCACATCTTTTAACGGTTCTAATCGATACTCGTAAACTTTTTTCCGACTATGAAACTGATATTGATGGCCAAAATCTTG
>JAVCDA010000047.1 GCA_030765145.1 Candidatus Saelkia tenebricola | reverse complement strand
GTTTTTTCCGATTCCATCTATTGCTATTGATTCCGAATAGCACCTTCTATTTCGCCCTATTTTGGTTCCTGAATGGTCCCAAATCAATTCTGGGCATAGGGGTAGGTCCCTTGGTTTATATATGCGTCTCTCACGACGCTACATATTTTTTTATTTGCTTTAGATTTTTTTTTGTTAATATGGATGGGGAGGTTTTTATATGGAAAATAAGAATTTTTGTCTTTTTTGTGGCTCATCTTCTTTGACGATTTTGTTCGATAAGACAAGAGAGAAAACTAATTCTAAAATATCGAGGTGCGTAAACTGTGACATTGTTTTCATTTGGCCTCAATCAGATAAAGATTTGGATTTAAAAGAATATTATCAAGATAGCCCTTCTTTGAGCAATTACAACGAGAAGCGTTTTTTAAAAAGACTTAATAGGGTTAAGATTTTTAAGAATTTTCCATCATTTCTTAGAAAATTATTTCTTAGAAGGATTGTTTTTCCAGAGGGGAAACAAAAAGTTTTAGATATAGGATGTGGGCCTGGCATGTATTTAGCTTTGCTAAAAGAAGCTGGTTGGCAAGTTCAAGGACTAGAAATTAATGCTAAAGAGGTGGAGCATGGAAGAAGTTTTGGTTTGGACATTTTTCATGGCAAGCTAGAGGAAGCTAACTTCCCTTCTGATTATTTTGATTATATTAGAATCGTCCAGGTCATTGAGCATCTTTCATCGCCGTCTAGGATTTTTGAAGAGATGGAAAGAGTTCTTAAGCCGGGAGGAATTATTTATTTGGAGACCCCGAATGTTAATAGCTGGGCTTTTGGCTATTTTAAAGAAAATTGGCTAAGTGTTGGAGGGCATATTTTTGGATTTTCGAATGATTCGTTAGGTTTTTTATGCGAAAGATATGGATTGCGTCTAAAAAGAATCAAATCTAGAGCAGCAAAGGGAGTGATTCAAGATGCTTTGAAATATGCACTTCGAGATAAGTCACTTTTTTTAAAATTAGTAACTAAAAATAAGGCAATAAATTTCTTTGTTGTTAGAGTGATGCGCTTGTTTTTAGCTTTGATTGGGAAGGGAGATTCTTTGATTGCTTTTATTGAAAAGGATTCTTAAATTTTATTGTTAATTTTAGCTGAAATGGGCTTGGTTGGTCTCTTGGCGTTTTTGTTTATTTTATTTATATTTTTTAAGAAATTTATATATTATTTCAGAACATATTGTAAATAAAGGAGTTAACTAATAATGGGGGTGCAGCTCAGTTGGGAGAGCATCTCGTTCGCAATGAGATTCAGGCATTTTCTGTAACTTAAATAAAATCAATATATTACATTTATTCCCTTTAAAATCAATGACTTATCGACTTACCTGTATTACCACCAATTCCGAGTACTACCCTGTATTGCCCTGTATTCTGGACACTATTTGGACACCAAAAAGCAAAGGGGGTAGGGGTATATATAGGACATAGTGCTTGGGACCCCTATTGATGTCCGTCTAGCAGGATAAAACACAATTTTTAAGCACAAAATTCCACCTGCCACGATAGAAACACAAACTGTTAATCAATCAGGTTAAGCAACATCTCCTTAAAATAAAACAGCCACAAAAAGGGTGCAATGACACCCTGGTACTCAAAAACTCCATGCTTTGTTATTTGACGGGCTATAAACTACATGGTACACTATAAATATAGATTAGAAAAGATTAAAATAAGTTATGTGTATAATATTTATAAAAAATAGAGCAACTAAGCAGGGGTTAAAATGAATATAAAGACACTCTCTTTTTTTCTAATCATAAATTTGGTTTGTCCAAATTTAGTCTATCATAATCTAATTCATCGACGAATTAGAGTTTCAAGCCTAGAGGCTTCTATGCGTATCAGATTGCAGCAAGAAAGCTCGAGATTAACTGACAAGCTTAAGGAAAAAAACATGCCTACGGAGAGATCTGAGAATTTCGCTATTCCAGCTGCGATAGATGCTGTTATGGAAATATTTTCGCTTGATGAGGATAGATTAATGGCCTTTAAATTAGTTATAGATTTAGGGGTAAGGCTTGCTGATAATGATATCTTACCTTGTTCAACACTGGAATATGGCATTCCTTTAATAACCAAGGTGCTTCAATTAAGAGAAGATAAAGATACTTATTTGAATGTTTCTGATTTTGACAATCTATTAAATAGTTTAGAGCAAAGAGTAGTTGGTTTAGGAATTCGAGGCATTAATCCTTATCGAACTTTAGTTGCTGCTTTGACTATTGTCGATAGTCTTATATCTCCGATAGGCAGTTTGGAGAGTATAAAGAATACCTATGGAGTAAACTCTTTTTATGAGTTACTTAAACTTGCTGAGCTTATCCCGATATGGGTTAGATTACCTGAGCAATTTATAAATGAAGAAGTTCTGAATGAGTACTTCGAGCCAACAGATCATACTAGCTCCGAAAATATGCAAGAAGCATGTACTTTATACTACGCTGGGAAGTATTGGCAAATGCAAAGAGCATGGGGTGGTACATCAACAGGGTCCAGTTTTTACAGCCTTATCCCGGATATTAGGTCTGATATAAGTTTAGCAAGTACACAGATGAGTAATAAAATATTGTTTGATAATTTTACTTATGGACCATGGCAGGAGAAAAAGGTACGCATAACTATTCATTGCATAGATCATCTTGATATATTAGCAGATTTTGAGCGGAATATAGCTTTGTTTGGATTTGAAGAGGCAATTAGCATTTGGGAAGCTTTTCCGCCTGGAACAGAAGTAAAGATTTTACGAAGGACAACTACGGGAACAACAAATGGCTATTCTACATATGAACTAGATGTTAGCTATAGAAGTCCAGTTAAAAAGTAATCTTTCTCGCTGCCTCCTTAAGCATCAGCCATTCTTTTTCTCTAATTCCAAATTATTGTAAAACAAAGCTGTTTCAAACAGCCACAATGACACTCCAAAAATACCCAACCAAGAGATATCTCTCACAACTCGTTGTTATTCAAGCACTAACAACTTATTAATTTAAATAATCTAGACATACACTTGACTGTGGCTCAAGTTGTCGCGGGTTCAAATCCCGTCGCTCGCTCACCCATAAACCCTCTAAAAGTAAGGGAAAGTCAGTAATATCAAGGGGGAACAGAAAAAAGAAGAAGCCTTCTTTGTAGCTTCATTTTTGTATCTCTTTGTATCTCTTTGGACACTATATGGACACTATTTGGACACCAATTCTAACATATCGGTTTTAGAGCTCTATAGGAATTTAAGCAGTTGATGTTAACTATATTATAAAATTGACTTTAGCATCATTTTGATGTAAATTTTTTTAAAATGGGGGTGTAGCTCAGCTGGGAGAGCGTTTCGTTCGCAATAAGATTCAGGTGTTTTCTGTAACTTAAACAAAGCCAAGATATTACATTTATTCCCTTTAAAATAAACTATTTATCGACTTACCTGTATTACCACCAATTCCGAGTATTACCCTGTATTTCGCTCTATTCTAGTCACAATATGGACACAAAAAAGTGAGGGGTAGGGGGTACTGCTATTTATGTAGTCAATTTATTTCGTTAGTGATAGAATTTTATTGTAGTTGATAATGAAAGCTAAAGAGATGTTCTTATGAAGAAAAAACGATTTATAGCTATAGGGTTGATAGTAGTGTTGTTGCTTTTTTGTTTTGGAGTTATTTATTATGCAAAGGGTATGTTTTATGCATACAAAGTGGCTGCTGCCTTCTATAAAGGTAACCATGACCAAATGATATCTTGCTGCAATAAAGCAATAGAGCTTAATCCTAAGTATCCTGAAATTTTCTGGTTCTATTACAATAGAGGTTTTGCTTATCATGGCAAAGGCAATTTAGACCAAGCTATATCTGACTATACTAAAACAATAGAACTCAATCCTGAATATGTTGAGGCCTATTACAGCAGAGGGC
>JAVCDA010000055.1 GCA_030765145.1 Candidatus Saelkia tenebricola | reverse complement strand
TCAGTATATATTGGGCTATATTTGCAACGTCTTGAAACTTCTCAGACCTATACAGTGTTTCTGCTTCTGTTGTTAAATAGCTGATCTTCTCTTGCGTTGTCGCTAATGTCTTTGCTATGTCTATTGCATCCATGCTTGATGCCACAGTTCCCTCTTTTGAGCAACCTGTAATCAATATACTGGATGCCAGAATCATGCTAACCATTAAAAACATCATCTTCCTCATGTCTGCCTCCTCTATTTTTTTATTTTAAATATAAACCCGGTTAACCCGGTTAATCCCATACCAAGATAAGCTACAAATGTGGTCCATAACCCTGGACCTATCTTTATGTTGAGCACGAGTTTATCCATATTAGTTGTGACTATTTTAAAAGTTCCGACTGTAAATATCGATATTCCTATTATAGCTATTAAAAGGAGTACTAATTTGTTGTCCCCCTTATAATGATAGCCTAAGAACATGGCTAAAGCTAGAATAGGAACCAAGAAGACAAGAAAACTCTTCTTGTCTGCATCTTTTATATTTGGTGAGAAGATCTTCATTACGCTTATAGCTAATCTTGCATCTTCTCCGTTTGCTTTGATAGGAACATCTATTCCGCTTATACTGTCGATATCTGCCTGTCTTTTGCCAGTTAAAAGCTTAGACGCTGCTCCTATTTGCTGAGATTGTACCTTTACCCAAGGCATAAAGAAAGAGATGACAACTAAGATGGCAGATACAAGCATTAAGGAATGCATCCTCTTATCCATACAGACCTCCTTTTTAATTAAAAAGCCTATAGATTAACAATGAAAGTATAGCTTAGTCTTACAAAAAGCACAACAAGATACTGTTTACCTTGGGATTCAACTGCATAAAGCCTGTCTTCCTCGATAGAATCTTTAAATAACTTATTATTCAATGAGATTGCAACATCTATGCATTAAATAGAATGCTGCCAGATAACATGCCAGGGCAATAAGGTAGAGAGTATTGAGTCCTTCTTTATCTTGGCTTATAATTGCTTTTACAATAAGAGGTAGCAGTGTACGTATTTCTGGGTTATCTAAGCTGCTTCTTGTCCTTCTTGCGTTAGCAAAGCTAGGTAAAACAGAGTAGCAATTATTAAAAGTAGAAGTATTTTTTTATTCTTCATAGGTCATCATACATGCTTTCTCTAAAGGGAATAAAGTATTCACGATATAATATGCGATACGCCATATCCCCAGATGAACTATCTAAAAAGCCTATAATCCTGTCAAAATTATATCTTAGATTTTCAAGACTTGATAAAACTATGATGCGATATTCAAATCCAAGTTTAAGGTTTTTTATTGCGCTATCTATCTCATCTTGTGCTCTATATAAGGCCTGAATAAGATCATCTTGGCCAGACATAACGTCTTCAGGGCTAATAACCCCTTGCTCTATCGATATATCAATCACTCTAGCCATATTATCTACAAAACTTAACAATTCTCCTCTTGCTGAATTAATTCCTGAGCCAAGGCCATCTCGCCAGGCATCTTGTGCGATTATTGCAAAATCTAAATCAGAGATTCCTAAGATGGTGTATGTTTCTAGCGGTTCTAAGCTTAAATCTACAGACTGAAAATCTAAAGTTATCAATCTAGAGTTGCTATTAAAAGCCTGTCGTCTAAGATTTTTCTTTGCGGCTACTAAGAGCCTGCTCTCTTCTTCTGTTGTATCTCCAAAAATCTGGACAACAACATGGCTTCCAGATTTTCTTATCTCTAAAAAAGAGTCTTCATTGATGCTTATGCGTAACCCATCTTTTAAAGAACCCCAATGTTTTCTAAAAAAATCATAATATGCAGCATCGCGTATAGTTAACTCTTCGATGTACTCACTAAGTTGAGATAAGAATGAAGAAGTTGGGTTATGAATGCGGCGAGCATAGCTTAAATTAATATAAAAAAACACCACTATATAAATTAGGATAATCTTGTTAAATAATTTAATATTTTTCATATATTATTTTTTTGTTTTAATAAAACAAAATTTTTGTTCCACAAAATATTGTGATTTTTTTATTCATTATCTTGTATGATAAATTCTCTTGCGGTTCCTGGATCTATACGGCTATCTGAATGAATCATTTCATGTAAAAATGGGAAAAGATTCTCCGGTTCTATATGGCGTAGCTCTGCCGCTATTTCGATAGCTTCTTTTTTGCCCCAGATATCAGATATTTCTTTTGCAAGGCGCATCATCTCGTTGCATGGAAGATCCTGTCGATAATTATGTAAAAGAAGAAATGCAAAATGACTTATGATCTCCTTATACATAAGCTCTTCTTTGTCAGCTATGGATAATCTATTCTCTCCTAGGTCATCCAGCAAGATGGTGTAAGCTGGAGTATTGATTAGAGAATGTGCCGAAACTTCTGATATTGTATAGCTATCCGTAGATCTTGGTATCATATTTCCATTGTGAAGAAGTCCCCTATCTGAAAGTATTGTAGTATTTGGTCCCACTTGACTACTTATGAAATCCATGAATTCTCCATCTCGCAGGAGTATTGATTGAGCTTCGTTTTTTAGGAACTTTCTGAGATTTTTTAATGCGCCTTCGATATTTCCATCTGCAATCATAGTTTGATAATTCGTATTATAAAATTCAGCCAACATGTATATTCTCCAGGATTCAAAACTTACCTGCTCGAGAACTGTTTCTACTCTGTATTGAGTTAATAAATCTACTAATTTTCTGTCAAAACCTTCTGATGAGGAAAAATTTTCATCTTTAAATATGGATCCACCGCGCCCTATGCTCTCGTATGTTCTGTTATGTGCCTCCACCTGTGTTTGGAAGAACTCTTTTAAGAAAGACCTGTGCTTATGATCAGTAAGAACTTTTTGTAGAGACAACCCCATTCGGCTAGTAACTGTTGACAAAGCTCTTATATCAGGGCCTGCGAATTCGTTTATGAATAGTATTTTTGATCTTGCTTCTTGGGCGCTCTTGATCTTAGTTTCAAGCTGTTCTCTTAAAGCTTCAAAATCATGGCCATTAAAGTGATAAGAGTAGAATATTGTTAATTCTCCATTGTGAAGTATATTTTTTGCTCTTCTCGCATCAGCAGAGAAAGAAAATAGAGTAGCCCCTATTATGAATAAAATAATCCCCTTGGTCTTTAGATTGCCCATATTTTGTACCAATTCCCCTCTTTATAAAGTATGCCATATAGTTAAGGAGATTACAAATTAAAGGCTTAAATTAAAAGTATTTAGGAGTAAAGTTGCTTCTAAGTTATAGTTTTTGCAGCTATTTATGAATTATATTAGACAAGAGTGTTTTAAAGAAATATATAGTAGTATTTCTTTATTTTTCAATACACATCTTTAAGCGGTATAAATTCGCTTGAATAACCTGATTCCCAGCCATGAGTCTCATTTATTATCAGGTTTTCAGGGATTTCTGATAAAAAGTATTCCTCCCCTTCTGCTGACTTGTTCTGCATATAAAAATTA
>JAVCDA010000041.1 GCA_030765145.1 Candidatus Saelkia tenebricola | reverse complement strand
GGTGACTATCCCTTGACAACAAGTAAGGGATTTGATAGTATTTAGGTAGAAATTAACCCAAATACAAATGAAGTATACTATTAAAAACTTTCAAAAAGAATTCCCGAATGACGATGTTTGCCTAGATCATCTCTTTGCTCAAAGGTTTGAACACCTTGCGGATTTCAATAAATACTACCGAGTAAGCAACAGAAAATGCTACGCTCACAGCGAAACAGGAGAGCAAATACACCCACTTGCGGGTACTATTTTCCACAAATCTTCTACTAAACTAACACTTTGGTTTTATGCTATTTTCCTTTTCAGCCAGTCTAAAAACGGTATTTCTGCTAAAGAGCTAGAGCGTCACCTTGGAGTTACTTATAAATGTGCTTGGAGAATGGCAAAGCAAATTCGTGAACTCATGCAACAAAAGCCTTCAATGTTTACTGGTACTGTAGAGGCGGATGAAACGTATGTAGGGGGTAAAGGTAAGAATAATAAACGTGGACGTGGAGCAGAGAATAAAACGCCTGTAGTGGGGATTGTAGAGCGTGGAGGTTCTGTTGTTGCAAAAGCAACCACAAACGTAAAGGCTTCAACTGTTATGCCATTGATTCGTGAGAATGTAAAAATAGGAGCTAACCTAATGACTGATGAGTATAATATCTACAACAAAGCAGGGCTTGAATACAATCATCAAACTATCCAGCATGGAGCTAAAGAGTATGTCCGTGGTGATGTTCACACAAATACTATTGAGGGGTTCTGGTCACAACTAAAAAGATCAATAGATGGCACTTTCCACTCTGTAAGCCCTAAGTATTTACAGGCTTATGTGAATGAGTTTGCTTTTCGTTACAATCATCGGAATTCTTCCCTACATCTTTTTCAGATTCTTTCTGGGAAGATTTAACCGCTCGATCTAGTAATTGATAAAAAGCATTTTTTGATGGAGTTTTATTAGTCATGCGTGAATTATCTAACTCCATTTAGATCATGTCAATCAATAATATAATCAATATTACAAAAACCCCTTTCCTGAAATTGAATTTCGGTCTAGAATCAAAATATGGATGCTACAGTAATTAGAAATAAGGCTTGGGCTAAGACTGACCGTATCCCCGACTGGGTGCGTGATAGAGAGATTAGCTTAGATCAATATTTTACACTCCCTGAAGTTGCTAAATATTGCTGGGATTCTTTTAAAACATTTTTAAAATCTGATAAAGCAGTTTTAAAAAACTATAAAATAATTGAGCCTAGTGCTGGCACGGGTGCTTTTTATGATCTTCTTCCTAAAAATAATCGTATCGGTATAGATGTAGAAAAGTTTAATGATGAATATATTCAACGAGATTTTCTTACATGGAAGCCTAACCACACCGATGATAGACCGTGTGTAGCAATTGGTAACCCCCCTTTTGGATATAGAGGATGGCTTGCGTTGTCATTTTTAAATCGTGCTGCGGAGTTCTGTGATTATGTTGGATTTATATTGCCAATGTCTTTTCAAAGTGACGGCAAGGGAAGCCCAAAAAATAGAGTAAAAGGTATGAAATTAGTACACTCTGAAAAACTTTGTGGTGATATTTTTATTAACCCAAGCGGAGAAAAAATACAAGTAAATACGCTTTGGCAAATTTGGAAAAAGGGGGAAGCCCCACCATTACCCGACTTGTCTAAAGCTGATGAGTTTATTGACTTATTTACAGTTGATTATAGAAAAGAACGATTATGTGGAATGAACAGGGTAGATGATTGCAATGTTTTTTTGCAGAGATCGTATTTTAAAAACCCACCATCAATTGTTAATAATTTTTCCAAGGTTAAATATGTATGTGGATATGGAATCATTATTAAAAAGGACAAAAGGAAGATATTAAGCGTATTGAAAAAAATAGATTGGAATAAGTACAGTAATTTGGCAACTCATAACTGCCGTCATATTTCTATGTATCATATTAAAAAGGCTTTACTCGATCATTATGTCTAAAATTGATTATAACAGGCTATTTATTGAGTCTCTTAAGAAACATAAGAACAATCCCAAGTGGGACAAGGGCAACTTTATTGGAATTAAAACCGTTTCAAATACGAAAGTCGGTAGCGTTGGGCAAGATTTTATTGAAAGTCTTTGTGACACTCTTTCGATTAAATGCATTTTTCCGCTAAAAAAGAATGGAGAAAGAGCAACCCAAAGCCCATGGGATATTGAAATTAACGGTGTAAAATTTGAACTTAAAACAGCAACTGAGGATACTAGCGGAAGTTTTCAGTTTAACCACATAAGATACCATAGAAAATATGATGCCGTTTTGTGCTTAGGGGTTACACCGAATAAATTGCATTTTGGAATATGGTCTAAGGCGGAAGTGTCTACAGGGAAAGCAGGGGGTTTAGTTTCTATGGAAAAGGGGGCAAATGCTTCCTATAAACTAACAAAAAAACCAATCACTCTTATGCCTATCGCAAACTTTGAAAAAGAAATGAAAGAGTTCACACACAACTTTTAACCATTACTTGCCGTAAGGGGATAGTCACC
>JAVCDA010000040.1 GCA_030765145.1 Candidatus Saelkia tenebricola | reverse complement strand
TAAATACATTATTATTAACCTCAGCAAAAATTATCATCTTCCTTTTCTACCCCCACCGCCTCTGCCACAACCCCTGCCATCACGAGGACCTCTTCCTAAACCCCTACCCATGCCACGGCCTAAACCCCTACCGCCGCCCATACCAAGACCGGAAGCAGAAGATATTTGCCCTTGATTGAGAGAAAAGCTTTGTTGCGCTCCTGTTCCAGGATAAAGCGCCTCTTGAGGACAAACCTGAGCACATTTACCACAATCTATACACTTATCAGCATTAATCTTAGCCTTACCACCAACCATTGATATCGCCTGAACCGGGCAAACTGCAACGCAGGCAGCACACCCTACGCATTTTTCTTTATCTACTTTAAACATCTTAAAACCTCCTTCGTTAAAAAAACTACCAATATTGCTATGACTCTACTTTATCATTACCGCATATCTATAGAAGGGTAAAATTCAATATAGAACACTCATTATAATAATCGTCATGGAGACATTCTATAGATAGTTTATCTTTTAATATAAATCCTGATTTTTCTACCTCTTTTATAACAGTTCCTAATTGTAACGACGCCAATTCCATTAAAGGATAATCGTCCTTGTGGTGTTTTGGATAAAGGGAAAAAAATCCTCCCGCCTTTAAAACCCTATAGGCCTCATCATATATTGATGTCCTGTTTTTCATATAATGAACAACATCATAACATAAAACAACATCTATAGAATTCTCTTCTAAAGACACCTTAGTATCTCCGTTTATCAGTTCTATATTTTTCAAGTTAAATCGTCTTGCAGTTTTTTCTAATTCACTTAAAACATTTTTATCTTTATCAAATGCGTAAACTTTACTTTTATTACCTACAATTTTTGCTGCCGGAATCGTATAATGACCAACTCCTGAACCAAAATCTAAAACAGTTTGCTCTTCCTTAAGCCCAATCTTCCTTAAAAACAGTTCTCCGCCTTTCTCTAACCATTTTTTAATATCAGCATTCATATTTATATACCTGTTATGCTATTTTCTCCAAAACCTTATCCACCGAGACAGTATGTAAATTAAAGCCTAGATTTTTTACCGGATCCGCACCTAAAGCAACCCCTAAAAGTTGGGGGTAAAGAATAATAGGGAGATTATATTGTTTGCCGGATTTTTTATTTATTTCTTTCTGCCGATCGCTGTACATAAGATAGCAGGTCTGACATTGAAGAACCATCGCATCTATCCTTTTATTCTTTAGACTATCAAGTTTCTTTTGTACCAATGAATCGGCCAAATCTTCAGAAACCGGAAAAACCTTCCCTCCACAGCAAAGATCCAGAGCTTCATAGTTAACAGGCTGCGCCCCTATGGCAGAAATAAGCTGATGAAGTGACCTGGGGTTGTCAGGTTCTTCAAATCCTTCAAAAGCGGACTTTGGCTTTAAATAATGACAGCCATAATGAGGAGCTACGCAAAAACCAGATAAATCTTTTTTTACTTCTTCTTTTATTCTCTCTATGCCTACATCTTCATAAAGAACTCTTGAAATATGTTTTACCTTGGTTCTTCCTTTATACTCTAAACCGAATTCCCCTAATTTTTCATTCACCCTATTTTTTGTCGTATCATCTTTTAATCTTTCTATTGCCTCTGCCAAAGCACCTGTGCAAGCGGCACAAAGAGTAAGAATATCCAACTCTTTAGCTTCTGCTAAAGCCAGATTCATTGATGCCATCAAAAGCCCCGCCTCTATACTCAAATTAACCTGATTAATACCGCAACAGATAAAATCTTTAATATCGATTAATTCAATGCCAAAATATTTACAGACCCACCTCGAAGCAAGTTCATACTGAGGAACCTTCGTCGGGGTAGTGCAGCCTAAAAATAGAGCGTATTTATTCATTCAAAATTAACCTTTAGTTTAATTTTATTAACGCCGCCGAATTCAATTATTTTCTTTGCGTCTTTCCCTTCCAACTTTAAAGAAGGAAGTAAAAGTTCTTCTCTCTTTTTTACCCACTTTTCTTCCGTAGAAAACACTATTCCTGTTTTGGCAACCTGCTCTGTCTGTTGAATCCAGCAAGACGGAGCATAACCTTCTTTGGCCGCCATATTCTTTAAAACATTTAGCACATTAAAAAACTTCACATTTTGTGGGCAGTGCTGTTCGCAGTTATGACAGGTAGCGCAATACCAGATATAAGGACTGCTTAAAACTTGTTTTCTCATACCCAGTTTTACCATCTTAGCTAATTTCCTGGGATCATATTCAGGAAATACCTCATGAATAGGACACCCGGCGGTGCAAGTTCCGCAGCCAAAACAGGCGCTTAAACCGCTTGCATCCGGATGTTTCATAACCTCAGATCTAAAATTCCGGTCAAAATCAGATGAAGAAACTGGTTGTTTAAACATAGCTGTTTCCTTCTTTTTATTCATCTCTCCCCGCTTCTTCCTCAAGTGCTTTTTTTAATTCTTTCTTCTTCGGTACTCCCATAAATTTAAGCTCGCCATTAATAGCTAAAGCAGGAACTGACATAATGCCGTACTGTGCTGCTCTAGTGGTATCAACGGTAATATCGACTTCCTCTATTGTTATCTCCCCCTTTAACTCTTCAGATAATTCCTTGAGCATTTGTTTTGCTGCCGGACACCCCACACATCCCGGGGACATAAATTCTTCTACATAAACCTCTGCCATTTCCTTTACCTCCTTAATTTGATTTACTTGCCTTTACTACGACTTCGGGAAGTTGTATTTCGCCTTTTCTTAATTCACTATCTGCGCAAGAAGCAGCCGCCTTCGCCTGAACAATTGAATCAGGAATATCTTTAGGTCCCTGTGCCGAACCACAGATAT
>JAVCDA010000033.1 GCA_030765145.1 Candidatus Saelkia tenebricola | reverse complement strand
CTTGAAGGTGTTGATGAGGAACTAGAAGAAGGACTGGCTGAAGAACAAGAGGTTTTAGCGCAGGCAATCGAAGATGAGCAAATTGCTGAAAGTTCACTTGAAGGTGTTGATGAGGAACTAGAAGAAGAACTGGTGGGGGTAGAAGATGTTTCTAAGCCAGAATTTTTAGAAGAGGAATTTCCTCTTCAAGAACAAGCTGTTCAAATTGAGGAAGAAATGCCTAAGGAAGTTTTTGATGAACATCTTCTTGAAGAGAAGGTAACAATTGAGGAACAAGCGTTTTCGAGTAAAACAGAGGATGCTATTCTCGAAGAAGAGGAAAAAGAAGAATTAGAATTGATCTCTGATTTGGAAATTATTATTGAGGAGGATGAGTTTCTTGAGGATGGCATAATCAAAGAAGATGTGATTGTCGAAGAGGATGAAGCTTTTGAAGAAGAAGCGGTTGAAGATGCTGTTATATATGAAGAAGTTATCTCTGAAGGTGTGGCTACAGAAAAGGAGTTAATTCTTGCTGAAAAAGTTACAGAAGAAGCAGTGGATGAAGAAATTGTTTTAGAGGAGAAATTGTTCGAAGATGAATATGTAGAAAAAATTGTCAAAGAGGAGTTGCCTGAAGAAGAGGAGAAGTTATCTTTTGAACAAGTTTTTCCTTTTGCACAGGAAGAAGAGGAAGACTTGTCTGTTAAAGAAGAATCTGTTTTTGACGAAACAATTCAGGAACAGATAGATATACAAAGTTTTATTGGAGACAGGTTTTCTATATTGAGATGGCTTCAGGAAAAATTAGATAAATGTATTTTCAAGTTTTCTTATTATACCCAGAAGATAATAATTGATTTCTTTAAGAATATTTTTGTTCAAATCGCTTTATTTGTAAAAGGAATTGGATTTAAAGTTGGGGGACACTTTAAAAGTTATAAAATCTCTTATATTGTTTTGCTCGGTTTTCTCATATCGCTTGCTTTCTGCTGGCGCATCATACTTAAGACAATTAATAGAAAGAAGGAGGAAGAAAAAATAATCAAGTTATTCCCGAAGAGAGTACTGACGAAAGAAGAAAAAAAGGTTGCTAATTTTTATTTACATGTGTTACAGGTTTTGGAAAAAATAGGTTATAAAAGACTCCCATATCTTACTCCTCGAGAATTTGCTCAGAAATTATTAGTAAAGGGGTTTAAAATATCTAAGGATTTTTTGTATCTAACTGATATGTTCTATAAAATAAGTTTTGGTCATATGAAAGTTGAATCAGTAGAATTGCAGAAAATACATAATATTTCCGAAGGAATAAAGGAATGGGCTAAGGAGATGCAGCATTAAAAACGGGCGTAAAGCGTGGCATTAAATAACTGTTTGATAATCTTAATTTTTTAATATGCTATGAGGGTATCTTTTTGTTATAATCTAGAAACTGTGATATTAAAATGAAGACTGTAAATATTGGACTTATTGGTTTTGGTACAATAGGAAGTGGGGTTGCAGAATATCTGTTAAAAAATGCATCGGAATTAAGAGGGAAAACAGGTTTTAATTTTAAACTTCTTAAAATTGCAGAAAAAGACAGAAAAAAAATCCCGGCTAAATACAGAAATTTACTGGTATCAGGTGTAGAAAAAGTTACCAATGATTCTGATATAGATGTTGTTATAGAGCTTATCGGAGGGATAAATCCAGCCAAGAGCTATATCATCAGTGCTTTAAAGAATAAAAAACATGTTATTACAGCAAATAAGGCTTTATTAGCTGAATATGGAGAATTGCTGTTTAAAATAGCAAAAGAAGAGAACGTGTTGCTTAAATTCGAAGCTTCTGTAGGGGGAGGTATTCCAATCATAAGCAGTTTAAAAAATTCTTTAATCGCCAATAAGATTGAATCTATTTTAGGGATAGTTAATGGAACTTCGAATTATATTCTTACTATTATGGAGGAAGAATGTATTCCTATGGAACGAGCTTTAGCTATTGCCCGGAGCAAGGGCTATGTTGAGAAAAACCCTCGCTTAGATTTAGAAGGAATAGATTCAGCACATAAACTTGCAATTCTCATCAAGCTGGCGTATGGGTTTACACCGAAATTATCTCGGATATATCGTGAGGGTATTAGTTATATTTCTGATTTAGATATTAGATATGCCTTGGAATCCGGATATAGAATTAAGTTGTTAGCAATTGCAAAAAAGAAATCGAAAGATACAATTGAAATGCGGGTTCATCCAGCTTTACTTCCTATCACACACATGCTTTCTTCTGTGAGGGGTGTTTTTAACGCAATATACATTAAAGGAAATTTGGTAGGTGAGGTTGTGTTTTATGGTCAAGGGGCGGGTAAGATGCCGACAACATCTGCAGTCATAGCAGATATGGTAGAATTAGCTCAGTATGTTGGTAATAGAAGTTGTATCCAACGTGAATCTTTCAGCTTGAAATCTCAAATGCTTGGGAATATTAAAGATTTGTCTTTCCGCTACTATGTAAGATTTATGGCGGTGGATAAACCTGGGGTTTTGGCTAAAATTTCAGGAATATTAGGTGCTTATGATATAGGGATAGCAAGCGTTACTCAGAAAGAAAGAGGATTGGCGAAGTCTGTTCCTATAGTTATGATGACTCATGAAGCAAATGAAATGAGTATGAAAAAGGCTTTGGAAAGAATAGAACGTTTGAAAGTAATAACAGATAAACCTGTTTATATCAGAGTGGAAACATGATCTGGCAAGGTGTAATTTCTCAGTACAAGAAATATCTTCCTGTTAGTGATAAGACTCCGGTTATAACTTTACAGGAAGGGAATACCCCTCTTCTGTATTCATCTTTTTTATCTCGTGAGGTAGGTAGTGGATTTTCGGTATATTTAAAGTTTGAAGGGGCAAATCCTACGGGTTCTTTTAAGGATAGAGGAATGACGCTTGCTGTTTCTAAAGCTGTAGAGGAAGGGTCTAAAGGTGTGATATGTGCTTCGACCGGAAATACTTCTGCTTCAGCTGCAGCATATTCTGCTAAAGCTGGAATTAAATGTGTTGTACTGATTCCTAAAGGTGCGATTGCAAAAGGTAAACTTACCCAAGCTCTTTTTCACGGAGCAAAAGTTATTGCTGTAGACGGCAATTTTGATGACTGTTTTGAAATTGTAAAAAAAATTACGGAGAATTATCCAATTACTATGGTTAATTCAATAAATCCAAATAGAATTGAAGGTCAGAAAACAGGAGCTTTTGAAATATGTGATTATTTAAAAAGTGCGCCTTGCTTTCATTTTATTCCTGTTGGTAATGCAGGGAATATAACTGCTTACTGGAAAGGTTATAATGAATATTTTAGAGCAGGAGAAATTACCAGATTGCCTCATATGTTAGGATTTCAAGCTGCGGGTGCTGCACCCATTGTCAAAGGAGAAAAAGTAGATAACCCCGAGACTATTGCTACAGCTATTAGAATTGGTAATCCTGCGTCCTGGCAGTCGGCAGTTAAGGCGCAAGAGGAGTCAAAAGGAGTGATTGAATCTGTTACGGATCAGGAGATAATTGAAGCTTATAAACTTATACCATCACACGATGGTATTTTCGTTGAACCGGCATCAGCTGCTTCTGTTGCAGGGTTACTGAAGCTTATAAGGAGGGGTTTCTTTAAAGATGTTGAAAACGGTAATATAGTATGTGTGCTTACCGGACATGGTTTAAAAGACCCAGATATTGCTTTAGAGGAGGCGCAAGCCCCAGTTGTAGTAGGTCCTGATTTAGATAAGATTGTAGAATTAATTTTCTGAAGTTATAAACATTTCCTTATGCGTAGTTGTTTATAGCTTATAATTTTAAAAAATGGAGGTATTTGTATGATGAAAGTTAGTGATAAAGAAGAGAAAAAAGTTGATTCCGCTAAATCTAAAGCTTTAGATATAGCCCTGGGACAGATTGAAAAAGAGTTTGGCAAAGGGTCAATTATGAAATTGGGTGCGAATACTAAATTAGATATTCCGTTTATTTCGACTGGAGCATTAACTATAGATTATGCTTTAGGTATAGGAGGGGTGCCAAGAGGTCGAGTTGTTGAAATATACGGTCCTGAGTCCAGTGGCAAAACAACTCTTGCTTTAAGCATAGTTGCCCAGGCTCAAAAAACAGGGGGAGTTGCAGCTTTTATAGATGCTGAACACGCAATAGACCCTTCTTATTCTAAGAAAATCGGGGTAAACTTGGATGATTTGTTGATTTCACAACCTGATACAGGAGAACAGGCTTTAGAAATTGCAGAATATCTTGTGCGTTCCAATGCTGTTGATGTGATTGTAGTCGATTCTGTAGCTGCACTTGTACCAAGAGCTGAGATAGAAGGTGATATGGGAGATCAGTTTATAGGTTTACAGGCTCGTCTTATGTCTCAGGCAATGAGGAAATTAACGGCTGCAATTAGTAAATCCAAAACATGTATTATATTTATAAATCAAATCAGGATGAAAATTGGGGTTATGTTTGGAAATCCCGAAACAACTCCTGGTGGGCGAGCTTTAAAATTTTATTCTTCAGTCAGATTAGACCTCAGAAGATTAGCAACTTTAACCAGCGGGGATAAGGCAATAGGGAATCGCGTAAAAGTAAAAGTTGTTAAAAATAAGGTTGCTCCTCCTTTTAAAATAGCAGAATGTGATATTCTCTATGATGAAGGTATTTCTTTTGAGGGGAGCTTACTTGATTTAGGTGTAGAGATTGGTATAATTGATAAATCCGGAAGTTGGATTTCTTACGGTGATTTAAGACTTGGCCAGGGTAAAGATAATGCCAGACAGTTTTTAAAAGAAAACGTAAAGATAGCAAAGGAAATAGAAAATAAAATCAGAGAAAGTTTTAAAAAACAGTAGCTATCATTAGAGCAAGGGAAATTATAGATGTAAGAAGGGAGATTAAGTAAAATGAAATCTTGTAAATTTTTTGTTTCACTCACGCTTTTTGTAGGAGGTCTTTTTTTTGGTGCGGCTCTTATTATCAGGATGGATTTAGACAAGCCGGTTAGGGCGCTTGAACAGAAAGAGAATGCTGATCTTTTGGATCAGGATTCAATAGGCCAAGTTTTATCCCTGGAAAGAGCTTTTATTGATGTGGCGGAGAAAGCCGGGGAGGCTGTGGTAAGTATATCTACTGAAAGAACCACATCTAGCGGAGAATATTTTTATTCTCCTTTTGGAGGAGGAGGAGATTTCTTCGAGAAATTTTTTGAAGATTTTTTCGGGGAAATTCCCAAAAGAGAGTTTAAATCTATGGGGTTAGGTTCTGGAATCATCATTGCTTCAGAAGGTTATATATTGACCAATGAACATGTTATTCATAATGCTGACAAAATTACAGTTACGCTTTCTAATGGTGAAGAGTTTAAAGCAACTCTTGTGGGTCGTGATTATAGATCTGATCTTGCGGTTTTGAAAATTGAAGCACGAGATCTTTCATCTGTAAAACTTGGTGATGCAGAAAATGTAAAAATCGGTCAATGGGCAATTGCAATAGGTAACCCATTCGGTTTTGCCGTAGATAGTCCTAAGCCGACAGTAACAGTCGGTGTTATAAGTGCGCTTCACAGGTCTCTTCCTGCTACAGAATACAGGGATAGGATTTATACTGATTTAATTCAGACTGATGCGGCTATTAATCCTGGTAACAGCGGAGGTCCGCTTTTAAACATTAAAGGAGAAGTTATCGGGATTAATGTTGCAATTTATACAACTTCAGGAGGATATCAAGGAGTTGGATTTGCGATTCCGGTAAATCAGGCAAAATACGTATTAGATAAACTGTTAAAGGGAGAAGAAGTTGAATACGGGTGGTTAGGTGTTCAGATTCAGGATTTAGACCAGGAATTGGCTGCTTATTTAGAAGTTCCTGATCGTAAAGGGGCATTGGTGGGCAAGGTTATAAAAAACGGTCCTGCAGAAAACGCAGGGATAAAGGAAGGGGATGTTATTAGAAAATTAGATGGAGTGATAGTCGAAAATACCAAAGATTTGATGAATAAAGTGATGCATACAAAAGTAGGAAAAGATGTTGTATGTGAAATTATAAGGGATAAGAAAACTGTGGAGTTGAAAATAAAGCTTGGCAATAGGCCTTTGGATACGGACAATATTGAAATTGATTCAGAAGAATATAGCTGGCGTGGAATTATTGCGACTGATTTGTCTGAAGATTTGAAAAAGGAATATAAAGTTACTAATGGAGGTGTAATTGTTTCTAAAGTAAATCCAAATTCTTTAGCTCAGGACGTAGGAATTAGGAAAAGCGATGTGATCTTTGAAATAAATAAGAACATTATCAGGGATTTGGAGGATTTTAAAAAAATAACGGCTATTACTGAAGGCAAAGCTTTAATAAGGACTCAACGGGGGTATGCTTTAATTTCTCCTTAAGGATGTAATGTGGATTCGTTTAGATATGTTCAGTTGCTTTTAAAATACAGACCGCGTTCAGAGTATGAGATAAGAAGCAGGCTTAAAATTCGCGGTTACGAGGATGAAGAGATTAAGGAAGTGATAAATAAGTTTAAAAAATTAGATTTAATAGATGATTTTAATTTTGCTAAATTTTGGATAAACTTCAGGGTTTCGCATAATCCCAAGAGCATGTTTTATATCGAGATGGAGCTTAAGAAAAAAGGTTTATCAGATGAGATTATAAAAAAAACATTTGAGGAGTTTAAGAATATCGATGAAAAGGACTTGGCTTTTAGATTGATTGAAAAAAAAGTTAGGAATTTAGGTAAAGTAAAAGACCCTTTGGTGAAAGAACGTAGGTTATATGCTTATCTTCAGAGGAGAGGATTTAAATACGGTTTGATAAAAGAGCTGATGCAGGATTGTTTTAGAAATAATTAATTATGAAAACAGACCAAATACGCATGTCTTTTTTGGATTTTTTTGCATCTAAGGGGCATAAAATATTTCCCAGCGATTTTTTAGCACCTAGTGGGGATAAGACTGTTTTATTTACTTCAGCAGGTATGAATCAGTTTAAACCTTATTTTTTAGGTACTAAAAAAGATGTACTACGTGCTGCTTCATCTCAAAAGTGTTTAAGAACTGATGATTTGACAAAAGTAGGTAAAACATCTTCTCATCATACATTTTTTGAGATGCTAGGTAATTTCTCATTTGGCGATTATTTTAAAGAGGAAGCTATTTCCTGGGGCTGGGAGTTCATAAGTGATGTAGTGGGTTTAGATGAGAGTAGAATATGGGTATCTGTTTACATGGATGATGATGAAGCTTATCGAATCTGGACGGATAAAGTAAAAGTTCATAAAAAGAGAATTGTAAAATTAGGTGCCGATAAAAATTTTTGGCCTGGAAATGCGATAGAAGATGGTCCTAATGGACCTTGCGGGCCGTGTTCTGAGATATTCTATGATTTAGGAAAAGATGTTGGCTGTGGTAATTCCGGGTGTAACCCGAATTGTGATTGCGGAAGGTTTGTTGAAATTTGGAACTTAGTGTTTACTCAATTTAATCGCAAAGAGAAAAATGGTAAGGGTGTTTTGGAGCCTTTACCTAATAAAAATATCGATACTGGTATGGGGCTTGAACGGATGGCTTCAGTAATTCAAAATGTTAAAACAAATTTTGAAATAGATATATTTAAACCGATTGTAAGCGAAATTTTATCTTTGATAGGTAAGAGTGATGGTTCTAAAACAATCCATATTAATGCTATTGCAGATCATATTAGGGCTGTTTCTTTTGCCATCACAGATGGAATTTTTCCGTCTAATGAGGAAAGAGGTTATGTTATCAGAAAGATTATTAGAAAAGCTGCTTGGCATGGATATAAGTTAGGAATGGAAGAGTTATTTTTATATAAAATTGTGCCCAGCATTGCAGCTGTGATGAAGCAGGCTTATCCTGAACTTGAAAAAAAACGAGAAAATATCTCTCAAATTATTAAGTCTGAGGAAGAAAGATTTCAAAATACACTCGATGTAGGCTTAGTGAGGCTGCATGATTTAATGAATGATGAGAAGAAGAGGAATCAAAATATTCTTCCGGGTGATAAAGTTTTTCAACTTTACGATACCTATGGGTTCCCTTATGAGCTTAGTGCAGAAATTGCTTATGATGAGGGTTTTGAAATTGATTCGGAAGGATTTCAAAAAGCTATGGATGATCAAAGACAGCGTTCAAAGGGAGGAAGTAATTTATTGGATTCGGTATTCCTTATGAAAGACAAAGAGCTTTTAGGAGATTTGCCGGAAACAAAGTTTTTAGGTTATGATCTTTCAGAGGCAGAATCTACGGTACTAGCTGTTTTTGATGTTGCTCTAACTGAAAAATTATCAAATTTTAATGCTCCTGGGGATGCTGTAATAGTTGTAGATAAGAGCCCTTTTTACGCTGAGTCTGGAGGACAGGCGGCTGACAAAGGTGAGATTTCTAATCGCGGATTTAGGGCAAGTGTTTCTGATGTACAGATTAGAGAGGGAAGAATCTTACATTTTGTGAAAGTTCATGAGGGTAGATTAGAAGTAAATAATAAAGTCAATTTGAAAATTAATATTGAAGAGAGGTTAGATACTGCAAGGAATCATACTGCAACACATTTGCTCCAGGCTGCTTTAAGGAAAATTTTGGGCGAACATATCGAACAATCAGGATCATATGTAGGTCCGGATAGATTGAGGTTTGACTTTACTCACTTCAATGCTTTATCTAGTGAAGAGATCATATGTCTTGAGAAACTAGTTAATGAATATATAATGCGTAATCGTGAAGTTAAAACACGGATTGTTTCGTTTGATATGGCAAAAAAAGAGGGTGCATTAGCATTCTTTACGGAAAAATACCAGGACGAGGTAAAGGTTGTAGAAGTAGCAGATTGCAGTAAAGAACTTTGCGGTGGAACTCATGTAAATTCAACAGGCGAGATTGGGTTCTTTAAGATTATAAGTGAGGTATCATCTGCAAGCGGAGTTAGAAGAATAGAGGCAGTTACTGGAAGAGTTGCTTTTGAATATGTTAAGGATCAGGAGGATTTATTAAAAGATGTGTCTTCTGTTCTTGGAGTTTCGCGGGATAGAATTTTATCTCAAATAGAAGAGATGCGAGAGAGGCTAAAAGAGCAAAGTCAATTTATGCAGGGACAAAAATATATCCAGATTAGTGATTATATTGAAAAATTAAAAGCAAAATCTGTAAAAATTAAAGGTATAAATTTTATAACTGATCGGTTTAATGAAAAAGTTGATTTTTTAGCAGATTTGATAGATAGAGTAAAAATTGATATGATTCAAAATACAGTTGTTGTGTTATACTCTATCGGTGATAAAAATCTGAAATTGTTTATTGGTATCACAGATGACCTTGTAAATAATGGTTTAGATGCCAGAGTTTTGGTTAAAGGAGTAGCTTCTCTTATAGATGGTGCAGGCGGGGGGAGAGCAGATTTCGCACAAGCCGGAGGGCGTAATGTGTCGAATATGGATAGGGTTGTTGAAAAAATTAAAAAAGAGATTAAGGCAGAATTAAAATGAAAGTGATAAGAGTTTCCAGCAAAGAGTTTGAAAAGGTTTGTAAACGTCATTTCAACAAAAAGCAGAGGGTAACAGGTGTTGTTAATAAAATATTGCAGGATGTTTCTAGTCTTGGCGATAAGGCTCTGGTTCAATATACCAAGAAATTTGATAAAGTTAATATTCTTCCCAGAAATATTAAAGTAACAGAAGCTGAGATAAGTATGGCTTTTCAAAATATAGCCCCTTCTTTTGTTAATCAAATCAAGAAAGTTATAGCTAATATTACTAAATTTCATCATGGTCAGATTTTAAAGTCTTTCCGTATTAAAACGGAAGAAGGTGCTATTTTAGGTGAAGATGTTAAGCCTTTAGAGCGGGTTGGAATTTATATACCTGCTGGAATACACCCCTTAATTTCGACTGTTTTGATGACTGTTGTTCCTGCTAAAGTAGCACAGGTAAAGGAAATATACATTGCTTCTCCTCCTCAGAAAGACGGCTATATCAATCCTTACATACTTGTTGTGGCAAGTTTATTAAAAGTAAAATCTATTTTCAAAGTCGGCGGAGCTCAAGCCATTGCAGCGTTTGCTTATGGAACTAAAACAGTGCCTAAAGTGGATAAAATTATCGGCCCGGGGAATAACTATGTAACGGAAGCAAAAAGACAAGTCTATGGTTATGTTGGCATAGATACTCTTGCAGGTCCGAGTGAAGTTGTTGTGATAGCTTCTAAATTTACTAAGCCTGAATATGTGATTCAAGATTTAAAAGCCCAGGCAGAGCATAAGGATGGTCTTGCTATTTTAATAACTCCCAGCAAAATTTTAGCAAATTTTGTTAAAGATAAAGTATCCGGAGGATACCTGATAAAAGTTAGTAATTTGGAGCAGGCAATAGATGTAGCTAATAAAATTGCACCGGAACATCTTGAGCTTTTGATTCAAGGTCCGCATCGCTGGGTTAAAAAAGCAACTAATGCAGGCGCAGTGTTTTTAGGCCCCTATAGTCCAACTGCGATTGGGGATTATATTGCCGGGCCATCGCATGTATTGCCAACGCATGGTACTGCTCGTTTTTTTTCAGGTCTTAGTGTAAGAGATTTTTTGAGGACACAGTCTGTAATTAATTATTCTAAAAAGGCATTGGAGAAAAACTTTGAGGTTTTAGAAACTCTGGCAAAAGTAGAGGGGTTAGAGGAGCATTTAAATTCCATAAAAGTGAGGTTAACATGAAAAACCTGTTTGCTAAGCTAAGAAAAAGAGTTGCAGTGATACAAAAGAAAACAAAAGAAACAGATATAAAAATCAAACTTAATTTAGATGGCAAAGGCGACTATAAGATAAATATCGGTATCGGATTTTTAAAACATATGCTGGAGCTTTTTACATTTCACGGAAAGTTTGATTTAGAATTAGAAGCAAAAGGTGATTTGGATGTAGATATTCATCACACCAATGAAGATGTTGGTAGTGTGCTTGGTGAAGTATTAGCTAAAGCATTGGGTAAAAAAATGGGGATAAAAAGATTCGGCAGTTTTTATACTCCTATGGATGAAACTCTTGTAAGAGTTGTTTTGGATATTTCTAATAGACCTTCTTTAAACATTAAATCGCATGATAATGTTAAACTGCATGATGCGGAAAATTATACGTATTTTGATTTTAAGCATTTCATGAATGGGTTTGTGCAAAAAGCAGGGATAAACTTGCATATTGACGTTTTTAAGGGTGAAAATATGCATCATATATTTGAGGCGATTTTCAAAGCGATAGGAAGAGCATTAAGCGAAGCAGTCGCAATAGATCCACGATCTAAAGACATTCCATCCACAAAAGGAAAACTATAAGTGTTAGTTATACCTGCCATAGATATAAGAGATTCTAAAGTAGTTAGATTAACAAAAGGTGATTTTGATAACCAGAAGATTTATTCGTCAAATCCAATTGAGATTGCAAAAGAGATGTCCTTATCTGCCCAAAGAATTCACGTCGTTGATTTAGATGCTGCCAAGGAAGGTTATCCTAAAAATAGTGAGATAATAAAAGAAATAACCTCTAGTATTAAATCCGATATCGAAGTAGGAGGAGGAATCAGGGATGAAAGTGTAATACAGTCATATTTAAATGCAGGGATAAAATATTGTGTTATTGGCACCAAGGCTTATTTAGATCCGGATTGGTTTAAAATCATGCTTAGCCTATATGGTGAGCATATAATTTTAGCAATGGATGTTTTAGGGGAAGATTTAAAAATATGCGGTTGGAAACAGGACTGTGAGATTAATGCGATAGACGTTTTGTCCGATTTTGTTGAGACAGGTTTAAGTACAGTGATTTATACGGATATTTCCCGTGACGGAACATTAGTAGGTATTGATGAGGGTTCTTTATCCGGGTTTTTTAAAAAAATTGATAAAATTGATATCAAAGTAGTAATTTCTGGTGGAGTTAGTACTATGGATGATTTAGATATGATTAAAAATTTAAAAAATGATAAAATTTTTGGAGTTATAGTTGGTAAAGCTATATATGAAGGAAAAATTGATATCTCAGAATTTAAAGGGGGCATATTATGAGTAAAAAAAATATTTCAAACGATTTAAAGCTTGATGATAAAGGTTTAATTCCTGTAATAGTTCAGGATTATAAGACAAAGGATGTGTTAATGCTTGCCTACATGAATAAAGAATCTTTGCAATTAACGTTAAGAGATAAGAAAGATTGGTTCTATTCTCGCTCCCGAAATAAGCTCTGGCTTAAAGGCGAGACATCGGGTCATTTTCAGGAAGTTTGCGAAATTCATCTTGATTGTGACAATGACACATTGCTTGTTAAAGTGAATCAAGTCGGAGGAATTGCTTGTCATACAGGAAGCATGAGTTGTTTTTATAAGAAGATTGATTTAGAAACAGGTGAGTTTGATGATGAAGATAACGCCTAGTTATCAGGAATTTTTAAAATTGTCTAAAAAAGGCAATTTAATACCTATTTATGCTGAGGTTTTATCTGATATTACGACTCCGTTTTCACTGTTGGAACGATTCAAAGATGATAAATATTCATTTCTGTTAGAATCTATTGCAGGAGGTGAGCATATTGCTCGCTATTCGTTTGTTGGTACAAATCCTTATAAAATCATAACTCATCGGGGAAATAAAGTTTCTATTACCGGGGAAAATGGCAAAAAGACAAAAAAAGTAGAAAAAGATTTTCTAGATGTTATAAAAAACGAATTATCCAAATATAAATATGTAAAACTAAAAGAATTGCCACGTTTTTGCGGTGGTTTTGTGGGATATATTTCCTATGATACAGTCAGGTTTTTTGAAAAAATTCCTGGTGAAAATCCATCTGATGCGGGACTTTTTGATTCACTTTTTATGGAAGCAAGGGATTTATATGTTTTTGATCATATTAAGCAACGGTTATTAATCTTAACGCACATTTCAACAGTTGGCCAATCTTTAAAATCTGGATATAAAGAGGCACTTGAAAAGTTAAATGAGATGTATGATGAATTAAAAGTCAGACTTAAGAATACAGAACCAAAAATTTTAAAGAAAAAAATTAAAGAAGGCAAGCCTCGGTCTAATTTTAGAAAAGAGGAATTTTTAAAATTAGTAAAAATAGCAAAACGATATATTTCTAAAGGTGAAGTTATTCAAGTTGTATTGTCTCAACGATTCAATCGTCAAAGTAAAGTTAAAGATAGAGAAATTTATCGTTGGTTGCGTTTTATTAATCCTTCGCCGTATATGTTTTATCTCCATTGTAATAGTCATTCTTTAATCGGATCTTCTCCTGAAGTTTTTGTAAGATGTGAAGATGGTATTGCAGAGCTTAGGCCTATTGCAGGAACGCGTAAGAGGGGCTATGATGAGGCAGAAGATTTATTTTTAGAGAAAGAATTGCTAAAAGATGCTAAGGAGCGTGCTGAACATATTATGCTTGTAGATTTAGGAAGAAATGATTTAGGCAGGGTTTGTGAGTATGGGACTGTTAAAGTCCCGGAATTTATGGCGATTGAAAAGTATTCTCATGTTATGCATATAGTTTCTAAAGTTACAGGTAAGATGAAGAAGGGTAAAGATATGTTTGATTTAATCAGAGCATCATTTCCGGCAGGTACGGTAACAGGTGCTCCTAAAATAAGAGCGATGGAAATCATAGATGAATTAGAACCTGTTATGCGTGGTCCCTATGCAGGGAGCGTAGGATATTTTTCTTATTCCGGGAATTTGGATACCTGTATAACGATTAGAACAATTGTGAAAAAAGGTAATAATATTAATATTCAAGCAGGTGCAGGTATTGTTGCAGATTCAAATCCTGATTTAGAATATAAAGAATGTATTAATAAAGCAAAAGCTTTGAATAAAGCGGTAGATTTAGCGGAAGGTGCACTATGACATTAATGATAGATAATTATGACTCCTTTACTTATAACCTGGTTCAATATTTGGGTGAATTGGGGCAAAAGATAACGGTCTTTAGAAACGATAAAGTAACTATTCCTGAGATTGAAAAACTTAAAATTTCTCATATTGTTATTTCACCTGGACCAGGACGGCCAAAAGATGCAGGTATTTCAAAAGAAGTAATTAAAGAATTTGCAGGTAAAATACCGATACTTGGTGTATGTTTAGGCCATCAGTCAATAGCTGAAAGTTTTGGCGCGAGTATTGTGCAAGCTAAACATCTTATGCACGGAAAAACCTCTCTTATTTATCATAATAAAAAGGATATTTTTAAAAATATCCTTAATCCTTTTGAGGCAACAAGATATCATTCTCTGATAGTGAAAAGGCAGACTTTACCAGTTTGTTTTGAAATTACGGCACAGACAAAAGAAAAAGAAATTATGGGTATAAAACATAAAAAATATCCTCTTTTTGGAGTTCAATTTCATCCGGAATCCATTTTGACAAAAGCAGGCCATGTTATTTTAAGTAATTTTCTGAGTTGTTAACCAGGATTTTGGAGATTTTTTTGTCCAGTAAGGTGCTCAGATGTGTAATGTTATCGACTTATTTATTTGATTTTAATAGTTTTAAAGTATATAATATCCAGCATTAGCTCGAATAGGAGGAAACCAGATGAGCAAAGAAAAAGAAGTATTGAAGCGTAAAATATCTCAAATTTGGATACGGACAAAAAAAGATTTAGACAGTGTACTAAATGAAACTTCTAAATTGCTTAAAAATGGAGAGAAACATTTAAAAGAAATATCTGAAAAAAGTCAAAAGAACCTCGAGTTAATAAGCTTAAGAGTGAAGAAGGAGAATTTATATTACAAAGCCGGGAAGAGGGTTGTTTTAACTCCGAAATCTAGGTGGGCAGGGAGCAAGGAAATAGACAAACTGATTCAGGATATTAAAAAACTTGATAGAGAAATAATAAAATTACAAAAAAAATAATATAAGGAGATATATTGTGTTAGGTGTTGAAGATTCTGGAGTTTGGGTTCCGTATGTTATATCCATAGTAACTGCTTTGTTCTTTATGTTTTATGAAATATTGCACTGGAATGAGGGGGATAAGCATATTCATTGGTTTGATGAAGAAGAGCAGGTTGAAGAATAAAAACAGGGGTTTTTATTGTTTTAAAGCAGTTTTTTGAAGTTTAAATATTTGCTTGCTTCATATTGCTTTTGCGAATATAATTTAATTTAATTTGGTAAAACTGGAATGTATTTAAATCCTGAAAGGAGGAATGGTAGTTGGCTGTTATAGGAATTATTAAAGAATTACTGGAAGCTGGGGTTCATTTCGGGCATCCTAAGAATCGTTGGAATCCTAAAATGAAACCTTATATTTATGGTGTTAGAAATGGGATTTATATTATAGATCTGGAGAAAACAGCACAGCTGATCCTTAAAGCCTGTGAATTTGTACGTGATGTTGCCTCGAAAGGTGGATGTATTCTTTTTGTAGGCACAAAAAAACAAGTCCAGGATATGATTGAGGAAGAAGCTAAAAGGTGCAATATGTTTTTTATCAATAACCGCTGGTTGGGTGGTACATTGACGAATTTTGAAACTGTTAGGAAAAGTATTGCCCGGCTTAAAGAGATTGAAAAGTTAAAAGAAGACGGAAAATACGATCTCATTACCAAAAAAGAACAGTCTACTTTGGATAAAGAGATGGGAAAGTTGATGAAAAACTTAGGCGGTATTGTAGGAATGGATAAATTGCCGGATGCTGTCTACGTTATTGATCCTAATAGAGAAGATATTGCAGTTAAAGAAGCAAAGAAGTTGGGTATTCCCATTCTTGGGATTGTAGATACGAACTGTGATCCTGATCCGATAGAATATTTGATATCTGGTAATGATGATGCTATTAAATCAACAAAGCTGATTACTTCATATGTTGCTAATGCAATTATTGAGGGAAGAAGATTTTATTCCGACGGGAAAATTTCTGCTGCCAAGAAGGAAAAAGAAGAGGTAGACAAAGTTCTTAATGTGGATGAAGAAGAATTGTTAGACATAGAGACTAAGGTAGTAAAGAAAGTAGATGAAACTGAATTAAAAAAGATCAAAAAGAAAGAGAAGGAGTCTTAAATGGGGTATTCTAAGGAAGGTTTGATGATATTGAGAGATAAAACAGGCGCCGGGATGATGGATTGCAAAAATGCTTTAGCAGAATCTAGTAATGATGTTGAAAAAGCTGTTGATATCTTAAGGAAAAAAGGTATCAAAGTTGCGGGGAAAAAATCATCCAGGGCAGTAAAAGACGGGATTATAGATGCATATATACATACGGGAGGCAAACTAGGTGTTTTGGTAGAACTAAATTGTGAAACAGATTTTGTTGCTAAAAATGAAGAGTTTAAAGAACTAGCGCATGATTTAGCATTGCAGATTGCTGCTAAACAGCCTAAATACATAAGTAGGGATGATGTATCGGTTGATATCATAGAGAAGGAAAAGGAAATATTAGCAACACAGTTTAAAAATAAACCTGCAAATGTGCTTGATAAGATAGTTACTGGTAAACTGGAAGATTTTTATAAGGAAAATTGTCTTATTGATCAAGTGTTTGTAAAAGATGATAACAAAATTATAAAGGATTTAATTATCGATAAAATAGCCAAGTTCGGAGAGAATATTATAGTAAAAAGGTTTATAAGGTTTGGGCTGGGCGAATAAAACAGGCAGGAATGAAAAGATCAGTATATAAAAGGATTGTCTTAAAAATCAGCGGTGAAGCACTCCAGGGGGAAAAAGGTTTCGGTATAGATTATAAATCTTTAAATTCTATTGCCAGGCAATTAAAGGATGTTTATGCCTTAGGTATTGAAATAGCAGTTGTGATTGGAGGGGGGAATATTTTTAGAGGAGAAGTTGCAGCTAAGGAAGGTATGGACCGTTCAAACGCAGATTATATAGGTATGCTTGCGACGGTTATAAATGGACTAGCGTTGCAGGATGTTTTAGAGCAGATGAATGTTTCTACCCGTATCCAGAGTGCTATTACAATGCGGGCGTTGGCTGAGCCATATATACGCAGACGTGCCATAAGGCACTTAGATAAAAAAAGAATTGTTATTTTTGTGTGTGGGACAGGCAACCCTTATTTCACAACCGATACAACAGCTGCTTTACGTGCAATGGAGATTGGAGCTGAGGCGATTTTGAAAGGTACTAAAGTCGATGGTGTTTATAGTGCAGATCCTTTTAAAAATAAAAGCGCAAAAAGATTTTCAAAATTGAAATATATGGATGTAATAAACAAAGGTCTAAAAGTGATGGATGCAACAGCTGTTACACTTTGTATGGATAAGAAACTTCCTATAATTGTTTTTGATTTATTTAAAAAAGGAAATATTAAGAAATTGGTTTTAGGAGAAAAGATAGGAACTGTTGTAACAGATTAAAGGCGGGTAGTAATATGGAAATACAAGAAGTAATGAAAAGGGTTAAAATACACATGGATAGGAGTTTGGAGACTTTGAATCATGAATTTTCAAGACTTCGCACTTCTCGCGCTACGCCTGCATTGGTAGAAACTATAAAAGTAGAATATTATGGCTCTAGTGTGTCTTTAAAACAAGTTGCTTCTATTTCTATTCCGGAGCCGAGAATGATTTTAATTCAGCCCTGGGATACTAATGCTTTGGCAGATATTGATAAGGCAATTTTAAAATCAGAATTAGGTATAACTCCTAATAACGATGGCAAGGTAATAAGAATTGTTTTACCTTCTTTAACAGAGGAAAGGCGGCAGGATTTGGTTAAACTTATTAAGAAAATTTCAGAAGAAAGTAAAATTGCTGTTCGTAATGTAAGGCGTGATGCTAACGAAGAGATAAAGAAATTAGAGAAAGATTCGAAAATCACAGAAGACCAAAGATTTAATACTCAGGAAGATGTGCAGAAGATTACAGATGAACATATTAAAAAAATAGATGTTATCGAAGAATCAAAGGAAAAGGAAATCTTAGAGGTTTAAAGGTTATCATTCTTGATTTTTAAAAAATAAAGGGAATCAGGTTAAGCACGTACGTAGAAGTTTTTAGAGATAGATATGGGTCGCTAGCTCATCAGGTAGAGCACCGGCTTTTTAAGCCGGGTGTGCGGAGTTCGAGCCTCCGGCGACCCAGATTTAAACTGATGGCTAATTTCTATAAATTAATTCCCCATACAGCTGATTTCGGAATTCAGTTAGCCGCAAATACTTTATCCGGACTTTACATTAATTCTGCAAAAGCGTTGATGGATTTGATTATAGGAATTGAAGATATTCGACTTTTAAATGAGTGTTGTATAACTGTTGAAGGAATAGATTCTAATGATTTGCTTGTCAGATGGCTCAATGAGTTAATCTACATATTTGCTGTTAAAAAGATGTTATTTTCAAAATTTGAAATTATTGCTTTATCTAATACGAAATTAACTTGTAAAGGATTTGGAGAGATGTTTAATGATAAAAAACATGATATAAAAGAAGAGATTAAAGCAGTTACATATCATGGTCTTAATATAGAAAATACTGATAATAGATATACGGTTACAATTATACTTGATGTTTAAATCTAAAATTATTATTCTAGGTATTGGAAATAGGTTGAAATCTGATGATGGTTTTGGTTCTATTTTGGCTGAGAGATTGAATTCTTATCAAAATGAAAATCTAAAAATCATTGATTGTGGAGAGGTTCCTGAAAATTATATCAGGGAGATTTTTGATTTTAAGCCTGACTCTATTGTTATAATTGATGCTCTATATGTTCCGGATAAAGCAGTGGGTGAGGTTTTGATTCTTGAAGAAGGGGCTAAAGATGTGCCTTCTATTTCTACACATGCAGGCTCTTTAGAATTATTTTTGGATGTCTTAAAGATGCAGGGATTAAGTTTTAACTCCTTTTTGTTGGGCATTATACCTGAAAATGTTCAAATGGGTGAAGATATATCAGAACAAGTTCAGAAAGGGATTGAGGATATTTTAAAAAAATTCCCTGAATATCTGAAAAAATTCAGCTTAAATAAAGAAGATATTGTATAACGGTATTCATTGACTTAAAAGCAGTAAAAAATTAGAATCTGGTTATGTTAAATATAAAATCTAAAAAAGGAAAAGTTAAATCGACCGATGCTTTTAAAATTGTAATTCAAGGTGTGGTTCAGGGGGTAGGTTTTAGGCCTTTTATTTACAGGCTTGCACAAAGGATGAATATTTGCGGTTGGGTTTCTAATACTTCAAGCGGGGTATTTATTCAGGCTGAATCAAATAAGGATAAAGTGTATGAGTTTATATCCCGTATCTATGAAGAAAAACCTCATTCTGCAGTTATAGAATCTATACAGGTTGATGAATCAGAATATGAAGAATGTAAAAGTTTTGAAATCAGGGAATCTAGTCTCGGATTAGAAAAAAAAACACTTGTCCTTACAGATATTGCAACTTGCCCGGATTGTTTAGAGGAACTATTTAATCCCAAAGATAGAAGGTATCTATATCCCTTTATTAACTGTACTCAATGCGGACCGCGATTTACTATCATAAAGGATGTCCCGTATGACAGAAAAAATACTACAATGGATGGATTTCAGATGTGTGATAGATGCCAGAAGGAATATGACGATTCTAATACGCGCAGATTTCATGCCCAGCCTGATGCTTGTTGGGAATGTGGGCCCCAAATGAAATTAATTAAAAATGATGGTTCTTTTATAGAAGAAAGTTCTAAAGTTATTGAAAAAACAGCCCAACTCATAAAACAAGGCGCTATTATTGCAATTAAAAGTCTTGGGGGTTATCAGTTAGCTTGTAATGCTTTAGACGAAGAAATTATTGCTAAGTTGAGGCAGAGAAAAGGAAGGATTTCAAAGCCGTTTGCAGTAATGGTAAGAGGTGTCAAAATGGCAGAGGAATATATTAATTTAAATGATAAAGAAAAGTCTCTGCTCTTATCATATAAAAGGCCAATTTTGCTTCTGAGAAAAAAAGATTCTTCAATTGCCTCCTCAGTTGCTCCGGATAATAATTACCTTGGATGTATGCTTCCCTTTTCACCGATACATTATATCCTATTTAAATATCTCGATATACCTCTTGTTATGACAAGCGGAAATATAACTGATGAACCGATTTATTATAAGGATGATCAAGTTTATCAAAAGCTTGAAAATATAGCAGATTATTTCTTAACTAATAACAGAGAAATAAATGTTCGCTGTGACGATTCAGTTACTAGGATATTTATCTCCTTAGATGGGAACCTGAATAAGGAATATCTTATTCGAAGAGCTAGAGGATATGCTCCTATGCCGTTGGATATAGAGTATGATTTCTCCCGGCCTGTATTAGCTGTTGGGGGGTATTTGAAGAATGTATTTGCATATGGTAAGAATAATCACTTCTTTATGAGTCAACATATTGGTGATCTAGATAATGAAGCTGCAATTAGTGCATTTGAGGAAGGAATAGAACATTTCAAAAAGATATTTGACATAAATTGTGATATTATTGCATCGGATATGCATCCAGAATATTATTCAACCAGATATGCAAAAGATTTAGCTGATAGCAGTGGGAAGAAGTTAATCCAGGTGCAGCATCATCATGCTCATATTGTATCCTGTATGGCGGAAAACAATTTACATGAAAAAGTTATCGGCATTGCTCTTGATGGTACTGGGTTTGGAGAGGATGGATATATTTGGGGCGGGGAAGTTATGATTGCGGATTTAAAAGAATTTCAAAGAGCTGCACATCTTGAATATGTGCATCAACCTGGAGCAGAAGCAGCCGTTAAAAATCCTAATCAAATGGCTGTATCCTGGCTTTATCATAGCTTTGGAGAAGATATTTTTAAGCAGGATAATGAATTTATAAGCAGAATTGGCAAAGACAAGATTAACAATATTATTACTATGATTGAAAGCGGGATAAATACTCCTTTAACTTCAAGTGTGGGCAGACTTTTTGCAGCGGTTTCCTCAATTCTGGGAATTTGTGACCAGGCTAGCTTCCACGCGGAAGCAGAGATGAAACTGGAGCAGTTCCAAGATGAACATTGTCGAGAAGCTTATGGATTTGAGATATTAAAAGATAAAAAAGAATTAATTATCTCTGCTTCTGGGGTGATCAGACAGATCATAGATGATATTAAAAAAACTACCCCCAAAAAACGTATAGCAGCTAAATTCCATAATGGTTTGGTTGATGTTTTCTATAAGTTAGCTCAGAGGTTGAAGAGGAAGCATGGCATAGATAAGGTTTGTTTATCAGGCGGTGTATTTCAGAATATTGTTTTATTAACCAAATTATATGATTGTCTGGTTAATAAAGGTTTTAAGGTTTACATCCAGGGAAAAGTCCCGGCTAATGATGGGGGCTTATGTCTAGGTCAGGCAGTAATAGCAAATGAGATTCTAAAGGGCTGAATATGTGTCTTGGGATACCAGTTGAAATAATTAAAATTAAAAAGAACAACAAAGCTATATGTTTTTATTTGGGAGTGGAAAGAGAGGTTGATATAAGATTTACTCCTGGAGTAAGAGAAAAAGAGTTTGTTCTTTTGCATGCTGGATTTACAATTCAAGTGGTTGATAATCAAAGAGTGAAAGAGACGTTTGATATTTTAAGGGAGATTGATGAAGAAGTTAATTGATCAGATAATTAGGTTATCGTCCTCTTTTAAAGGATTGAAGTTGATGGAGGTTTGCGGTACACATACAGTTTCAATTTACAAATATGGGATTATCTCGCTCTTGCCTTCTAATATAGAGTTGATATCCGGGCCAGGATGTCCTGTGTGCGTAACTGAGACGGTTTTTATTGATAAGGCAATAGAGTATTTAAATAGGGGATACAAAATTTTAACATTCGGAGATATGGTGAGAGTTCCAGGGAATAAGAGTTCTCTGGAAAAACAAGGCTCAGAAAATGTAAGGGTTGTATATTCTCCATTAGATGCTTTAGATTATGCTCGAGAGCATAGGCAAGAAAAAGTAATTTTTTTGGCAGTAGGTTTTGAAACCACTGCGCCTCTTATTGCTGCAGTGGTTGAAGAGGCAAAGAAAAATGATTTATCTAATTTTTTTATTCTCTCATCATTAAGGCTTATACCTCCGGCATTAAAATATTTATTGGATTCAAAAGAAGTGGATATTAACGGCTTACTTCTTCCCGGCCATGTTGCAACTGTTACTGGCATAGAGGATTTTAAGAAGATTGCAGATAAGTATGGAGTAGTGAGTGTAGTTTCTGGGTTTGATGCTCAGGATATAATGGAGTCGATTGTTTTTTCCCTGGATATGCTTCATAAAAATGGAGAAAAATTAAGAATCCAATATAAAAAAGTAGTGAGGGAAGAAGGTAATATACTGGCGCAAGGTATGATGTGCAACATATTTGATATTATAGATTTAAACTGGCGGGGATTGGGCAAGATTGAAAAAAGCGGTTTAAAGTTAAAACCAGAATATGAAATATTCGATATAGAGAGTAGAGAACCTTTAAAAATTGATATAGCTAAGGAAAATACAGGGTGTAGGTGTTCTGAAATTATTAAGGGATTAATTAAACCTCGGGAGTGTGCTTTGTTTGATACAAAATGTAACCCCCAAAATCCCCAGGGGCCGTGTATGGTATCAAGTGAGGGTTCATGCGCTGCATATTATAAATACGGCAGAGAATAGATATGGATAAAAAAATTACTTTAGCTCATGGTTCTGGGGCGCGTGCAACAAGAGATTTAATTGAAGATATAATTTTAAAACATCTTAGGAATCCTATGCTTGATGAGTTAAATGATTCTGCTTTATTTGAATTAAAGAGTAAAAAGTTAGCTTTTACAACAGATTCTTATACTGTTAATCCCCTTTTCTTTCCGGGTTCTGACATAGGTAAGCTTTCAGTCTATGGAACTGTTAATGATTTAGCTGTTGTAGGTGCAAGGCCGGTTTTTCTTAGTTTAAGTTTTATTATTGAAGAAGGTTTATCTTTAAATGATTTTGAAAGGGTAATAGTTTCAATAAAAGAGGCAAAAAATAATGCTGAAGTTGAAATTATTACGGGCGATACTAAGGTAGTAGAGAAAGGAAAGTGTGATAAATTGTTTATTACTACATCTGGATTAGGAATATCTGAATATAGCAAAATGGGGTCGATATCTATTGGAGATAAAATTATAGTAAATGGTGCTATCGGAGAGCATGAAACGTCTATAATTCTAGCCCGGGGTGATTTTAAATTTAAGGCAAATGTTCTATCAGATTGCGCTTCTTTATGGGGTGTTATAAGTAAATTGATAAAAAGCTGTGGAAAGATAAAATTTATGCGCGATGCAACAAGAGGCGGAGTTGGAGTGGTTTTGAATGAAATTGTAGAAGGAAATAGTTTTGGAATTGAGATTCAGGAAGACAGTATTCCTTTAAAAGATGAGGTTAAAGCTATATCTGAGCTTTTGGGATATGACCCTTTATATCTTGCGAATGAAGGCAGGTTTATCATGATTATAGATAAAGATGAGGAGTCTAAAGCATTAGGTATTCTAAAATCTTCAGGATTTCATGATGCAGTTACAATAGGTAGTATTAGTTCTATACATAAGGGTAGAGCAGTTTTAAGTACTAAGATGAAAGGTGTAAGAATTTTAGATTATCCTTACGGAACGCAACTCCCCAGGATTTGCTAATATATAATCTTTTGGTAATTTGACAGGGTTTATTGGGCGTGTTAAAAATGTAGTAGGTTAGGAAACAAATATATAAGGCTATAGTGGGTAAAGTCTTTAAAGATTATTGTATAGCAAATCAATGTTGTTTACATTAAAGCTATAAAGAGGGGGATGAATACTTTGAACAAGTGTTTGAAAGCTTATCTATTTCATGTTTTAATTTTTAGTTTACCAGTTTATAATCATTCTCTTCCTTCTCTTCATGCCAACTATTTATTTCGCCGGACTAAAACTCCAGATTCTACATCTTTGGTGTCAGCTGAAACGATAGAAGTAATTCTTAATAAAATAGAATCTCAGTGGGATATAGCTAAAACAGGTAACATAGAAGTATTAAAAGGAATGTTGGTATCTGAAGGGATACTATCTATTGATACTTTTGATAATTATTCTTCCAAGTGGTTTGAATTATATTTAAATACTGTGCTGGCGGAAGGTTCTTCATTAGAAAGAGTAGAAGTTATAAGAGCAGCTGTTTTAGTGGTAAAGACTATAATAGAGGTAGATGATTTTTTAAATTTAGAAAGTAGTCAAGATTTAATTCAATGTTCGGGACTCTTAAATCTAATTCAAAGCTTAAGAAGAGATTTGCTGCGTGTAAATTTTGACAGTCTTTTAGATGAAGAGAAAGAAGCTATTTTAAAAAAAGTAGCTACTACTTTACCTTATGAAGAAAGATTGCTTTTTTATGTTGCTTTTCAGCCTAAGTTGTTGGAGAAATATTTAGATGTCAAGCAAGCAGCAAGAGAAGAAGCAGAAAAACTACATGCACAAGAGGGGGGTTTTAGTGTCGATCTTCTCCATCCAGTTCCTACAGTTAATATGGTTTTAGACAGTGTGAATTTAAGTCAGCTTATTCCTCAGCATCAACTTAATACAGATGTCGGAATTGGAAGCTCATCATATCAGCGGCGATCAGAAGAAATTGAAAAAGGAATTATGGCACCTTTAGTAATTCTTAATCTCAGAGGTTTTGGGCTTGCTATTTATGAAGGGCATGCTCGAGCGTTGGCAGCTTTGGATAAAGAGATAGAGACATTGCCAGCCTATGTAATTACACCAAGATTTCCTTCTTTAGATCGTATTACCAATTTAGCGTATGCTAGAAGAATAACGGGATTATATACTCTTGAAGATATGAGGTTTGAGGAATTGTCTTTGCCGGAGGGAGTTTCTTTAGGAGAATTAAATGTTTCCAATGTTATTACAATAGAAGGAGATGCTGATGAGTTGTGTAGTCATATGGGAACTGCAGTTATGGAAAATATCATTGATTCTGTAAGAGAGAAGGGGCGGGCAAATGTTTTAATTGGAATCAAAGATTTGGAGTTTTTAAGACAGTCATTAAATGGACGTAACTTCTCTCAATATATAGAAGATTGGAGTTGTGTAAATATATTTTTTCAGATACCTGTAGATATGGATTCTTTAGAGAGTGATGATCTTGTTGATCAGTTGTGTTTAATAATTCCTGGTAATATTCCACATGAGAATATTCATCTTGCTAATGACCTTGAAGAGCTATCTGAAATTGTAACAAGGGAAGAAGGTATTGATTTTGTAATATCTGATGTTGCTTCGGTTGGAACAGATTATACTGTTGCTCAAACATCTGTATCAGAAGCCAAAATATTGTTGGTTGTATCAAACAGATCAGAGGGGATGTTGTTTCAAGAGATGTTTTTTGGTGGTGAGAGCCAAGAGCTTTTAACGAGTATATTAAATAACCCCGAAAACATATTATTAACAGGATCTGATTTTATGCGCGCTTTGTTGCCTCGAGAAGTTAGGTCGTATTCAGAAGTAATCTCAGTGCAAAACTTAACTCAGATTTCAGAGGAGATTCAGCCGATTATTTCTGATATCAGATTAGCTGTAACTCAGGCACGAGGTTTTAATCATCCTGCTTTAATTGCTGTAGATGGTTGGGCTGGTGCCGGGAGAGATACGATTATAGG
>JAVCDA010000017.1 GCA_030765145.1 Candidatus Saelkia tenebricola | reverse complement strand
CATTAGGAATATTCACACTGGCATTTTCTATAGGCAACCTCGTTAAACTTGTCGACTTAATAATAAATAAAGGCGTAAGTCTTTTTAGTATTATACAGCTGTTTTTTATGATGGTCCCTTTCAGCCTGGTTTATACTGTACCAATCTCCACTTTAATATCAACACTTCTAACATTCGGAAAATCAGCGGCAGACAATGAAATTGTAACATTAAAAGCAAGCAGTATTTCCTGTAAAAAAATATCAATACCATTTTTGACTTTAGGGATAATTTTAAGTCTTATCTCCTTCATATTTATGGATAAAGTCTTGCCCTTCACCCATTATAGAAGCAGAGAAATCGCATTTAACATCGGAAGAAAAAATCCAACTGCATACCTTGAACCAGGAACTTTTATCCGAAGCTTCAAAAACCATATTATATTTTTCTACAGCATGAAGAAAAATGAACTTAAAAATGTACGGATATACGTAAGTGGAGAAAATGATTCTTTAAGAACAATCATCGCTGAGCGTGCCCAGATAAACAATATAACTGATACAGGCATGGTTTTAACTCTATATAACGGCACGAGTGATGAAATAGACCCCCGCAGACCTGAAAAATTCTACAAATTGAATTTTAAACAATATATCATCACTTTAAATATAACCTCTCAATCAAAAATAAAAATAGATAAAAAACCTTCAGAATATACCGTGGAAGAATTAAAAAACAATATCAAAAAACTTAAGATAAAAGGCGTTGATACCATACCCTTAATATCAGAATTGCATAAAAGATATGCTCAACCATTAACATGCTTGGCATTCATATTAATAGGATTTCCTCTTGGGATACGAACTCATCGCAGAGAAAAATCGATTGGATTTGGATTAGGACTTTTGATAATAGTTCTGTATTACGTTATATTTATATCTTCAGAAAGCCTGATTTTAAACAAAAAAATCCCTGCCGATTTAGGTCAATGGATTCCCACTTTTACAATTTTTATACTAGGCCTATATTTTTATTCCCGAATGGATAAGGTGAATGATTGAAGGTTATAGAAAAATACATATTATCAAAAATACTTTCACCTTTTATTTTCTGCTTCATACTTATTTCTTCAATTTACATAATAATCGATATTTCGACAAAATTAGAACATATAATTAAACATAAAGTAGCACTTAATGTAGTAGCTGAATATTACATGTATTCTTTTCCAAAAATAGTCTTTCAAATAATACCGCTTTGCTTGCTTGTAGCAGCAATTTACTCTCTTACCAAAATGAACAAAACGAATGAAATTATAGCTATGAGGGCATGTGGAATAAGCTTCTCTACTATTTTAAAACCGTATTTTACAATAGCAACTATTCTTGTTGTCCTTATGTTCTGGAATCAAGAAAAGCTTATTCCTTCATCTTACCAGAAATTAAAAAACATAGATTATATACTTGAAGGTAAAATCAAGGAAAAGGTATATAAAAACATAACTTTCTATGCTCAGGGTAACAGAATAATATTTGCTAGCAAATTCTTCCCTGATGAAAAACTTCTTGACCACGTTGTAATACTGGAACAGAATTTCAACAAAAATGTCCTTTACAAGATTACTGCCGAAAGTGCTCAATACGTTAAAGATAAATGGATTCTTTATAATCTGATCATCTATAAATTCAACTCTAAAGGAACCGGGATAGAAGAAGCTGTAACTTTAAGTAAAAAAGAATACGATTTAAAAGAACACCCCAAAGACATTTTAATAACCGAGGTAGAAATAACAAACTTGCCTTTTAAAACATTAATGAAAAGAATTTCAAACTTTAGAGGAATATCAGATGAAGTAGTAAGACGCCTAGCTGTTGAATTATATCACAAATTTTCTTTTCCATTTACTAATTTAGTATTACTGTTTTTAGGCTTATTTGTAGGCCTCAAATCACATCAGGCAAGTCTTCTAAAAGGACTGGGGATAGCACTGCTGATAGGTTTTAGCTATTACACATTAGATGCTATTTCCTATTCTTTAGGTAAAATCGGGCTCCTGCCACCGTTTATCGGAGCTTTCTTTGCAAACATATTATTTCTAAGTGCTGGAAGCTATCTTTTATTCAAGACAGTTAAGAACTAAGTCAGAATATGAATCATCTCATGTAGGTAAGTAAGATCTTCTTTCCTAGATTGAACAGCATCCTTAAGAGGATAAACAATCGCTTGATCATTGACCCAACCAATTGCATGCTGAGTTTTATTATCAAGAAGCGCTTCTACTGCCACTTTCCCCATAACAGCACCCAAGAATCTATCAAAAGCACTAGGAGACCCACCTCTTTGAATATGACCTATTACTGTTACACGTACATCTGATATAAATTGTCCAAACTTTTCTACCAGAACGCTGGTTTCTCCAACTCCTTCGGCAACAATAATTATCCAGCTACGCTTACCTTTAATCCTACCCTGTTCTATCTTTCGAACAATTTCTGCCACATCCGGAGCTTTTGTCGGTATTATTATATCTTCTGCACCTCCTGCCAAAGCTGAGTATGCAGCAATAAAACCTGAGGAACGACCCATAACTTCGATAAAGAAAATCCTGTCCATACTCGTTGCAGTATCTTTTATCTTATCAATTACGTCCATAGCAGTATTTACAGCTGTATCAAACCCTAATGTTCTCTGCGTACCGCTAACATCGTTATCTATCGTGCCCGGTATCCCTACCACAGGAAAATTAAACTCCTGGTTGAAAACAGAAGCCCCTTTAAAAGAACCATTTCCACCAATAATTATTAAAGCATCTATTTTATTCTGAATTAAATTCTGATAAGCCTTTTCTCTGAATTTCTTTTCTAAAAACTCCTTAGAACGTGCCGTCTTTAAGATTGTCCCTCCCCTAGAAATTATATTGCTTACGCTACGGGAACTTAAATCTTGAATCTCACCGTCTATTAAACCTCCAAATCCACGGGAAATTCCAGCAATATCCAATTTTTTATAAGCGGCAAACCTTGTAACACTCCTGATAGCACAGTTCATCCCCGGAGCATCACCACCAGATGTTAGAATTGCAATCTTTTTAATCATGTGCCCTCTTCCCAGGAAGAAATATACTTTTTCTGCTGCTCTGTTAAAGTATCAATCTCGATACCCATACAATTAATCTTCATTTCTGCAATAGCCGAATCTATTATTTCTGGAACTTGATAAACCTTATTTTTTAATTCGGTATAATGATTCTTCAGATACTCACAACTCAATGCCTGATTAGCAAAACTTAAATCCATAACTTCAGCAGGATGCCCCTCGGCACAGGCTAAATTTACAAGCCTTCCTTCCCCAAGAAGATAAATACGCTTACCTCTAACTACATACTCATCTACTAACGGCTTGACTTGCTTTTTTGAAGAAGCTAACTTCTCAAGATTTTTAATGTCTATTTCGACGTCAAAATGCCCCGAGTTACAAACAATAGCCTTATCTTTCATTAACAGAAAATGCTCGCTTGTAATCACATTTATATCGCCGGTTAAAGTTATGAATATATCTCCTATTTTAGCCGCTTCATTCATTGTCATAACTCTAAAGCCATCCATTACAGCTTCCAATGCTTTTAAATGATCTACTTCAGTAACAATAACATTCCCTCCTAAACCTCTGGATCTATTAGCAGCACCTTTACCACACCAACCATACCCAGCTATAACAACATTATTCCCTGCAATTAATTTATTAGTAGCTCTTATTACACCATCAAGTGTTGATTGTCCAGTACCATATCTATTATCGAACAGGTGTTTGGTTAAGGCATCATTAACAGCAATCACAGGATAAAGCAGGTGCCCCTCGGATTCTAAAGCTTTTAACCTTATAACACCAGTTGTAGTTTCCTCAGTGCTACCCCAAGGCAATTTTATCCCTTTATCTGCTCTTGCTCTTTTGTGTATTGTAGAAACTAAATCCGCGCCATCATCCATAGTTATGACCGGATCATTCGCTAAAACAGATTCAATATGATTATAATAAGTTTCATTGTCTTCACCGTTAATTGCAAAAACTTCTATCCCATATTCAGACACTAACGCAGCTGCTGTGTCATCCTGCGTCGATAGGGGATTGGAAGCACACAATAAGGGCCTGGCCCCAGCTTCTTTTAATGTTATGGCTAAAACAGCTGTTTCTGTAGTGATATGTAAACAGCCCCCTATGTTTATATCTTGAAGCGGCTTTTCTTTTTTGAATCTTTGCCTTATTTTTTCTAAAACAGGCATTCTATTTAATGCCCATTCTATTCTTTTTTTCCCGTCCTTTGCTAATGATACATCTTTAATTGAACAATCTATCTTCATAAAATCTCCTTTATTACAATTTTAAAGCATGTCTTAAATCATCAATTTTGTCCAAACTCTCCCAGCTAAAACCATCTTCATCTCTTCCAAAATGGCCATAGTATGAAGTACGTTTATAGATCGGCCTTTTAAGCTTTAAGGCCATCATTATTCCTCGAGGAGTCAAATCAAACGATTGTTTTACTGCCTTTACTATGCTGGTATCAGCAACAACCGAAGTTGCATAAGTATCGACCATTATGGAAACAGGCTCGGCTACCCCAATAGCATAGGCAAGCTGAACCTCGCACTTGGAAGCCGCTCCAGCTGCAACAATATTCTTAGCAATATAACGCGCCATATACGCAGCAGAACGGTCTACTTTAGACGGATCCTTCCCGCTAAAAGCACCTCCACCGTGACGACCTATACCGCCATAAGTATCTACCATAATCTTTCTGCCTGTTAAACCAGTATCACCCTGAGGACCGCCAATAACAAATCTACCTGTAGGATTAATTAAATATTGTGTGTCTTTATCTACATATTCTTCAGGAACAATCGGTTTTATTACTTGCTTTATTATATCACGCCTTAATTGATCTATTTTAACCGTAGGATCATGTTGAGCAGCTATAATTACACAACTAACTCTTTTAGGTTTACCGTTACAATATTCTACAGAAACCTGACTCTTGCCATCAGGCCTTAAATAACTCAACACTTTTTCTTCTCTTATATCGGTAAGTTGTCTAACCAATTTATGAGCAAGCATAATAGGTAAAGGCATATATTCAAGCGTTTCATCTGTTGCATAACCATACATCATACCCTGATCTCCAGCTCCACCAGTATCTACGCCAAGTGCAATATCTTTTGACTGCTCCTGTATAGCTGTTACAACCGCACAATTTTGATAACAGAAACCATAGCTCGGCTTAACATATCCCGCCTCTTTTATTGTATTCCGAACTATTTTTGGAACTTCAACATAAGTATCCGTGCTTATCTCCCCAGCTACAAAAGCAAGCCCTGTAGTCAAAAGAGTTTCGCAAGCTACTCTACCGTCAGGATCTTTATCCATTATAGCATCCAGAACAGCATCTGATATTGTGTCTGCCATTTTATCAGGATGACCTTTAGTAACAGACTCTGAAGTTATTAAATATTTTCTTTCTTTAACCATTAAAACATCCTCCTTACTTTTACTGTTTTTTCTATTTTCTCATATTGCTCCTTAGACGACCCTATATCTATCCACTCTCCACTGCTCTGCACATAACCTAAGAGACTTTTCTTTTTAACTAACCACTGAAAATATCCTCCTAAAGCATCCCCCCTACTTTTAACACAACTCCTAGTATCTTTAAAGAACTTATCTATCATATTAAGCTTAGAGGCAGGTAAATAATAGCCTCCAAAAGCAACATAGGGGCTGAAAGGATCTTGGGGCTTTTCTTCAAATCGGATGACACTATTATCCCCATCCAAAGAAACAACACCATAATTAGAAGCTCTGTTTATATCTTTTAATTTATAAAGCAGTACCCAATTTTGTTCTCTTTTCTTGGCTGCGCTGAGAAATCCATTTAGAGAAAAAGAGAATATCATATCTGAGACTAAAAGAAAAATATCATCTTTTATATTTTCCGTTTCTATAGCAAACCTCAAATCTCCAATAGCTCCCAGCTTATCTACCTCTGTTTTAGTTCCATCAGAAATCAAAGCTAAAGGATGGTGGGGAAGATAAGTAGATAACCATTTTAAAAACTCAGGATAATATTTTTCGTTCGTAACAATAACTGTTTTTTTAATATCAAAATTTTTTAATTTACTCAATATATATTCCATAATGGGTGTGCCTTTAATGGGTAAAAGCGCTTTGGGCATTACCTTGGTTAGTGGATAAAGCCTGGTTCCAAAACCAGCTGATAAAATCACTACATGCATATTAAGCCTCTATGAGCTCTGCGTAATCTGAGCCTAAAATTTCTCTTAACTTTAAGGATAAATACTGGCGAATTTTTTCTCTGGATGATAAACCCATAACTTCCCGCGCTATTTCTTTTGCTTGATCTAAAGTCACAGAAGATGCTACCAACTTAAGTTCCGGAATAATCAAAGGGCTAACGCTAAAATTCCGTAATCCAAGTCCTAAAAGAAGTGGTAAATAACGGGATTCTCCAGCCATTTCCCCACACATCCCAACAGGAATATTATTTTCACCGCTTTTCTGGATTATATTTTCTATTAATCGTAAAACACCAGGATGCGCAGGATCATAAAGATAAGCTATCTTTTCATTGATCCTGTCAACAGCAATAGTATACTGAATCAAATCATTTGTTCCGATACTAAAGAAATCTGCTTTATTTTTAAAATGATCGCAGGTCATAGCAACTGAAGGAGTTTCTATCATAGCCCCTATTTTTACATCTTTATTATATGGAATTTCCTCTTTATCAAATTCCTGCATAACTTCATTGACTATTTTTCGGGCTTCTTCCATCTCTTCAATATTTGATATCATAGGAAACATTATCTGTAAATCACCGTGAACTGAGGCTCTTAAAATAGCCCGCAACTGTACTTTAAAAATAGCCGGACGTGCCAAACAAAATCTTATTGCTCGCCAGCCTAAGAAGGGATTTAACTCATAAGACATATCTAATTGGGAAACTAATTTATCCCCTCCTAAATCCAACGTCCTGATTATAACAGTATTAGGTGTCATCTGAAGAGTAACAAGCTTATATGCCTGGTATTGCTCTTCCTCCGAGGGTAAATCAGACCTATTGAGATAAAGATATTCTGTTCTATAAAGACCAACACCATCAGCACCATGATTTATTGCTGATTTAACCTCATGCGAAAGCTCTATATTAGCCATTATTTTAATCGAAGTCCCATCTTTAGTTTGGCTTTTCAGATCTTTTAACTTGAGCAAATTTAAAAATTTTTCATCTATTTTATTCTTCTTATTCTCGTATTCTTTTAAAGTCGCTTGATGAGGATTTACAATAAGAACCCCTCTACTACCGTCTATTATTATGGGATCATCTATTTCTATATTCCCCATAATGCTACCTGTACCGACAACTGCCGGAATTTCAAAAGACTTAGCCATAATGGCTGTATGCGTAGTAGAACCTCCACTTTCAGTCACAAGTCCTAAAACATATTCTGGATTCAGAACTGCCGCTTCTGACGGAGAAAGATCATGTGCTATAATTATAGCCTTATTCCGTAACTCCTTAATACGAGAAGCATCTTTACCTATCAAGTTTTTCAAAACTCTTTTTCCGAAATCATTTACATCCTGAGCCCTTTCTTTTAAGTAGGGATCCTCCAGCTTCTCAAGCGCTCTTTTATACTTTTTCAATACATCAAAGAAAATATATTCTACACCTAAGAGCTCTTTTCTCAAGCGCTCTATAATTTCTTCTAACAAAACTCTATCCTCTAAAAGCATCAGCTGAACATCAAATATATTGGCATAGTTGCTCCCCATTTCCTTAGCCATTTTGCTTTGAATATCAACTATTTCTCTTTTCGTCTTTAACAGCGCGGTTTCTAAATTCTTGATTTCCTCGCTCAACTCGGCATCTTTAATAATTCTTTTCTCAACCTTCAATATATCCTCAGAAATAACATAGGCTTTACCGATAGCAATACCGGGAGAAGCAGAAACACCTTTTATAATTTGTTCTTTCTTAAACATCTTTTCTCGTAATTATGTCTTCCAAAACACCCATCGCCTCTTGAGCATCCTCACCTTCAATTTGAAGCGTAATCTCTTCGCTGCATTCCACACCTAACATTAAAATATTTAAAATAGACTTGCCATCTACTACAAGCTCACCTTTAGCAATTTTAATGCTGGAGACAAACCTATTTGCCACTTCAACAAACATTGCCGCAGGCCTTGCATGCAAACCCTGCTCTGATATCACCTTAATTCTTTTTTCGAGCTTCATCTTTTTGTCACTTTTATCTGGAACCCAACGTCCAAATTCTCGCTCAAAGGCCAGATGAAATTCAAAGACGCACCTTGATAATTCTTTTCAATCCCGCACTCAGAATCAGATACCGTTTCAATAGGATATGAGTAGATAAAAGCCTCTTGGGAAAATACGATCTCATATTTCAAATTGAACCATTCATCCTCTATAACCAGCGCATCCTGACGCTTAATCTGATTACCATTTATTAATACGGGGGCATAAAAAAGAAAATTAAATTCTGAAGAAAAAAATTCAGCCCCAGAAATATTACTACAGATTCTATATTCAAAATCTAAAACATTTTTATTTACCTCAAGGTTCTTTTGAATATTCAGATCAGGGTATACCAGCGACTGAGATATCTTATTTCCAACAACTTCATAATCATACCGTTCGCTCCAGAGAGTTCGAATATCCTGAATATTTTTAAAAGAAGATTCTTCATTAAAATTGTTCTTCCCATATAAATGGTCAATCCAGGCAGATTTTCTATAGCTGTCATAAATCAAAAATTCTTTTAAATCAACATCCTTTGCCTCCTCGAGATTGTGGATACTGGAGGGAGCATTGTCCCCGCTTTGAATCAAAGCAGCTTCATTAGTTTGTAGAACTTTTTCGTGGTAGGGTTCTTTCCTGCGAGATAAAGTATTTAATAAATTTACTTCCTGAGGCTTATAATCTATTTCAGTAATCGAGCCCCCTCTATCAGGTGCCACACAAATATTAAAAATACTGTCTTTAAAAAGTATTTCTTTCTCGCCGTCAAGATCAAAATCTTTCACTTCATATAGAGGAAATCTAGTATCAAATGCACTTTCCAACGCTTTCTCAGCCTTAATCAAATACTTATATGCAGTATGTCTTAAATGGGTAAGATAAAGCCCTCCAAAAACCCCATGCCAATAAGTATCGTTGTTTTGTGCTTTATATAGATTGAGTCTCGCTTCATCTAATTTGCTTTTTAATTTCAAACTGCGCTCTTCGATACTGCAACTGATATTAAACATCTTCTTGTGCAGATGATTGCTTTCAGGATATTTAACCAGAAAATTTCTGAACATATTATCGGACCATTCCATCATTTCAGAATAACTCGCACAAGGAAGGTACACTCGTCCTGCAGGATTATTGCGCATTAAAAAGTCTTTGAAATGCATGGTTTTAATCCAGGAAGAGTTTCTAGATAGCGCCTTAAAAAAATTAAGCAGCCATTCTTCTTCATAAACCCACTTATATGTCTTGGGCCAGAAACCAAACTTCTCCAAATCATCTCCGAAAACAATACAGTCCTGCCCCCTTTCCAGTTTTGACTTCAGGTAAGAAATTGTCTCCTCCGCCAGCTTAAAAGGCATAGCATAACGCAAGAATTTAGACCCCGGGAAAACCGCAACCTCATTACCCTCTTCTTCAGTAAGATAATGGCCTCCTAAGTTTTCAACATCATATCCTGCAAGTTTAAAATGCTCGTCATCAACTATAACAAATTCGATACCAGCCTTTTTTAAAGACTTAGGCAAGGAAGGCTCCCATACTCTTTCTGTAAGCCAGAGACCAGTTGAATTTATTTTAAAAATATCCTTCATTTTAGACCTATGAAGCTGAATTTGCCCAATCCTATCCCATTCAGGCAATAGAATTAATATTGGCTCATAATACCCGGCAGTTAAAATTTCAACCTGTCCTTTTTTAACTAGATTTTTAAGTGTATTTATAAAATCCGGCTTCTTAATTAAAGCCCAATCTAAAAGACTTCCGCTAATATGAAAAGATATTTTTATTTCGGGGAAATTAGACAAAACCTCTAAAAAAGGTTGATAAGATTTGTTAAATGCATCCTCAATTACATGATCAAAATTATTGACAGGCTGATGAGCGTGCAAAGCAATTAAAAAAGTTAAAGAATCTCTATCAGGTTTAGACATCACTTATCTCTTCCCTTATCCATATTGATAATTTCCAAGATTACATCCGCTAAATTTTTGGATTTATGCCTTACAACATCGCCTAAATGAGCCAGATCTTTAACAACAGGCGTAAATCCCATTTGCTCTATATTCATAACATCTGCTTCTACAGGATAAGCACCTTCCTCTTCATATTTTTTAAGCAAGTGCTCTGGGATAAAAGATGAATTTAAAATACAATATTTCATTAATCCAGGGGTGGTATGTTCAATTAAGGCTTTTATGTGATCTGAGGCACAATATGAGTCAGTTTCACCAAGCTGGGTCATTATATTGCAGACATATATTTTTACAGCACGTGATGCAGAGACTGCATCTAAAATTCCAGGCACTAAAAGATTAGGCAATATGCTTGTATATAAGCTTCCTGGTCCGAAAATAATAGCTTCAGCATTTGCAATCGCCTCTATTACCTCATAAGAAGGCTTGCAATTTGCGGGATCAATATAGACATTTTTAATCCTAGAGCCTGTTTTTGGAATTTGAGATTCGCCTATAGTCTTTCTGCCATCTACATGCTCTGCTATCAGCTTAATTTTATCAACTGTTACAGGAAGAACCTGGCCTTTTATTGCTAAAACCCTGCTGGACTCTTTAACTGCTTTTTCAAAATCACCGGTAATTTGAGAAAGCGCTGTAATAAACAGATTTCCGAAATTATGATTTTTTAAATCCCCTTCGCTCTTAAACCTATATTGAAAAAGTTCCTGCATTAAAGGCTCTGCATCTGCAAGGGCAACAAGACAGTTTCTAATATCTCCGGGCGGCAATATATTAAATTCTTCTCGAATTCTACCTGAAGAACCACCGTCATCAGCAACAGTAACAATTGCTGTCGTATTAGCAGTAACATTTTTTAACCCCTGAAGGAGAGCTGAAAGTCCTGTCCCTCCTCCAAGAGCAACGATATTAGCACCTTTGTCACGTTGCTTTTTTTCCAAAAAAATATCCACCAATTTCCTAGACCTTTGGGGGTAAAGAACATTTATAACAGCTGTTATAAGCTCTTTGACACTAACGATTATAGCCAAAGTCCCCAAAGCTACACCTAAAAAAGAAAAAATACTCTCCTCAATATTATTTGATTTTACAATACTTGCAGAACTCAAAGAAATAAACGCTATTCCAACTACAGCTAAAAATATCCATCTTTTAATACCCAGTCCAGGATAAAACCAATGCAATTTTTTTCTCACTTTAATTCCTCCTCTTCTCTTTTCAAAATAGCGAGTAATTCTTTGGGTGTTTTACATCTCATAAGACTGGCTCGAAAGAATTTGTCTCTAATAAGACGGGAAATTTTGGCCAACGCTTTGAGATGTTCTCCTGTAGCATTACGGGGGGCTAAAATCATAAAGAAAACATAGACAGGCTCACCATCCAAAGCATCAAAATCAACCCCTTCTTGAGATATGGCACAACAACTAACTATTTTCTTAATGGAATCATCTTTAGCATGGGGAATACCAATATTTTGTCCTATACCGGTACTTCCAAGACTTTCTCTATCCATGAGGGCTTTTTTTACTTTTTTCTTATATTTACTATTCAGCTTTTTAGCTTTTATAAGAATATCCAGCATTTCATCCATTACTTCTTCTTTATCCTTTGCAGCGAGATTTAATTTCAACGTATTAAGTTTTAAAATATCTGATATATTCATTTTTCTCCAGTATAGTTTTGATTGTTATTTTCGTTATAAATCATACCCAAAACACTTCATAACATCTTTATGTAAAACCTCTAATGGAGCGGGAGACGGGATTTGAACCCGCGACCCCAACCTTGGCAAGGTTGTGCTCTACCGCTGAGCTACTCCCGCAAACATTAAATACTGATAATTACGAATATTTTTATATGACTTTTTATTATATCAAACAATATTTTAATGGGCAAGGCGGGACTTGAACCCGCACCCTTGGAAGGACAGGATTCTAAGTCCTGCGCGTCTGCCATTCCGCCACCTGCCCTTAAGTT
>JAVCDA010000013.1 GCA_030765145.1 Candidatus Saelkia tenebricola | reverse complement strand
GCGGAAATCTGGATATTATATGAGATATCTTAATGACAAACAATCCTCCCCCTTAAAATGAGCTTATATTTGAGAGGAGATTTCAATGTCTAAACAAACGTTGGATTGTTTAAAGGTAGGAGTAAATAAATGAGATTAGGAATGAAAGTGCTTTTAACCATTTTGGTTGTAGTATTTGCATTAATTGGAATAAGAATTATTAAACAGAAAATAGATAGTGCAAATCCCAGGGTTAAGGTTGATATCGAATATCTGTATAATTGCTCTAGCATCGGATATTTGGAGTATGATTTATCAGTAGAGGGAGAACTTGATGAGTTAAGGATATCGAGAGATAAAAAAAGAATAGCTTACTCTGTAGACTATAAAAAAGAAGATGATAGCATCCAAACGGTGTTCAGTGTTATTGATATACAGCGTAAAAGTAATGTTGGGATTATTGATGATGTAAAATTCATGGCGGATTATGTAATCCATCAATCAGAGGATTTAGAATGTGAACAAAAGCTTCAGAATTATGTAAAGGATCATTTTAAATCTCATCCTGGAGTATTAGGTGGAATAGTACGTTATAAGATTGCAAGCTGGGTTTACTCTCCAGATAAAAAAAGAATAGCTTTTATTGTTAATGGAGTAGACGGGCACAAGTCTTTTTATCCTAACTTATTTGTAGCAGAGTATACGGGAGATAATATCACGAGAATTGATTCAAGCTCTGATGTATTTTGTGAAGATATAATTTGGTTGTCCAGTAATGAAATCATGTATTCTAAAGATAGTGTATTATGGAAGGCGATTTTAAAGAAATGAGGGATAAGATGCACAAGATATGGGCACAAAATGAGAGCCTAGAGGGGGCAATAGGTACCTTTTCCTTAACTGCTTTAGAATCAACATGAAAAAGCTCAAAATCTAGCTATTATATCTCAGAGCGCTTGACTACCAATCAAGTTATCGGGGAATGTTGGGAAATTAAAGTATTATAAATATTATGCACAAAACATTGCACCATAAGTTATTAAAACCATTGCGTTGAGGTGTTTTTAAAGATATTATTAAATAAAATTGATAAAATGAATGTCCATATTCCTCAGATAGATGAAAATATTACTACACTTAATCCTTGTAGTGAGTTAGTTAGAATATTAAATCTAGTTTATGAGATTGCTGAAGATGTATATTTTGATTTTGGAAGATGTGGATTCATTACACCAGATGGCATAATTCTGCTAGCTGGCAGTAAAATGATACGTGATCAGAAAGGTTATAAAACAAAAATTATTTTTTCAAGCATTAATTCTGATGTAAATTGGGTATTAAGACGTTGGGGATTTTTAGATTTATTTCCTGCAGAAGAAGTAGGTAGAAGATATATCAACAGTGGGAATTCTATTCCTCTTCATGGTCAGTCAATGTTTAACAAAAGTTGTATTCTTGAATATATTGATGATCAAATTTTGAATCGAGCTGAAATGCCTAAAATGTCAGAAATTTTGCGTAAAGAGATAAGAAAATCATTCTTTGAAATTTTTAATAATATATTTTTTCATAGCGATTCTCCTATTGGCGGATTAGCTTGCGGTCAAATATTCCCTAGAGGTGAAATTATTCAAATTGTTTTTTATGATGCTGGAATTGGTATAGCAAATAAAGTTAGAGAGCAAAACAAAGAGATATTGGTAGATAAAGAAGCTATAGAGTGGTCTTTGCAAAGAGGAACTTCTACGCTTGGTAGTGAGTCTATATCAAGAGGATTAGGGCTTTTTTTATTGCGCAAGTTTTTGTGTGCCAACAAGGGTACATTGCGAATATATGCTAATAGAGGGTTGTTTTTTGAGAAAGGTGATGAACGCTATTTTATTGATGTAGATTGTCCTTTAAAGGGTACAATTATTGATATACGCATAAAAATAAAGGAAGACGTTGAATATGTGCTTGCATCGGAATATGAGTCTCTATAGAATATATAAAAAACAGCAAAGGAGTTATTGTGATGGTTAAAGATGTAGAAATAGTTAAAGTTGTTGAATTATGTGGTCCACATTGCGTAGATATGGAAGATGGTGATGCTTTATTTATTAAAATATGTGAGGTTTTAAATAAAAAAGGAAATATCGTCTTAAATTTTTCTGATGTTGAAACTATCACAAGCTCTTTTTTTAATGCTGCGATTGGTAGATTGTTTGGTAAATATAAAGCTGAAGAAGTTGAAAGTGTTGTTTCATGGAGTAATTTAGACGATGGTGATACAGAATTAATAAGACTGGTTATTAGCAATGCTAAAGATCATTTTTCGAATGGAGATAAAATTCAGGAATTAGAAGGTGATATTGTAGATCAAACTTTAAGTGATTTGAATGAAAAATAGGTCTTCTAAATTAGCAGATTTTACAGAAGCTACGGTTATAGATATTAAAGATGCAAAATATGAAATAAATTTTGATAAGCTCTTAATAGATGCTAATGTACTATTATTTTATTATTACGATCGATGGAATCAATTGAGTAAGTTTAATTTAGGAGCTAGATATTATCAACTTAAGGAATATTCACGATTTTTTAAAAGAGTCCTATCTTCAAATGTGTCTGTTTTTGTTCATGAAGTTTGTCTTTTAGAGTTTACTCATTTTATTGAATCTGTAGAGCTTAAACTTTTAGATTGCAAGAAAAAGGGGCTAACTAGTTTTGATCCTGAAAATTTTAAGCTTAAAGATGCAAGATGTTTATATAAAGAAGACTCTAAGCATATTAGAAGTACTTTAGCAACATATCTAAACCCTATAAGTAAAAGATTTTACCTGGTTAGCAACAACGATTCTATAGACCAGATTCTGGGTAATCTTTTAATAGAATGGCAAAGTTCTAATTTGGCAGATATCAACGATGCAGCAATGATAGTGGAAGCCAAAAAACTTGGCATTAAAGCAATAATTTCCGACGATAGTGATTTTATATCTTTCAAAGGAATTGATTTGTATACAGCTAATGATGTTGCTATTGAAGCTTACAATAAAAAAGTAGCAGCAATCAATTAATGTATATTATTTTTACTGTGTGCAAATTGTGCTATGAATTTTTGTGATTAAATATAATTAGTTAATGGTTGTTGTACCCCTAGATTTAGCAGGCAATTAGATTTTGAATATTGATGCCTTCCTATTTCCTTGCTATCTTCAAAAACTTCTTCGTATTTATTCCGTAGTTCGCTTAAAGATATATCCTTTAGTTCCATTCTTTTGGTTACGGTATTATCGCTCATTTTTGCCTCCTTTTTGTCAGCACACATATGGCCATAGGTTTCGCAACGAGTCAAGAGGAATAGAGAGGCATTTTGGAGTTGTCTGAGCCTATAAAAGGCTTATAATTATAAGCATCTGTGTGGAAATATTTATGAGAATTTTAGCCATAGAAGAACTTGCTGAATATCAAATTAAATGTCTTGCTAGAAATGGCAAAATTTCCTTTTTTAAAGCTGGTGGTCAGTGGCGTTTTCGCAAGGATGATATCGATCAGTGGTCAAAATCATATCCTTTTGCATGCGAAAATAAGAAATTTAAGGGGTAATGGCATAAATGATACAAAGCTTTAATAATAAAACCGAGAAAGTCGGTGATGATTTTAAAAAGAATATCGGTAAAGACAGTCGATTACAAGTCGCAGCTGGTATTTTTACTATATATGGGTTCGAATGTCTTAACACCGAATTAAAAAAGATCGACAAGTTGAGCTTTATATTTACAGATCCTACCTTTATCGAGGTTGATAAAAATAGGCGGGAGAAGAAACAATTTCAAATTAAAGCTGATTTCCGGCAAAAGGCTATTAGCGGGTCGGAGTTTGAAATTAACTTAAAGAATGAACTTAAGGGGAAGGCGATTGCCAAGGAATGCAAAAAATGGATCGAGCAAAAAGCAATATTTAAAACCAATATCGGGGATAAATATATTCAGCCACATATAATGCTTGAGAATGGTGAAGATAAATATGCGTACATGGGTATAAATGAATTTAGTAGTGCTGGTTTCGGCTATGAAAAAGATAATTCTATATTGCACCAGATCATTAAAACGGATGATTATGAAGCGACTAAGCAGTACATTCAAAATTTTGAAGAAGTTTGGAATGATGAGAAGGTATTGAAAAATGTAACCGACGAGGTTCTTGGATATATTGCGGACCTTTATAAGGAGAACTCTCCGGAATTTATCTACTATTTGACACTTTACAATATTTTTGATGAGTTTTTAGAAGATATTTCCGAAGATGAACTTGCTAATGAAAAAACCGGATTTAAGAAATCTGTGATTTGGAATAAACTCTACGATTTCCAAAAAGACGCCACCTTAGGCATTATTAACAAATTAGAACGGCATAATGGATGTATTCTTGCCGATAGTGTAGGCCTCGGAAAGACTTTTTCAGCCTTAGGCGTTATTAAATATTATCAGGAGAGAAACCGAACTGTACTTGTCCTTTGTCCCAAAAGATTGGGAGATAACTGGCAAACATTTTTAAACAATTACGATGACAACCCGCTCGTTAAAGACCGTTTGAATTATCATGTCTTATATCATACGGATTTATCCAGAGATCAAGGGCAATCCAACGGCATCGATCTATCCAGAATCAACTGGGGTAATTATGATTTAGTCGTCATCGATGAATCGCATAATTTCAGAAATAATGATCCCCGAAAAGATAGAGTAACTCGTTACCAGAGATTACTCAATGATGTCATGAAAGCGGGCGTTAAGACGAAGGTTCTTATGCTCTCAGCAACTCCGGTCAATAACAGGTTTACTGATCTAAAGAATCAGATCGCTTTGGCTTGTGAAGGTGAAACAGGTATAGCCGATGGAAAAATGGATGCGGATAAATCAATCGAAACCATTTTGACCAACGCTCAGAGGATCTTTAATGAGTGGTCTAAACTGCCGGTAGAAGAAAGAACCAGCCAAAATCTCTTGAAGCGGCTTAATGCGAATTTTGATTTTTTTAAATTACTTGATAGCATTACAATAGCCCGAAGTAGAAAACATATAGAGAAGTATTATGACATCAATAAGATTGGCAAATTCCCCAACAGGTTAAAGCCGATTACCCATCACGCGGATATAACAGATCTTGAAGGGTTTATTGAAATATCAGAACTTTATAAGGAACTCTCGAAATTATCAATGTCTATATACTCACCTACTGAGTACATACTGGACAATAAACGGAAATTTTATAGCGATATTTACGATACGAACGTCAATGAGAATGTAAGTTTCAAGCAGGTTCATAGGGAAAAAAGTCTCCAAACTCTTATGAGGGTAAATTTTCTTAAAAGATTAGAGAGTTCAGTTGATTCATTCAGGATCACTCTTGGTAAATTTATAAAAGAGATCGAGCGGACCATTAATAAAATCGAAGCGTTTGAAAAGACCGGCGTTCAAACTTCAGTCGAATCTACCCAGTTTAATGATATTAATCTCGATGCGGATAGCGATGATTGGCTGAATGATGAATTTAGCGTTGGAAGCAAAGTAAAAGTAAATCTGGAAGATATGAACACTTC
>JAVCDA010000012.1 GCA_030765145.1 Candidatus Saelkia tenebricola | reverse complement strand
TCCTCCAAGGGTACTGGCATCAACTATTCCGGAGACATAAGCAGCTGTTCCTGCGGTCACCGCATATGGCGCACTGGTTATATTTACACTTGCTTTCCCTGCTGCTCCTGTTACATTAAAATTGCCAGCACTAAAATCTATTTGTGCTGTAGGACTTGATTTGCTCACTCCGCCAACCTGTATATCAATATTTGCAGCACCTGATGCCGGCACATTGGTTAAATTATTATAGTCCAGATAATAGGACGGAGATTGTCCGTTCAATTTAACCGCATTGTCTGCATTGTCTGCATTGGCTGAATATATTGCGGCCGCAGAAGGCAGAATCCGTATCCTGGGAGTCATCTCTTCATCACCTTCCATCTTTGTTGCCATCCAGAGGGACTGACTGAAAACAACTCCGGTTATATCCAGTTCAACTTTAAATATCCCATTCACATTAAAAACAGCGGCAATGGTCTGCTGTTTGATAATTTTCCCTCCAGTCACAGAATCGTAAAACGTAAAGGTCATATTTTGGGTACCTGTTACAGGGGTACCATCAGCATTAGCGAGTTGTCCCTGGAAGCTTATCAACTTGGGTACAGCAGCAAAAGACGCTACATTAGAAACAATAATAAGACCTGCAACAACAATTACTAAACCAGATACTTTCTTAAACATTTGTGTTGTCTCCTTTAACTCAATTTTTTATCTCTCAATATTTCGTTTTTATATTCATTTGTTAGAACTTTGTTAAGAATTGGCGATTACATTAGGTTCTTCGTGTTCTATTGTAGTAAAAAAGTTTTTAGGATAACGCGAAAAACCTAATATCTGTGAGCATCGGCGGGCGTTATCTGTGTTCATCAATGTATACGGTATTCAAATTCCTATACTATAAAATTACTGCAGCTCAGCTTCAATATTATAAGCACCTTTTTTTGTGATTTTTATTTTAAAATTACTGTTCCTTTCAAGCCGTCGGGCAATAGTGTCGGTAGTGCCTTTCTTTAAATCTAAATCAATTATAGCAGTTTTATTGGAAAAATTTCTTACTCTGGTATCTCTTACCTCTATCAAGGCACGAATTGATCTGTTTAAAGAATCTAAAATATTGATATTTTCAACATTTGAAACAGTTAGTTGAACTACAGAACGCTCTTTTAAATATTTCAATATGGTAGAAGGAAGAGACTTGCCAACCTTTTTCGCAGCATTTATAATTGAAGCTTGGGCAGCGGCATGTTCTGTTATATCAACACCACCAGTGGTTGCCTGGGCTGTTTTAATAACTTCCTGAGAATTACTTTTGACAGCTTTCACTGATATTGAAGCCCGGTACGAAAGAAGCCCTCCAAGGGCACTATCGCTATTGAAAATACTCTCTGCTTTACCTGTTATTAATATATCCGAGGTACCGGAATCAGAAACAACAAATCCCTGCTCAATAAATTTATTTTTCAGCACACCTTCAGCATACTGGGCGTCTGATTGATTACCATCAATAAACTCTTCAATAGAAAATTTAACCACAGGATTGCCTAACTTCTTAGGTTCAAGTTCAAGGGCTCTCAGTTTTTCTGAAAGGTCCTCCTTCCTCACGAGTGCCTTTATCCTGGTTTTATAAAAGTTGTCTTCCTGCCATTCTTTCAGAATATCATACTTCTCAATATATCCCTCTGTCTCGGAGGTAATATTATCCTCAATAAGAAGTGCCTTGGAAACAAGCGCTTCCTTAGAAACATAAATACCAATAACTAGACCAAGGGCATTTTTAAGTGCATCGTGAAGTGATGTTTTCTTGGCAGATAGAATATCACCTTCAACTATAGGACCCATTCCTTCGGCTTCAACTACTTCTGTATCCGGTGATGTCGCTTTGATTTGGTGTTTTGTTGAAGCACAACCAGTAAAGACAGTAAGTAGTAAGTAGTAAGTAGTAAGTAGTAATAAATATTTTTTCATAAATATATTTTCCGTTTAATTGTGAAGGGATGGAGTTGTAAAACACGAATAACACGAATAAACTAATACGAATTACACGAATTTTTTATTCGCGGTATTAGTGCGTTAGCTCCCGCGCAATTATTCTACTATTTTTAATCCTGATTGTTTGAGTGTTTTCTTTGAAAGCCGTAAAATAATGACACACCCATCATCAGCTGTCCATTCACTTCTCACAACCAGGGCGCCTTTAATGGCAGCATTAACATTTGTCGCCAGAAGTGAATCCGTCTCTATTGCCTTTTCCACATTAATTCCGCCTTCAAGTTGAACACCCTTGATGATGGATAACATATTGTACTGGGCATTCACAATAGCAGCATTACGGGATGTCGCCATCTTCTGGGTTTTGTTCTCCATTGTCTGGTCAGCAGCACCTATACCGCGCGCAAAAACATAATTTTTAGTAACCCCCTCTTCAACCCATTCCCGCTCAATCTCACCTTCTTTTGATACAGTGCCCTTGTCAGGACTTGAGGCACAACTGTAAAGTAAGACAACCGAAAATAAAACCACCAATGCCTTTTTCATAATTACCTCCTACGTTATAATAAATTATCCCAGATTTAAATAGGATATCCATAAATATAATTCATTAATATAAGTCCATTCTTTTTTATTGTAACTAAACAATTTTATTTTGTCAAGATTTTTCTTTTGACTAATTTTCATACAGCCAAATCTAAATAACCAAGTTACAAATTTCAACGTAATTATGCCCCTAAAAAATTTTCTGGGTTCTGAACACTACAACAAACTGAGAAGAGCATAAACCAATGAAGTGATAATCTTAATTGTAGAACAATTAACCCAAACTTTATTTTTTCATCTTCTATTGTCAAAATTTACACTATTTTAGTGAAGTGGCCAGTACTGGTAGGGGGTCATATTATAAAAAAATGCCAGCGGGTGGAATCGAACCACCGGCCAATGCCTTATGAGAGCACTGCTCTAACCTCTGAGCTACGCTGGCATCAAAAACTTAATATATTAATTATTATAACTAAAAAAAAAATCAATATTAGAATAACAATTCAAGAAATTGCAACCCTTAAAGGGTTGCCCTACATTTGTAGGGCAAGGCTTTTAGCCTTGCTGTGTTTGATATACGATGTTTATACTTTCCTATACCTCAAATCTATAATAACAACTTTGTAACTTCATCTACAATATTTTTAACATCAACCTCATTTTGTTTTTGATTCTCCATATTTCGTACAATAACTCTGTTATTCTTAAACTCGTCATCCCCAATAATAATTACATATTTTGAATTTAACGCATTTGCCTGCCGCATTTGCGATTTCAAACTTTTCCCAAAATATCCGCCATCAGCACAAACTCCTGAATTTCTCAATTTTTGCAGAATACTAAAACCCTGATTTAAAACATTATCACTGCCAATCGCAGCAACAAAAACACTCAAATTAGTAAAACTGTTCCCTGTTGATTTCTTCATAAGTATATCTACAAGACGGTCAACTCCTATAGCAAAACCTAACGCAGGAGTAGGCATACCTCCCAGTTCTTGTACAAGATTATCATACCTTCCCCCGGCACAAATGGCATTTTGAGTTCCAAGAGATTTGCAAATTATTTCAAACACAGTCTGGGTATAATAATCAAGGCCGCGAACAAGTTTATCGGATACATCAAATTCAACATTAAAATTTTCCAGACCCTTTTTTAATTTTTCAAAATTATCTTTACAATTTTCACAAAGTTCAATTTTTAAATCAGAAAATTTTTCCCCATCAATTTTACAGTCAAGTGCTCGAAGAGGATTTTTCCGGCACCTTTTTTGGCAGTCAGGACATAAAGTATTAAATGCGTTTTTTAAAACATCCGCCACCTTATTAACAAATCCCGGGCGGCATTTCGCACAACCTATTGAATTAATCTGTATTTTTATATCTTTTATCCCGATAGTTTCAATTATTTCTTTTGCCAGTAAAATGATCTCTATCTCCGCATAAACCAAAGAATTACCAAAATATTCACAACCGATCTGTGCAAATTCCCTGTATCTGGCTGCTTGAGGCTTTTCCTGACGAAACATCTGACCTGTATAATAAAACTTCCGGGAAGGAAATTTTTGTGCAAAATTCTCCTCAATATATGCCTTTACCACACCGACAGTCCCTTCAGGCCGTAAGGCAATCTTTCTCTTCCCTTTATCCGTAAACAAATACATCTCCTTTTCAACAATGTCAGTTGTTTCTCCAATTGAACGAAGAAAAAGAGCAGCTCTTTCAATAATCGGTATTCTTATATAATGATAATTGTATTTTTTAAACATGTCTATTGCTGTTTTTTCAATAAAATTGAATTTTTCTGCTTCAATTCCTATAATATTCCGCATTCCCTTGACGGTCTGATATTCCATCTTTTCACCTTATATATCTATCTATTACCTACTTGATTCATCAACCTCTCACTTTAAATCTCAATACTGATTATAGTAAAACCTACCACAAAAAACCTGTAAATGATTTTATTATATAAAAAACTTACCAAAAATCAATGGAAAAGCAGGATGGGTATCGTGTAGCCAAATTTATTTACAGCAATATTATCTAAAAATAAATTACTCTTTAGAATCAGTAATAAGTGTCTTATTTCTAAACTATCGTGGGGGGTATTAGATTACTTTTCCTGGGGTTCGGTAAAGTCTTCTGATTCCGTGTTTTCAATGGCAGGGAAAATTATAGGGGATTCTGAAATATCCGAAATATCAGAACGCATATCAGTAAAAAGTGATGGTGGTGCCAATTCTTTTTCCCGGTGCTCGCCGAAATTTTGTGTTTCGGAATTTATAGTATCCGCAGAATCCATAATAGACCCAGAACTATCTTGAATGTCCGGTGATTTAAATCCTTGCTCTTTTGTTTCTGGAGCTTGCTCTGTTTCCATTTTATCTATTTCAAAAGAATCTATATCATACTCAGAAATATTTTGAGTATCCGGTAACTTAAATCCGGCTTCTTGCTCTTCTGGGGATTCCTCGGTTCCCATTTGCTCTATTTCAAAAGAATCTATATCATACTCAGAAATATCTTGAGTATCCAGTAACTTAATTTCTGGTTCTTGCTCTTCTGGGGATTCCTCGGTTCCCATTTGCTCTATTTCAGCCGAAAATATATCCGGCTCAGAAGTCTCTTGAATGTCCGGTGGTTTAAATCCTTGCTCTTTATCTTCTGGAGATTCTTCTCTTTCTATTTTGTCTTTTCCAGGAAAACCTATATCCGGCTCAGAAATGTCTTGAATGTCCGGTGGTCTAAATCCTTGCTCTTTATCTTCTGGAGATTCTTCTCTTTCTATTTTGTCTTTTCCAGGGGAAACTATATCCGGCTCAGAAATCTCTTGAATGTCCGGTGGTCTAAATCCTTGCTCTTTATCTTCTGGAGATTCTTCTCTTTCTATTTTGTCTTTTCCAGGGGAAACTATATCCGGCTCAGAAGTCTCTTGAATGTCCGGTGGTCTAAATCCTTGCTCTTTATCTTCTGGAGACCCCTCTCTTTCTATTTTGTCTTTTCCAGGGGAACCTATATCCGGCTCAAAAGTCTCTTGAATGTCCGGTGGTTTAAATCCTTGCTCTTTATCTTCTGGAGACCCCTCTCTTTCCATTTTGTCTTTTCCAGGAAAACCTATATCCGGCTCAGAAATGTCTTGAATGTCCGGTGGTCTAAATCCTTGCTCTTTATCTTCTGGAGACCCCTCTCTTTCCATTTTGTCTTTTCCAGGAAAACCTATATCCGGCTCAGAAGTCTCTTGAATGTCCGGTGGTCCAAATCCTTGCTCTTTATCTTCTGGAGACCCCTCTCTTTCCATTTTGTCTTTTCCAGGAAAACCTATATCCGGCTCAGAAGTCTCTTGAATGTCCGGTGGTTTAAATCCTTGCTCTTTTTCTTCTGGAGACTCCTCTCTTTCTATTTTGTCTTTTCCAGGGGAACCTATATCCGGCTCAGAAATCTCTTGAATGTCCGGTGGTTTAAATCCTTGCTCTTTATCTTCTGGAGATTCTTCTGTTCCAGTCTTTTCTATTTCGGGGGCACCCATATCAGACACAAAAAGATCTGGGGTGTCTGATAGTCTAAACCCTTGTTCCTGCTCTTTTGTTAAATCCTTTGTTCCATCCCTTCTGATATCTTGGGAAGCCCGGTGGTATGCAGTAGTCTCCTGAAGACCGGATAGTCTAAAACCTTTTTCCTGTCCCTCGGTAGATTTATCT
>JAVCDA010000027.1 GCA_030765145.1 Candidatus Saelkia tenebricola | reverse complement strand
TTGATAAAAAATATAATATACGGATAATGTCCAGAGATGAAGTGCGAGATATTGCAGCTAATTGGGCGGCTCAGGAAGGATGGAATCCAGGACTTGATGATGCTGATATTTTTTATGAAACTGACAATAAAGGGTTTCTTATAGGAGTTTTAGACGATAAACCTATAGCGTGTATTTCAGTGGTGAAATATGACCAAAGTTTCGGATTTCTAGGATTCTATATCGTTAGGCCTGAGTTTAGAGGCAAAGGATATGGTCTAAAGATATGGCAAGCAGGTATGGATTATTTGCAAAATTGCAATATAGGGTTGGATGGTGTTATAGCTCAGCAAGATAATTATAAAAAGAGTGGATTTAAGCTGGCTTATAGTAATATACGGTTCAAGGGTATTGCGCAGCTTGCGAAAGAAAAATCCGAATGCATATCTGTATTAGAAGATGTATCTTTTGATAAAATAGAAAAATATGACAGAATATTTTTTCCAGCGTTTCGCAGGAATTTTTTAGAAAGATGGATTAAACCAAAATATGGTGTTGGGCTAGCTTTCTTAAAAAATAGTGATATAGCCGGGTATGGTGTTATCAGGAAATGTATAGATGGGTATAAGATAGGGCCGTTGTTTGCTGAAGAAAAGTATATAGCCGAAGAGCTTTTTATAGCCCTGTCTAATCGAGTTGAAGTTGAGTCAAATATTTACATGGATATTCCGGAAGTGAATCTATTCGCAAAAAACCTTACGCAAAAATATTGCATGAAAAAAGTTTTTGAGACCGTGCGCATGTATACGGGAGAATTACCAGACCTGCCTATGGATAAGATATTCGGGGTTACAACTTTTGAATTAGGGTAAAATAGGTTTTTACTTTAACGTTTACATTTGTCGATTAATTTGTTTATCCCAGTTACGAAAAGTTTTTCAATAATAACATCTATAGATAACCAATAATGCTGGATATTTGATGTTATTTTCTATATAATAAACTTGCTTTTATTGAGAGATATATCTATATATTACATAATTCAGTGCAGGTTTTATGAGATATAAAATTAGAGTCGGTTGTCATTTAGGTTGTCATTCAGGTTGTCATTTGTTATAATACTGCTATGTCGTTTGAGCCAAAATATAAGATTACCAATAAAATTCTTAACAATATTTCTCGGATTATGGCGGGTAGAGAGGTTATTGAACAAGCCAAACTTATCCCTAAATGGGAGTTGAAGCTTAAAAAAGAAGCACGGGTTCATAACGCTTACTCATCCACGGGTATTGAGGGGAATAATTTAACGCTTAGGCAGGTTGCCGCATTAACAGAGAACAAAGATGTTGTAGCTACGGCAAAAGATAAAGACGAAGTTTTAAATTACCTCAAAGCGTTAGATTCAATTCCCGAATACGTAAACAAGAAAAAAATAGATGTTAAATTGTTTCTTAAGATTCACAAGACTCTTACTATCGGTACCTTGCGGGATAAAAAAGATTGCGGTGTTCTTAGAAATAGGCAGGTTTTTGTGGGTAAACGTATTTTTAACGGAACAGGATTTAAGGAAGTTGTAGAGTATATGCCTCCGAAAACAAAGGATGTGCCGCGGCTGGTATCCGAGTTTTTAGATTGGCTTAATTCGGATAAGATAAAAGAGGTCAATTCTGTGATTCTTTCAGGTATTGTCCATTATGAAATCGCAAGAATTCATCCGTTTATTGATGGAAATGGTAGATTAGCCCGATTAATGGCATCGCTGGTTTTATATAAAAGCGGTTTTGATCATAGGAGATTTTTTGCTCTTGATGATTATTACGATGAAAATCGAGATTCATATTACACAGCATTAAAAATTGTTCAGACAAGTAAAGGCGATATTACTAAATGGCTTGAATATTTTACAGACGGTGTTTTGTATTCCATAGACAAGGTTAAGGAATTTATTGAAAAAATAGGGTTGTCTTCAAAGATAGAAGAAGGAGAAAAAATCGAGTTAACTCAAAAGCAGATGAAAATATTAGAGCGAATTCAAGAAAAAGGTAAAGTTGGTAATAAAGATTTAAGGGATATGTTCGGTATAACGCGGCAAGCGATGCTTAAAGAAATTGCCAAATTGATAGATGCCAAGCTGATTAATCTTATAGGAAAGGGTAGAAACGCTTACTATAAGATTTCGGATTAGTTTGAATTATCTAATTAGATAAAATTGTTTTTATAATCGCGAGCAGTTATTATCGTAATTAGGATTATTGCTTGAAGTTGAGTGTCTTTCGGGCAGCTTTTGTTTTATAAAAGTGTTTAGTCGAATTATTTTTAATGAATATAAACAAAGGATTGACATGAAATGTTTGTCTGTAAAGAAGGAGAAAAAAATGCTTAAAATATTTAAAATGATGATGGTTTTCTCATGCATCATGTGTATTAACGGGGAGTTTTTGTCTTCTTCCTTTGGTCAGCGTGTGCAAGAGAGGCAAAAAACAGGACGGCGTTTTGTAAAAGAAAATCAGGAACTTCAGACAGGGATCTTAGTGGTTTCGGTATTCCCTGATTCTGCTGCCGAGTGTGCAGGTATCAAAGTGGGAGATATTATCCTTAGGATAAATAAAAGGTATGTAGTATCCGATGTGCAAGAATTTGTTGATTTTATAAAGAATGCAAAGGGTAGAAGTAGTCTCATTACAATAAAAAGAGACGGCCTTAAAAAAAACATTATCGTAGATCTTCCGCCAGCAGGTCAATCTCCTCGTCTTGGAGTCACATTATCAAATCTTAGCTCAGATAACCAAAAACTTTCTGCCAATACAGCGTTGGCTCAAGCTACTCGAAAAGTTGATTACGTACCTCCGAGTTCTCTAAGACAGAAGCTTAAAGAAATCAATGTTCTTAAGTATGTACTAATTGATAAAGAAACCGATTGTGTTGTATTTGTCGGTAATTACGATCCGGACTATTCTTCAGGGCCGATATCATACCATGATTTGCTTTCAGATGCTCTTAAAGACCCCTATCCGTCATTCTCTTTTGATATTGATCATGAGATTTATAGGTCTCAAATAAGAGAGATCCAGCGGATTATGGACGTAGAGATGCGGAAAATTAGTACGGATATAGAGTATGGAATTGAATGGATGAATAAGACGATGATGTCGATTATAAAATCAAAAGATTCGATTCCGGAGAAATTAATTTTAGAGCAGCGAATGCGGCAAAAAATGGGGATTGAACCTGATGAGTGGAGGGCATATTTTGATTGGAATCCAAAAAGCAATACGAATACCTACAGCCAATATGAAAAAATAGGAAGTTTCTTAGGTAAACTTTTTACAAGCCTTGGAATCGAGGAGCGATTTGGCAGAGCGCTTATAGTTCTTCATCAAGCTCAAAGAGAAGTAAGAGAGAATACATCTAACTATGAAACAACATCTAAGCTATGCGGACTTCTCGGCACCATGGATGGGCTGTATGAAATTCGTGATGATCTTGGGTCAAACCGTATAAACGATGAAACAGCCGGGCGCCGGCTATGGTCGCTTCATTATGGCGCATTACTTAAAGGATTTGGAGTTCCATCTTCTAAAGTTGATGCTATGACTGATCGTTACAAAAAGGGCTATTGTTGGGATGAAGAGTTAGCGCAGGCGGTTGAAGAGCGTTATGAGTTTCTGACAAAAGAAGCTCTGCGTCTTCATGTGTTTCAAAGTTTAATTTTTTCTCAGGATTTTCTTCGCACTATCTATCGCAATTTACCCATTGCTTTCTCCGGGGTTAAGCTTTATGGACGTTCGGCAGATTCTCCTTTAATCCGGGTAATGTTTGATGCTGATTATGCTTTTAAATATATCACGACTATTAATCCGGAAACAGTATCTATCCCCGGCCATCAGTCTTCTTTGGAGTTTCTTACTGCAGAAGAAAACAGATTGGGCATATCACTTCCTGATGAAGGCGGGGTTCGTTATTGGATAAAACCTGGTGTTGTGAAGATGGAAAGTTTTCAGGATAAAAGCGGTGTCTATTTTGTTTCAGCTGATTTGGGGATAGGAGCTGAACCTCTTCGTTCTCATCCTCAGTTAAATTCTTTCAGAGAGAGTTTGAACTCCTATGCGGCGGGACTTACTAAACGCTATGATGCCTATGCCAGGCTCTATCCCAGTTTACATATCATGCGGGAAGCCGAGAAAATCATTGCTTTCACCCGGTGGGTCAAAAAAAATAATATCGTGGTAAAGATAGATGAATTTAAACCTG
>JAVCDA010000071.1 GCA_030765145.1 Candidatus Saelkia tenebricola | reverse complement strand
TCCGGACATTTTCAATAGATATAATATATTTTTCAGAATCAGACTCACTTAATATTTGATCAAGACTCTTAGCCTGATCTAAACTGAATTTACCTATTGATGTTCTGACCATTCTACAGAAGAGGGCAGGGAAAATGTGCTTGCTAAGACAAATGTTTAAGGATATCGTATTTAGCAGAGCAGTTTGGTGGGATTTGTGGTGGGTTTTTGAGCTCTTTGAGATTGAAATTGTTGGTGGTAAAGTAGTTAGGAATTTCGATATGTATATTCCCGCCACCTCCATCTATAATATTTAGGTAAATTTAATCGGTATGAAATCTATACCCTTATTATCTCGTAGAATTTTAAAATACTTCTTATTTTTAATAATAATAATATTTATTTTAGAGTATGCATTGAGAGCTGTTCTATTCATATCTTTGAATACATATTTCAATAAATATATTCCTAAACCTTACGGGCAGCAGATGAAAGAAATAAGTCTTTTTCCTCTTTTTGCCCACGGGGGATGGACCAGATTTGACCCTGTATGTTTCTTTATGCCCAAAGATGGATTGTTTCGCAGTCCCGAGGGATTCATTGATTACCCTAAAGAGAAAAATGAAGATATTAGAATTATATGTATAGGCGATTCTACTACTTATGGTTTTGCCGTAACCTATGATAAATCCTGGCCCTATATTTTAGAAGAATTACTGAACAATGAATTTCAAAATATCGATATTAAAGTATTGAATGCTGGAATTCCAGGAGCATCTTCAAGACAGGTAAAAAGGATTTTCCAATTTTATACAGCCAAATATAACCCTGATATTGTTATTTGGCGAAAAGAGTTTTCGTTAACAGATACTTATAAGGTTGAAAAAAAATCTAACTTAATAAGATACTGGCTATGGTTTTGTATGTATAACTCCCGAATATTTCGTGTTGCAACTATTGCGGTAAATAAGCACGAGGGGCCTATTCGTACCTCTGAGAGAATATATAATTTTATAATGTGTAAAAGTGAATACTGTTTTAAAGAAGGAGATGAAAATTTTAAATCTAATTTTGGTATTGTTAAAAAAATTGCAGCTGAAAATGAAATAAAATATGTACTAGCAGTAGATTATGTGCAAAAAGATAATGATAGAATATATAACAATGATTTTACATACAAAGACAAGGAAATATTCCCTGTTGTGTATACAATCAATGCTTTTAAAAGAGTTTTGGAAGAAAAATCAATCAATGATTTATTTATCGACGATTCCCATTTAACCGAATTTGGGACTTCTATTATTGCAAAGGAAGTTTTTAATTTTTTAACTACTCAAGGATGGGTTACGGATATTCAAGCTCAGTTTAGCCGCTGATTTTTCACCCTTAAGATTAAATATCAATTATGGCTGTTTTCTTTGCTAAAATAGGATTTGTCTTTTTAATAAAATGTTTATTTGAAATATAGTTTGTTAATTTCTATAATACGATTTTTAAGTTGTTTTTACCTTGATAAGCAGTAAAAAAATACTTGAGTTAATAAAATCTTAGAGGTATGCTTTTAGCAGGCTATTATTATGGTAAAAAGATTGATTATATTCAGTTTGGTGATAATTGCGATTGTGGTTGTTGTATTATTTAGTGCAACTAAAATCAGTAGTCAGGAAAATGATTCTACGGTGGTTAAAGAGATTGAAATTAACAGAGAGCAAAAGGATGAAGATTTAACTATGGCAAAAAATCAGTCTGAGTCAAGTAGTGAATATGTGGAAAATGAAGTGATGGTTAAGTTTAAAGAAGAACTTTCTGATGAAGAAATAAATTCTTTTCTTTCAGATTACAGCTTACAGATTCTAAGTGTTGTAGAAGGTATAAATGTGTTTCAGTTTAAAACTCCTCAAGGTGTTTCTATCATAGAGATAGTTGAGGAGCTTAATAAAGATTCTCGTGTTGAGTATGCTGAGCCTAATTACATATTTAAAATAAACTAAATATCTTTTTGTTGTCTTAATAAATAACCCTCTTTTCTAAATCCCCATTTTAGTATATAATAATTCTTAAATCAAAAAGGAGGTTGTAATGGATAGTAAAATTTTTCTGACTGAAAAAGAAATGCCTCAAGCCTGGTATAACCTGCAGGCAGATTTACCATGGGAAGTTCCACCTCCAATGGACCCGGGAACAAAAGAGCCTCTGACACCTGATAAGCTTTACCCTATCTTCCCGAAATCTTTAGTGGCACAGGAAATGAGCCGTGATAGATGGGTTGAAATTCCTGATAAACTTTTAGATATATATAAGATATGGAGACCTACTCCATTACAAAGAGCCGAAAAATTAGAAAAGTTTCTTAAAACACCTGCCAGGATTTATTATAAAAATGAATCTGTTTCACCGCCTGGAAGTCATAAGCCTAATACTGCTGTTGCACAGGCTTATTACAACAAACAGGAAGGTGTAGAGAGGATTTCAACTGAGACTGGGGCAGGGCAATGGGGTAGTGCTTTAGCATTTGCCTGCAATATGTTTGACATGGAATGTATTGTGTATATGGTTAAAATCAGTTACCAGCAAAAGCCGTATCGTAAGAGTCTTATGCATATCTGGAATGCTGATGTTTACCCTTCACCGACAGATAGGACTGAATCAGGTAGAATGATGCTCCAAAAATATCCTGATTCTCATGGTAGTTTAGGTATGGCTATTTCAGAAGCTGTTGAAGAAGCTGCCAAAAATGAAAATACTAAGTATAGTCTGGGAAGTGTTTTAAACCACGTTTTGCTGCATCAGACTATTGTAGGTCTTGAAACTCAGAAACAGTTAGCCATTGCAGAAGAAGATCCTGATATTTTGATAGGTTGTGTTGGGGGAGGTTCTAATTTTGCAGGATTTTTCTTTCCTTTTGTATCTGATAAATTAAAGGGCAAAGATATTCGGTTTATTGCAATTGAATCTACAGCCTGTCCTACATTTACCAAAGGTCAATATCGTTATGACTATGGTGATACGGTTGGGTTGACTCCGCTTCTTAAAATGTATACATTAGGGCATAATTTTGTTCCCGCACCAATCCATGCCGGAGGGCTTCGTTATCACGGTGATGCTCCGTTGTTATCTCTGGTGGCGCACCATAAATTAATGGAAGCGGTAGCATATCAGCAGAATCCGGTTTTCGAAGCGGCTTCAATATTTGCTCGAACAGAAGGTATTATTCCCGCACCTGAAACTGCCCATGCTGTTAAATGTGTGATAGATGAGGCGATAAAATGCCGTGAGGAGAAAAAAGAGAAATGTATTGTATTTAATTTCTCCGGTCATGGGCATTTTGACCTTTCTTCTTATGATAAATATTTATCCAAAGAGCTGAAAGATTATGCTCATCCTGAGGAAGAAATAGAAAAGGCTATTAAGGAATTACCGCAGATTTAAGAAATATTAGAAGAGAGATTTTTATTCTTCCAGGTTTCTATTAAGGTTTGGAAGCGCTTGCTTTCTCTTAGGTTTTTTAAGTCCTGATCTTTTATGAGGTAATCTAAGTCAGCATAGCCGAGTTGAAAAGCTTTCTCCAACGCTTTTAACCCCAGAGTTTTTTTATCCAGAAGAGAATAGTCGCAGGCTAAATTGTAAAATACTATTGCATCTTGTGGCTTAAATTCAGCAAGTTTTAAGTCTATCTCTAAAGCTTTCTGAAATTCTTTGTTTCTGGTGAACAATTCTCCTAAAAGAGTTAGTGCATCAACATAATTGGGGTTTATATCAAGAAGTTTTTCTAAAAACTCTATCTCAAAATTCAAATTTTGTTGCTTTTCTTTCTCAGCTTTCATATAATTTGGAAGATTGTAACATTCAGGATGTAAAATGTCAAATCTTAAGACTGGAATACATATTAAAGATGATACTATTCTAAATGCGCCTTTCTTTAAAGGGGCCTTTATTCCCAAAAAAGTTATTCTGCCGTTGTCTCAGCATACAGGAAAACCTTCCCAGGAACTTGCAGAAAAGGGTCAGGTTGTTGAAGCGGGTGAGGAGATTGCATCCTCAGGCGGCTTTATCTCTTCCAATTTGCATGCGTCTATATCCGGGAAGGTGGAACACATCTCTGACTATTTTCACCCCATAACAGGTAAAGGAAAATCAATTTTTATAGAAGGAAATGATAGAACGCAAGAGTGGAGTGATAAAAAAGAATCTGCAGTTGATAGATTAAGTATTGAGGAACTTACTAATGTAATTAAACAGGCAGGTATTGTAGGTTTAGGCGGTGCAGCGTTCCCTACACATGTTAAATTACAGCCTCCAGAAGGTGTAGAAATAGAAACTTTGCTTATCAATGGTTGTGAATGTGAGCCGTTTCTTTCATCGGATGATGTTTTGATGAGAAATAATCCGTTTCAGATAATCAAAGGTATTCAAATTATACAAAAAATAATTAATCCTAAAAGAGTAATTATTGTAATTGAAGATAATAAGCAGGAGGCTTTAGAAAGAATGCGGCAGGCTGTTTTAAATAAAAACATAGAAGTTATCAGGGTTAAAACAAAGTATCCTCAGGGAGCTGAAAAACAGCTTATTAATACTGTTTTGAATAAGGAAGTTCCTCCCGGTAAGCTGCCGTTTAATGTCGGTGTTATCGTTCAGAATGTTGCGACATGTTTTGCGGTGTATGAGGCTGTTTATAAAGATAAACCCTTAATAGAGAGATATGTCACTATTTCGGGGGATTGTATTGAAAATAGCGGGGTGTATCTGGTGAGGATTGGAACGCTGGTTTCGGATTTAGTTGAAAATTTAGGTGGGATAAAAAAAGATGTTGGAAAAATAGTTTTCGGAGGACCTATGATGGGGTTGGCTCAGGCGAGTATGGAGATGCCGATATTAAAAGGTACATCAGGAGTATTGTTGCTGTCTGGCGAATTCGCAAAACTTTTCAAGGAATACCCTTGTATAAAATGCTCCCGATGTGTAGATGTTTGCTCAATGAATCTCTTGCCGACAAAAATCGCACATTTTACGAAACATGGAAAAATTGATTTGGCCAAAGAATATAATATATCTGATTGCATTGAATGCGGAAGTTGTGAATATGTTTGTCCTTCCCGGATTCCTCTAACCCAGTATATTAGGATTGGTAAACAGCTTCTTTTGGAGAAAAAAAGTGAATAAACTTAATTTAACTGTTTCTTCTTCTCCGCATATAAAAAGCAGTTTTGGGGTAAAAACTGCGATGTGGAACGTTGTAATTGCGTTGATGCCGGTTGTTTTCGTCGGGATATATTTTTTCGGGCTAAATTCCGTTCGCGTTATATTGGTTTCGTTGGTGTTTTGCATAACGACAGAATATATTTTTTTAAAGCTGCGAAAGAAAACGCCTGATTTTGGAGATGGATCTTGTGTTGCTACAGCAATTTTATATGCCCTGATTTTACCACCGAGTTTACCCAGCTGGATAGTTGCACTAGGGGCTGTGTTTGCTATTGTTTTCGGGAAGCAGGTTTTTGGAGGTTTGGGTTACAATATATTTAATCCTGCTTTAATTGGACGGGCTTTTTTGATGGCATCGTACCCTACTTATTTAACTACTTGGAGTTATCCACTCCAGCATAAAGTAATTGTTGATGCTGTAACTGTTGCAACACCTCTGGGGCTTGCGAAGTTTAATCACATGATTAGTCCTTTGAGAGATCTTTTTTGGGGTAATGTTGCAGGTTCGATTGGAGAGACTTGTGCTTTGGCAATAATTTTAGGAGGAGGGTATCTCTTGTTTGTAAAGGTAATTGATTATAGAGTGCCTTGTTCAATTTTATTAAGTTTCGGGGGATTAAGTTTAGTTTTTTGGCTGATAGATCCCCAGCAGTTTTTTAATCCAGCATTTCATATCTTAGCTGGTGGTTTGCTTTTGGGTGCATTCTTTATGGCAACTGACCCTGTAACGTCACCTATTACCAAAAAGGGCAGAATTGTCTTTGGTTTAGGAATAGGTGTGCTTGTTTTTATAATCAGAAACTGGGCGGGATTGCCGGAAGGGGTTATGTATGCAATTCTGATAATGAACGGATTAGCTCCGTTAATAAACAGAATGACACTTCCTAAAAGGTTCGGCATATGAAAGTATTAGCGAAAATGGTTCTGGTGCTTGGTTTAATTGCAGCTTTATCAGGATTTTTTCTGGCGTATGTTAATCAGAAAACATATATTCGTATTAAAGAGAATCAGGAGAAGGAAATTGCGCGTGCGGTGTTTAAACTGATACCCGAAGGCAAGGATTATAAAACATCTGTTATTCAGGGTTATAGGGTTTATTTCGTAAATGATGAGTCTAAGCATTTTAGAGGTGCATGTATTCTTACCTCCGGTAGCGGTTATCAGGGTGAGATTAAAATATTGGTGGGTTTATCCTATAATTTTAAAAGCATTAAAGGTATTGAAATATTAGAGAATGTTGAAACACCGGGTTTAGGAGGTGAGATTTCCAGAAAATCTTTTTCTTCTCAGTTTGAAAGAAAAAGCGTTTCTATTCCCATCAAGTGTGTTAAGGGCGAGAAGAAAAATAGCAATGATATCCAGGCAATTACAGGGGCTACTATCTCTTCAGACAGTGTCACCAGAATTGTAAACAGGACATTAAAGAAATTAGTTCCATTAATAAAAGAATATGCAAAACAATAATTTAAATCAGGAATTTAAAAAAGGATTTATTGCCCAAAATCCTGTATTGGTACAGCTTTTAGGATTATGTCCGGCTTTAGCGGTTACGACTACAGCACTCAATGCTTTAACAATGGGCTTAGCTGTTATATTTGTTTTAACTTTATCAAGTGTTATAGTGTCGGTTTTAAGAAAGCTTATTCCTTATCAGGTGAGGATAGCAGCTTTTACGATTATTATTGCTACTTTTGTTACAATTGCAGACTTGTTTTTGAAAGCAAATTTACCTGAGCTAAGTAAATCCTTGGGTCCTTATGTTCCTTTAATAGTTGTCAATTGTATTATCTTAGGCAGATGTGAGGCATTTGCGTCTAAGAATTCTTTTGTGAGGACATTTTTTGATTCCTTAGGAATGGGGCTGGGATTTACATTTGCACTTCTTGTTTTGGGAAGTTTAAGAGAGATTTTAAGTACAGGTGCAATATTTTCAATTAATTTATTCGGCTCGGGGTTTGAACCTATGCTGGTTATGATTTTACCTGCAGGTGCGTTTTTAGGGTTGGGTGTAATGGTTGCAGTTATGAATTTGATTGTAAGGAAAAAATGAAGCTATTATTTATATTTTTATCAGCTGCGGTTGTTAATAATTTTGTACTCAGTTATTTTTTGGGGATTTGTCCTTTTTTAGGAGTCTCGCGTAAAATTAGTTCTGCTTTAGGCATGGGAGCTGCGGTGACTTTTGTTATGAGTTTAACTGTAGTCTCAACCTGGACTATTTATCATAAGGTTTTGATTCCTTTCGAATTGCAGTATTTACAATATGTTGTTTTTATACTTGTTATAGCTTCTCTGGTCCAAATAGTTGAGATGTTTGTAAAGAAATCATATCCGGCACTTTATCGAGCTTTAGGGATATACTTACCGCTTATTACAACAAATTGTGCAATCTTAGGCTTGGCTCTTTTTATGGTGTTAAAGGAATATTCTTTTATAGAAAGTGTTGTTTTCGCAGTAGGTGCAGGAGGTGGTTTTACGCTTGCTTTGCTTATTATGTCCGGAATCAGAGAGGACTTGGATTTAGCAGATGTTCCTGGTCCATTAAAAGGAGCGGGTATTGCGCTGATTATAGCCGGGCTTCTTGCGCTTTCTTTTATGGGGTTTTCGGGTCTAATTTCGATTTAATGAAAAATGAAAATAGTTAGAATCTTATATCAAGATAAAATTTTCTGGGGGGATCTGGAGAATGATATTGTCAAAATAATAAAGGGAAATCCTTTCGGTGAGATTAATTATCAAGGTAGTGTTGCTTTAGATGAAATCAAACTGCTTGCTCCTGTAGAAAAAAATAAGATTGTTTTGGCAGGGCTTAATTATCTAGACCATGCTAAAGAGTTAGGTATGGATATTCCGGATGAGCCTATTATATTTCTTAAGCCGAATAGTTCGATTTTAAACCCGGATGAGAAAATAATTTATCCTTCAGGAGTTAAGAGATTAGATTATGAAGCAGAGCTTGCTTTGGTGATTAAAAAAAAGGGTAGGGATATAGAGATAGCAGATATAAATGATTTTATTTTAGGATATACATGTTTAAATGATGTTACTGCCCGTGATTTACAGAGCAAAGATATTCAATGGACACGGGCAAAATCATTTGACACATTCTGTCCTGTTGGTCCCTGGATTGAGACGGAGATAGATCCTGATGTTTTAGAAATAAAGTGTTATTTAAACGGCGAGCTAAAACAGTCTTCTAAAACGACTAATTTTATATTCTCAATTGCAGAGTTGGTATCTTTTATCTCAAAAATTATGACTCTTTATCCCGGAGATATTATCTCAACAGGAACTCCATCCGGTGTGGGCCAGATGAATATTGGAGATACTGTTGAGGTAGAAATAGAGGGAGTGGGTAGGTTGAAGAATTATGTAGGGGATAGGTGACGTTAAAAACTTAAGTAATATGAAGATATTAGAAATACGTATATTGCCGGACCCAGTTTTAAGAATGAACAGTTCTTTTGTAGATGAGATCACATCGAGTGAAGTAGATTTATTAAAAATAATGGTTTATACAATGAAAGTGAATAACGGTATTGGTCTTGCTGCTCCTCAAATCGGAGTTACAAAACGCATGATAGTATTAAAAAATGAAAAAGGCAGGATTCTAAAACTTATTAATCCTGAAATAGTAAGCAGTGAAGGTGTAGGAGTTATGAGGGAAGGGTGCTTAAGCGTACCCGGGCATGAAGTTGAATTTGAAAGACCTTATGAAATAGTCGTGGTTGGGAAAAATGAGAAAAACAAAGAAACTCAAATTAAAGCTAAAGGACTTACAGCACGGGTTTTACAGCATGAAATAGATCATTTATCAGGAAAACTTATTATTGATTACAGGAGGTAATTTTTATGCCCACATATGAGTATGAGTGTCTGGAATGTAAAAGTAAATTTGATAAATTTCAAACCATGACGGAGGCTGTTTTAGAAAAATGCCCTAATTGCGGAGGCAAGGTTAAGCGTTTGATAGGTAAGGGGGCTGGGATAATATTTAGGGGTGCGGGGTTTTATGCCACTGATAATAGAAAGCCTGAGAAAAAAGCAGTTCCCAAAAAAGAAGAATCGCCTTCCGCGAATTCTAAAAAAGAAGGAGTTGATTCTACAACTTCTAAAAAGGAAAATTCTTCTGATTCGAAATCTTAGAAGTAAAGTCAAAAGTGAAGAAGAATTTTTTATTTACGTCTTACTTCTGCGGTGTATTTCCAGCGCCAGGATTCTCTTGCAATAGATTGCAGATGAATATGCGTGCCTGGTTTATAGGGAGTCGGAAGAGATTTATTAGTTATTTCTATCGGGGTGTAGGGGTTTTCAAGTATAGCTTTTAAATTAGAATGTTGTACATTGATATATATTTTACCTTTTGCTATACATGCAAGACCGACATGTTCTCCTTTTTCAAAAGAGTTGGGGTCGATTTCCCAGAAATGTGCTGTTAACTCCACATTGTCCGGCATTTTTGAAACATATCCTTCTCCCGGAGTATATGAAGGGCCTGCTTCAAAACGTATTTTGTTTTCACTTAAAGAATTAAATATGCCTGAAACATCATTGACAAGGTTTGAAAATATTAATGTCGCAACTATTGTTATAAGAACAATTATGAAAAATAAAATCGTGAATTTTCTCTTTAGTTTTGGCATCTTTAGAATATAGTAATATGCCTGTTTTCCATTGTCAATCGCAAGTTTTATGTTAGAATAAATGCGTCTTAATGAAGTTTGGTAAAAAATGACGGATGAGTTTTAGAAAACATTAAAGTTGTTAAGGTGAAATTGTGATATTGAGAGAATTTTTAAAATCCAAAATTAACGGTGCTTGCATAACAGATAAGAGATTGAAATATTTAGGTAGCATAGGGATAGACAAGAATATAATTGACGAAGCAGGTATTTTACCCGGTGAAAGAGTGCAAGTTCTTAATTACAATAATGGAAGCCGTATTGAGACGTATATCATTGAGGAGGAGAAAGGTTCTAAGAAGGTAATTTTATATGGTCCTGCTGCACGGTGTGGTGAGGTAGGGGATGAACTTTGCATCCTTTCGTATTGTTTTGTTTCCGAGGACAGTTTAGGTGAAAATACTCTCCGGGTTATCCAGCTTTCTGGGAAGAATGATTTGAAATAAACCGTTCTGCGAGGTCACAGACCGTCTTGCGGACAGATTACAGATCGTCTTGCGGACAGGTCATAGACCATCCTGTGGGCAGGCCGAAGGCCGTTCTGTGAACAGGCCGAAGAGCAATTCTAAAATATATTGAGGGGGATAAATGGAAACGTATTTAGAGTGCATTCCTTGTCTTTTCAAACAGTCATTATTGATTGCAGACAAGGTCAATTTAGATGATGATAAAAAGAGACAGTTAATTAAAAGTGTATGCGGTTTATTTATGGATGAGGAGTGTTTTAAACAACCGCCACCGGTTATAGCCAAAGGTATATATGAGTTTATTTATCAACTTAGCGGTGTTAAGGATGTTTTTCGGCAAGAGAAAAAAGATTCTACTCAAGAAGCGCTGAGTTTTTATTATCACCTTAGAAGAAGGGTGAACGAATCGACTGATCCGCTTTTAGAAGCAATCAGGATTTCTATTCTCGGAAATATTATTGATTTTGGAGCTTTGTGTAATTTTAATCTTGAAAATGAGATTAAAATAATTGATCAGAAGCATTTTGCAGTTTTTGATTATCAAAATTTTAAGGATGTTTTAGATAAGGCAGATTCAATTCTCTATATAGCAGATAATGCCGGAGAGTGTGTGTTTGATAAGGTTTTAATTGAGACTTTGGGTAAGAAAATATTTTATGCAGTACGGAGTAAGCCGATAATAAATGATGCAACTTTTGAAGATGCCAAGTGTGCAGGGATAGATGAGGTTGCTGAGATTGTTGATTCCGGCTCTGAATTACCGGGAATATTGCTGGATAATGTAAATCCAAAATTCCTCTCTCTCTTTAGAAGTGTGCCTCTAATAATAAGTAAGGGGCAGGGTAATTTTGAGACTTTATCCGATGTTGAGGCGCCATTATTTTTTCTGTTACAGGCTAAATGTTCTCTTGTAAGTAGGATGTTTTCCTGTGAGATAGGAGATTTTATATTGAGCTGTAGTGCTAAAAGGATGAGTGAAGAGAAAAAAGAGGCCAATAGCAGCAAAAAGCTGCTTAAAAATTAATATTGGACAATTTCATTAAGGGGAGAGTATAATTTAAACATGGTGGTTAAAGTGGACGAGAAAAGCCTAATAAGGGGAAAAATGTTTTTAGAATTGAAGAATTTAGAAAATAAAGAAAAAGAAAGGAGGAATGCCAGAATAAAAGAGAAGCTTTTTTCGAATATAAAGTTTAAAAATGCTAATTTAATAATGAGTTATGTTTCTAAACCGTATGAGGTTGATACCTGGCGGATAATCGAGAAGTCTTTGGAAATGGGTAAAAAAATAGCTGTTC
>JAVCDA010000075.1 GCA_030765145.1 Candidatus Saelkia tenebricola | reverse complement strand
TTTATGGTGATCTTGATGATATACCAAATGCCTACGGTAAGCTAAGAGAGAAATTCCTAGTAGCAGGGGAGTTAGATGATGTTGCAGGATGTGTAGGCATAAAAGAAGATAGTGATACGACAGCTCTTCTTAGAAGATTGTTTGTACATCTAAGCCATAGAGGAAGAGGTGTAGGCTCTATGCTTGTTGACACAGCCATAGACTTTTGTAAGATGAATCACTATAAGCGGGTTGTATTTAGAGCAACATCAAAAATGAGTGCAGCGATTAAGCTCTTGGTTGAGAAAAAGGGATTTAAGGAAGACGAGCGGTATGTTTTTGATGGTGTAGAAATCGTAATGTTAAGCTATAAAGTTCATTAGAGTTTATGATAGAGCATACCACGAATTTACGTGTTAGATATAAAGAGACAGATCAGATGGGAGTGGCTTATTATTCAAATTACCTTGTCTGGTTTGAAGTCGCAAGGACAGAGCTTTTAAGAGGGGCAGGGCATGCTTATAGCGAATTAGAGACGTCTCAAGGCCTGTGGCTTATGGTGGTAGAGGCAAATTGTAAGTATAGGATGCCTGCTAAGTATGATGATCTTCTGGATATATATTGTACTGTTGGTAATATTGGAAATACCAGCATGAGTTTTAATTATATAGTAAAAAGAGGCTCTGTTATTCTAGCAGAAGGTATGACATCACATGTTTTTACTGACAAATCAGCTAGACCTAAGCGTGTACCCTCAATTATAAAGGAGGCTTTTAAATAAATGGCTTTTGGTTTTAAGAAAGAAAAAACATCTATCAGTCCATTGAGTGAGCAAGATATTAGAAACCGTCTTTACGGTAGTGCTGTAGCTGTTACATCGCATGTGGAAGAGAAGACCCATAAGAGATCAAGGCCCACTGAAAATAAAAGCGTCTCTGTTAATAAAGAGTATAATCAGGAGAGGTTTAATATTAATAAAGAGCTCACACAGTTAAGATTAGAGTTAGCGCAGGCAAAGAGAAAACTCGATCGAATCCATGGTGTAAACACTAAAAAGATAAGACTGCTTATAATTGGCTGCGTGGCCTTATTTATATTTATTTCAATAACTACTTTAATCTTTAAAAAGATAACATCATTTAAGCCGCGCAGCAGCGTTGTTAGTAGTGTATCATCAGTAGTGCCTTCAGGTAGCTATGCAATACAGGTCGCTGTTCTTGAGAGTGTTAAAGATGCAGAGAGTTTCAATTCTGATATGCTATTAAAAGGATATAAATCTTTTATATATAAGAGTCGTTTTGGTTCAGGCAAGGAGAAGTTTATAATATATATAGGCAATTTCAAAGATAAAAAGGACGCTTCTAAATTACTCGATAGGCTAAAAACAAAGGAGGGCATAGAGGATAGTTTTGTATCCAACATGCCAAAATAATCTATGACAAAACCTAATACCAAGAAAGAGCTTGCATTACTACTTAAGTCTAGGTCGAAACATATAGTTAAGCTATGGTCTGATATTATATTTAAATCAACTAAATATCAGAAAGAGAGAGCAGCTTCAAAGAGTGTGCGTATCGCTGGTATGGCAAGTTTCCTGCAGGCATTTACAACAGATATTGAAAAACGATTTGCAAATCTTTGCAATGACGCTATAGAGAGGCTTGTCTTTAAAGACTATCTTAGTGCAAGTAGCGCTGATGAAATAATCCGTGAGCTTACAACTTTACGTACTGTTATATCAGGCGTTATTGAAAAAGCGTACAAAGGTAATATTCAAAAGATTGTAGCTGCCAAAGATATTGTTCTTAACGAGATAGATAAAAATATAATCCGTTTTTCAAGCATTTACAAAAGAAGAGATTTTACAAGACTTGAAACCATAGTGCAATATGGTAAAAAGCTTATTTCAATACATGATCTTGATAAGTTATGCGATCTAATACTTAAGGCTGCTGTAATAGAGAGCAATTCTGATAGAGCATCCTTAATGCTTTTAGATAAGGATGGTTACTTAAGAATAAAAAGCTCAATAGGTATTCCAAAGAAAATAGCTGCACAATCAAAGCAGAAGATAGGCAAGGGAATAGCTGGTACTGTTGCAAAGACAAAAGAGCCTATTATTATAAGTGAAGGTTTTAAGATAACAAAAAAATCAAAGAGATCACTGCGTGGTCTAGGGCTCGAATCAGCAATCAGCGTACCACTCTTAAGTGATCATACTGTTTTAGGTGTCCTAAATCTTGGCAAACGCTATAATAGGCCATTCTTTGATAAAGATGATGCAGAATTACTTCTTATCTTAGCACATGAAGCTGGAGCTGCTATTAGTAACTGTAAGTTGTTTGATGAGGTTCATGAGTTATATAAAGGTAGTATAGTATCCCTTGCAGCAGCAATAGATGCTAGGGATCATTATACACATGGACATTCAAAAAAGGTTGCAAATATTGCTGTCAGCGCAGCGCAAAAACTCAATTTACCAAAAGATACAATTGATAAGATAAAGCTTGCAAGCATGCTTCATGAT
>JAVCDA010000064.1 GCA_030765145.1 Candidatus Saelkia tenebricola | reverse complement strand
AAGCGGTATAAATTCGCTTGAATAACCTGATTCCCAGCCATGAGTCTCATTTATTATCAGGTTTTCAGGGATTTCTGATAAAAAGTATTCCTCCCCTTCTGCTGACTTGTTCTGCATATAAAAATTACTACGACCTGCTGATCGAGTAACAAAGAGTTCGTTCTGTGCTCTTGTAAGTGCTACATACAATATTCTTCTCTCTTCTTCTTCAGAATTGATATCTCCATAACTGCGAATATGAGGATATGTGCCTTGCTTAGCGTTTACTACAAAACAGATTGGTGCCTCTGTCCCTTTTGCACTATGAACTGTAATTAATGAGACAGCATCGTTGTTTTCTAGCTTTTTTATCTCTGTGTTTGTCATCGGTTCAAGAGTAAAAGCATCAATAAAATCACTAATTGTTTCATATTTTTCAGATACAGTGATTAATAGATCTAAATCTTGACTACGAAAGTTCCATTTATCGTATCGTTCTTTTAAGATTGGGGTAAGATATTGAACAGCTATAGAAATGCATTTCTTAGGTTCTTGCTGTTTTGAGCTAGTCTGTTTATATGCAGAGATAGCGCTATGGTTCTTTCCTATACTTTCAGATAAGATTTTTATTGCACTTATATCAGCCTGTTCATAAAAGCTGCTTATTAGTTTCTCAGATGTCTTTTCTCCGATCTTTGGCCATAGCTTAAGAAAGCGCATCCAAGCTAAATCATCCTGATCATTTCTTACAACTCTTAGGAGTGACAATAGATCGCGAACATGAGCCGATTTTGTTAGGCTTGTGCCGCCTATAAAACAATAGGGTATATTCCTTTGAATGAATTCTGCTTCAATTGGTTTAGCATCTAAGCCGGAACGGACTAAGACCATTACGTCTTTAAAGTGGATATTGGTATCTTTTTTTTCAAGTATTTTATCAGCAATCCAGCTTGCTTCCTTCTGGACGCTATCAAAATTTGACAATAATGGTAAAGAGTTAGAATATCCTCGATGAGCCTCTAGTTTATTTCTATAATCTAATGGCGATCGATTAAGCAGCCAATTTGATAGATTTAGTATCTCCTGATAACTGCGATAATTCAAAGAGAGCGGTATTGTTTTGCTATTACTAAATATTTTATGAAATTTGTATACGTGCTGAAACTCTGCACCTCTAAATTTATAAATAGATTGAGCAGGGTCACCTACGCAAAATAGTCTAACACCTTCTTCTGCAAAACATTTCAATATTTCAAACTGCAGAGGGTTTGTATCTTGCATCTCATCGACCAGTACTTCATCGAATAGTTCTGTAACAGCAGATCTTAACTGTGGTTTATTTCTTAAGGATGTTGTAAAGCGGTTAAGTAAATCATCATAATCAAGATAGCCTCTGAGTTCTTTTGTTTTTTGGTATTTGTTGAATATTTTGCAGCATATCTCTATGAACTGTTCGTCTAATTCAGTATTATTGTATAAATATTGTTTCGGATTCTGACAGGTATTTCTGCTATAGGAGTAATATCTTATTAATGCGGATGGTTTCGGAAATTCCTTATTCAACTCTTTTTCATGTTTGCTTATGTATCCTCCTCGAACAATTGTCATCAGGGAATTTTGATCGTCAGAGTCAATAATATTAAGGCCTGAAACGTCAAAGCTATTTGGAGCTTTACTCATTACCCTTAGGCAGAATGAATGAAAAGTGCCAGCATGTATCTTATTGGATGCTGAACCGATCTCACTACTTAAGCGTGCTTTTATTTCTTTTGCAGCACGGTTAGTGAATACCATCATCAATATTCTTGAAGCATCAGTATCTGATTGTAGTAAGTGTATAGCCCTTGCAATAATTGTTCTGGTTTTACCGCAGCCAGCTCCTGCGGTGACAAGAATATTTTTTGCGTCACCATGATACGTAGCTGCTTTTCTTTGTTGCTCGTTTAGTTCCATAGGTATTATTATCAGTGCGATTAATTAGAAGATTGCTTGTAATTGAATCAGAACATGCTCTTGGTTAGTTTAACTTTGTCTGTATTGTTTTATAAAAAACACTTTTTACACAATTTATTATGTCTTTTATACTCTTCTTCTGTTATCTCATCTCCACAGGACTCACAGTAAAACTTACCATCTTCTTGCTCTTCTTCTCTCTCTTTTTCCACGGTATCCTCTATGTTATCAACTAACCCCTTTTCCACTAGTGTGCTTTTTCTTGTTTTTTCTTTTTTGCTTCGTTTTTTGCGTTTTTTGCTTTGTTTGCTTGTTTGCTGTGTTTATTCTTATCTTTTTGACCTTTATCGCCCATTAGTATTCCTCCTTTTTTTGTGTTAGCTTTTTCCAGATTAAACGTGTTTTCTCACTCACTTACAACATTATACTTTGCTACATAATGATAGTCAATGTTGCATAAGAAAATTTGATAGTAATTAAAATCCCAAGATAAATCAAGAAGAATTGCTCCTGTTTCTTTTTATGCTTACAGCTTAAGACGGTTTAGTTCTTTCTCATGAATTTTCCATTGAGGCATGTATTTATTCATATAAGCTCTGTATTTGCTGTTATGTTTGCGTTCTAACAGATGTAACATTTCGTGAACAACTATATATTCTAGGCAATATTCCGGTTTCTTGATTAATTCCAGATTAAGCCAAATACGACGTGTTTTGATATTGCATGTGCCCCATCTAGTCTTCATCTGCTTGACACCCCAGCCTCTAACTTTAACACCTATAATTCTCTGCCATTTTTCTATAATATCTGGAATCATAGCTTTTAATTGTTTTCTATGCCAATCAGTAATGGCCTTTTCTCTTTTTTTTAAACTACTTCTATTTCTTAAGTAGAGATTGATTTGGTTCTCATTAATTATCTCTACTTTTGAAGGAGACTTATGATTGATAATATTCAGAGTATAATGTTTTCCCTTAAAATAATGTTTTTCATTACTTAAGTATTTTAGCGGTGGTTCTTGTTTTTGTTGTAAGAACTTTGTTTGGTGTTTCTTTATCCATTCCAATCTTGAAATAGCAAATGTTCTGACTGTTTTACTGCTCATTTTTTTAGGAGCTGATATTCTAACTTTACCTAGCAGAGGATTGATTACTATGTATAGATTTTTAATTTTTTTATAGAGCACATCTATATAGATGCTATCCAATATTATTTGTTCTTTTTTGATAATCATTTTGTTATTTTATGATTTAAGTATGGCTATCTTTCTTTTAAAAGATACAGGACATGTATATATAAGCTTAATCAATTGTAAAAAATCTTTAAAAATTTAGTTTGGTTAGTTGGAGCTTCATCTATATTTATTTTATGTACTTTTAGTTTGCCTTGATGCTCTTTTGTAATCTAAAACATTCATTTTGCCTACCTTGTCATATCATTATATTGTGTTCAATCTTAACTAACGATAATTGCAGAAATTAAGAGGCAGAGCGAAATCCAAATTCTTAAGATACTCAATTACAGCTTGTAAATCATTTTTCTTGGGAGAGCTAACTCTTAGTTTTTCTCCTTCGATTTGAACTTGTACCTTTAATTTTAACTTCTTTATTCCAGCAACAAGCTCTTTTGCTTTATCTTTCTCAATACCAGTACAGATATCTATTGTTTGACGAAAGCTCATTCCGGATGCTTTTTCAGGTTCGTTAAATTTAAGAGATTTACTGGATATCTTTCTATTAGCCATACCTGTTAAAAGAATATCTTTAAGAGCACGTAACTTATAGTCATCATCTGCTATTAAAGTTATCTTCTTTTCTTTGCGGTCAAATTCAATAGAGGATTTACTGTTTTTAAAGTCATAACGCCTAGATAATTCTTTTTTGGCTTGGTTCACTGCGTTATCTGCTTCTTGAAGGTCAACTTCAGAAACAACATCAAAAGAAAAATTAGCCATTTTTAAATACCTCCTTAAGTTTATTATGTTTTTAGATTCTACGCCTATCTACAAAAAACACTTTTTACACAATTTATTATGCTCTTTATACTCCTATGTTGTTATCTCCTCCCTACAGGATTCACAGTAAAATTTGTTCTCTTTTTGTTTTTCTTCTCTCTTTTTAGGTTATTCTCCATCTTATCTGTTGCCTCTTTTTGAGCGGTTACGGACGATGTAACAGTTATTCTGCTTGAAGCTGATTTTTAAAATCCCAATGTAGATGCTTATAGGCCGAGTAATAAAATACATTTCATTATGCTATCACAAAGCATCTGGACTATATTGTTGTAATTACCTAAATCTGCTTTACCCAGGGCCATATAGTAGTTGTATCTATCTCCTATCTGAACGATTGCCGGTGGAAAACCTTTGCTTAAGAGCTGAGTAATAATAATTAATCTTCCTACCCTGCCGTTTCCATCAAAAAAAGGATGTATAGCTTCAAAATTATAGTGGTCGTAGGCAATTTTTTCAATCGGGTCTTTGCCGTAATTGTTTATGTTTTTAATTAGTTTACCCATCCTTAAAGGAACATCTTGAGCTGAAGGAAGTTTTATGTCTGTATTTATTAGATTGATATGGCCGGTTCTATATTTTCCAGGCAAAGTATCATTGAAGTTATACATAACAATCTCATGTAGTTTTAAAATATAATTTTTATCTATTTTAAAATCTGCATTTATACTATCAAATAAAAACAAAAGCGCATTTTTATGATTTATTGCTTCAAACATCTCAAACATCTCTTTCCCTTTTACTTTTTTACCTTCCAAGACCTGTGCTGTTTCTTTAAGAGTCATGCGGTTTCCTTCGATGGCATTTGAATGATAAGTCATTTCCAGTAAGAACTTCTCTTTTAATTTGAAATCAGATTTCAATATCTGGAGAGGTTTTTTTGTATTTTTTTTAAAACTCATGATGGTCTCTCTTAAGTCAATATGCTCTTTAAATATCTGATCAATATCCCGGGACTGAGATTGATGGGGTTTTACACCTTTTTCTATCCAGCGATAGACGGTTTTATAGCTTACCCCGATACGTCTGGCTAACTCGGAACGCGAAATTTCGGTTGCCTGGATAATTTTTTCTATTTTTTCTTTATCGCTCAAGATATATTTTTTCATCTCTGCATCTATATGGGACATTTTGTGTCTTATATTGTCAATAATGATATACCATATGTCCTATGCTTGTCAAGGATTATTTGGTCAAAGAGATTGCAAATTGAGTGTCGAAATTGCTATATTATCAAAGGGTTTTTGAAAACAACCTGCTTTGGGTGACGGTCTATTGTAATAGGCCAATTAGGAACTGTTGCTTTAAGGCCAAAGGTATTGTTTATATATAATCTGTCGTTCTGAGTTTCTCCTTTTACTAATGGTAGTATTAAATATGTTGAAAAAATAAGAATCGATATTGTTTTTAAGGTTATTTTACCCATTAGTAGCTGTCTCTTTGCTGATTTGCGGTTGAAGAAGTAAATTATAAATATGCAGAATAGTGGTTCGAAGAGACCTTCTATATTTATTTCTCCTCCCATCCTTTCAGTTCTCTATCTTCTTTATCTCTTATCCCCTCTAAAGCAGATATAAATTGAACATTAGCTATATATTTTGTAATACTCGGTCATAGTTTTTAAAGAATTGGCGAGTATTTTACCCAACCAAATGCTTAAAATAATAACAATGATAGTTATTATTATCTTTTTTTTCTTACTGACATGAGGATTGAACCAGAGTAACGGAAGTACAAGAGGTGCTAGAGGCCCAAGACATATAAAAGCAACTATTAAATTAGCTGTTTTAAAATACCATGGCCTTTGTTCTTTCTTATTTCCAATCAAAAACTCCCCACAGTGTTTACATTTGATGGCATCATCCTGTATTTCCTCAGCACAAAAAGGACATTTTTTCATTATATATTTCCCTTACATTTTAGTATACTGCTTTTTGTTTTACAAATATACTTTATTATATATTGTTGAAGATTACCTGATAATGCTGAGCAGTATTCCGATAAATCCAAAAATCAAACTTTGAATAAATGTAATTACCGGGCTGAGTATTCCTGTCCAAAGCAAAATTATTATTATAAAAAAACCATAAGGCTCTAACCGGGTGAGTTTATACTGGGCATTAGAGGGAAGAAATTCCATAAGTACTCTGGATCCATCCAAGGGAGGAATAGGGATCAAATTGAATGCTCCCAATATAACATTTATTTTTGCAGTTACCGAGAGTGCTATAGCAAAAAAACTGTTTGCCCGAAAGAATTGGAACTGAAGTAAAAATATTGCAATTGTTGCGATAAGTATGTTTGTTAGGCAACCTGCTAAAGAAACAGCAATAATAGCTCGGCGGGAACGTCTAAGGTTTCTATAGTCAACAGGCACGGGTTTTGCCCATCCAAATCCTACAATAAAAAGCGCAATCATTCCCATGGGGTCAATATGAGATTTTGGATTAAAAGATAATCTGCCAGAGTATTTCGCTGTATTATCACCAAATAATGATGCAACCCAACCATGTGCGACTTCATGCGCAATAACAGAATAAAGAAGCAGCGGAACTAGTAAAAAAAACGCTATTGGATCTCTAAATAAAAGTGCTAATAATCCCATATCTCTCCTTTTTTTATTAGGTTGATAATTATACCCAAAATCCCCTCTGATTTCAAATTTTGTGGAGGATCTTAGTTGATTTTAAGAATTATTGTTAGACTGAATCAAAAAATACCATAAAATTTTATAATCCGACTCTTACTCTATATTTAACTTTTACTTCTTCGTCCTTAGGCACTTCTATATCAAATCTTATCTTAAAGGCACCCTCTTTATTATATGAGTGACTGCTGCTTATGACCTGCCAGTTACCTGACATCGGTTCCACTATACCGACTATTACATCCTCTTCCTTATGGTTTCTAACCGTTATCTCCCATTCTGATTCATGAAGATTAGTAGTGATTTTTTTATAATCTGTCTGAGCTCTTTCTGCCACAACATCAAATGCTTCTCCAATCTTAAGCTTAATCTCTTCATCCTTTGGAGTATGCTCTACCTTGTCTTCACCTATAAACTGTAAGCTTGATTCGTGATCTTTTTTATAAAGACGCATAATTCCAGCCGGAAGAGGTATGCCTAGATTGTTATCTTCGGAGTTTTTGAATTTAATATAGACATTCACTGGCTGTTTAGGGTTCTGCTCTCTATAAGGTCTTGTGAAAGAAATTGTGCTACCGTAAACAAGAAATTCTTTATATGTTTCTACATTAACAGCTTCGAGTAAACTTATCTGTTTTGTCTGTTTGTCCTTTATGGTAGTTTTTCTCTGTAGATTATATATGTGATATTCAAAAAAAGACTTTTCTTCAAATGATGGAGCTCCACTTTCTGATTCCATAGCATAAAGCGCTCTTTTAGCTCTCTTATCAACTCTGTGAACTTCACCTGCTACTAATTTTAAACCAGCATTTTTATAAGTCGCGCCGCTTTTGTTATCGAGAGTAACCCAGCCGGAGATATCTGCGGATGTGTCTTTTTCATTTAAAACCACAACATAATCTGCTTTCCAGCTAATATTACTAGTAAGATAAGATACTTCGAGCGTGTGCGGTTTTTTGCTACTATTTTCATAGTTCCAGGTAAGAGTGGGTTTTGCTATAAGATTTTCCGGTATTTCTGGGAGAACTTTATAACCAGGGTGGCCAAGATATATCTCATTATTTATCTTATAAATCTGCCCTGCGTTATTACTAAGTAAGGTTGCTTCTATTGTATCTTTTCTATCCTGAAATTCGTTCCAATCTATTATTTTTATCTTTTTCCCTACATATTTATCAAGCAATTTGTCAGCATTAATAAGATCATATTCATAATTTTGCTCAAGGACAGCAAAGTCTTCTGGAAAATTCAATGATTTTACATGAACTGTTACAGGCATAATACTAGAAGCAACATCCATAAATCTTAATTCCCCTTCACCAAGAGAAAGGTTGATTTCTCTGGTATCTTTTATTAGACCAAGATTGTTATTGTATGCTGTAACCTGTACTTCTTTCTGGTCTTCAACCGTGCTTTTAGATACTACCTGAGATATGCTTACAGTAGATGAGGTCAATAAAAAGAATAAACAAAAGACATAAAATTCAACTTTCATAAGAACCTCCTAGTTTGTACCATTATAATCTATCGGTAATAAATTATCAATTTGTTTAGATTAAAAAATATCCTTGAAAATAGATCAGTGAAGAATTATTTTAACTTCTTTAAAATAAAAGAATAAATAGTTTGAATATATTTTTTATCTTCCAACAGTGGTTTTATTCAACAATGTAGGATATAACCGGAACCTTGAGTTCCGGGTTGGTGGGGTCGTTTGATTGAATAGTAAAATACTTTTCGTCGCGCCCAAGATTTTTAAGTCTGCCATTGCAGGAGATTGTTATCTTTGACTTCTCTTCGGGCGCTATTGCCCATAAAGATAAATCCACCATGTGATATCCGCAGCAGGAGCTGATATTCTGAATAAATAGAGTCCCCTCTCCTTTGTTAACAATAAAGAATGATTTTTCGCTTATTTCGCTTTTTTTAACTTGTCCAAAATCCCAGGGAGAGTCTATTGCTTCTATTACAGGTATATCCTGACCATAAGTATATGCAGGTAACAGAATAAATAACAAAATAAGCAATATGATTTTCATTTTTATCATGTCAAAACTTTATCCCCTACTTACTTACCTTATTTCAATTATTGGCACAGGGTTGCCGTGGACTTTGATAATCTCTGTGATAGAATTGGAACTGCATTCTGTTCCTGAACCATCATTAACCTCAAGAATAACCCTATATGTTCCGGGTTTAGTATAAGCATGAGATATCTTAGCGCCCTTAGCGTGAGTTCCATCGCCTAGATACCAGGTATGGCTCAGGGTGTCTCTGTCGGTATCAAAAGACTGCGAAGCATCAAATTTTTGTTCCATATCAACGCAGCAAAGCTTGATCATATTAAGCTTTACAACCGGTGGAGTATTTATTTTGATTTTGCTCGAATCAGAAGCAGAAGAACAGGCAGTTTCACTACCGTCATCAATAGTTACTGAAATGACATAAGAACCACCTGTCTTATAGGTATGGACTACTTTGGAAGAAGTTACCTTTTCAGTAATACCGTCTCCGAAGTTCCAGGTATAGCTTAGGGTGTCACCGTCAGGGTCATTAGATCCTGACGCATTAAAATAGACCTCTTTATCTACGCAGTTATCGTTAACTTTGGTAATGATTGCCGAAGGTTTGGAGTTTATGCGTAGAAAAGCAGTGTCCATATCTGTAGAACATGCTGTATCCATATTGTCATTTACAGCAAGAGTGACCGGGTATTTACCGCCTTTTTCATAAGTATGATTAACCCTTATACCGCTGGATTCGTTACCGTCACCAAAATTCCACTTATAACTGAGCTTTTCTCCAGGCTCGGCCTTAGAATCTGAGCCGTCAAAACTGACAGTTTCTCCAACGCATGCTTTCCTGTCGTTGCCGGCAGAAGCTACAGGAGGTTTATTTAAGTTGACAATAATGGTATCTGAGGCTTTACTGCAGGCAAGACCTATGCCGTCATCCACAATGAGAGTGACTGTATAAATACCACTGGTTTCATAAATATGCTTTATCTTCTCACCAAGCAAAATAGTACCATCCCCTAAATTCCAGGCATAGCTAAGAGTGTCACCATCGGGGTTTTTTGATCTAGATCCATCTAAAAATACAATGTATTCTTCATTTAGAGATTCAAGGCAGCGATTAATATTGCTACCGGCACGAGCAGTAGGTGGAGTGTTTACCTTGACAACTTTCTTTATGGTATCAATATCACAAATTGTGTCTGAATGGTCGTTTACTGTTAGTGTTACGTTATAGGTGCCACCTTTACTATATACATGGCTTACTTTCTTACCCTGAGAGCGGGATCCATCGCCAAAATTCCAGCTATAAGTTAATTTTTTCGGATTGTCATCAAAAGTGCTGCTGGCGTCAAAATATACGGTATCTGATAAGCAGACAAGGTCAGGTGAGCTGAAATCTGCTATTGGAGGAGTATTGACGGATATATTTTGCGAAGTTGTTGATGTATCACAAGGTAAGCCGGAATTATTGCTAACAGTAAGTGTTACTGTATATTCCCCTCCTTTTTCGTATATATGCGTTGTAATAGGTTCTGTACTGGTGGTGCCATCTCCAAAGTTCCAGAGAAAATTAAGTTCCTGTTTGTCAAGATCATAGGATTTAGTGGCATCAAAGGTGAATTTATTGCATTGAGCTTTTTTCTCTACAACAAGTTTCGGAGCTGGCTTTGGTTTTACTGGAACTGGTTTTGGTTTTACTATAGCTTCAACTTTTTTTACTGTTCTATAAGGGCTTTTTCTGAAATATATAGGTATAGTCTCTCCTTTATCGGTAAGCATTCTTATTGCTGCATTTGCATGCTTTTGAGTTCCTTTTTTAATGGTATATACCATACTGCCTCCAGTGGAGTATACTGGAACTACTGTCTGGCTCCACTGTCCGCTTTCGGAACCATTTACACTGTATCCCCTTTTTCTGGTATCTGAGGCAAGCCTGCTAGTGCCGCCGTCAAGGTCAAGGTCGTAGTTTTCAACTATTACGTTTCTAGTTCCGGCTGGAATTTGAGGATAAAAAAACATTTCTTTACCTTCCTTTGGATGCAGGCGGATCTTAATTTTTTCTGAGTGGCTTTGGGCGCTTTCAGGAGATATTCGGACTCTAAAAAGATTTTGGTCGTTTCCGCTAATTCCGGTAGCAACAAGGCGAAAGCGGTAATATCCATCAACTTCTTTACCTTGCGTTTTGTCGTAAGGTCCGAATCGATACCATTTTCTGTCTAATTCTCGTGAGAAATTAAGCCTAACTGAATCAAGAAGCTCCCTGCCGTAAAATTCAAATTCACAAGTTGTATTCCATTCATTGAGAGAAGGTTTAAAGTTTACCTCGTAAATGGGTTCCCGCCAGTCAAAGAAATTTCCTGTATCGGGATCGTACACCTCTATAATTACGTTGGATAGTTCACTAGACGGTACATCAATCACAATCTCCATCACATTGTCTTCTGCGCCGGCTAAAGTATTGCCTTCACTACCAAAAACGTAAAATGCTCTTGCTTTGGTATCTTGAGAAGGGATTACATAAGCCGAAGCTTTAAACCCGAATACGGATAATGTGAAAAAAACCACTGCAAAGATAAATAATATTTTCTTCATAACCACACCCGTCCTTTTTTTTGAAAATAACATCGCTTTTTTATAGCCCCTTTCTCCCCATTTTGAGTTAGAATTTATTCAAAATGTTTCTTTTATCTTACGCTATCTATGGATAACGTCAAGGTAAAATTTTACTTTTTAAAAGTAGCAGAAAGACATTGAAAATACGTAAAAATTTTAGCCTAAAGCAGAATTTAACTCAAAGGCAAATAAAAGTCTTTATTTACCTAAAGAGTTAGGATTGTGTCAAAAAAGTGAAAACAATGAAAAATTTAAGCATGTATGCGAGATTATTCTAATAGCTGCCATTATCCTGACCTTTCCCCTACGGTTGTAACATCAAGATGTGGATAGGTACTATTCTTAACTGTATAAGGTGTGATGTTACTTTGCTTGTGTACTACGACTTACCCGCTTACGATCTACTTCGGTTAAATTCAATTTCCGGAGCCGGATGTGCTTGGGTGTTATCTCAACTAATTCATCATCCTCAATAAACTCGAGAGCGAACTCAAGGGTCATTTGTCGCGGAGGTATCAGTGCAATTGCATCATCCTTTCCTGAAGCGCGCATATTAGTCAATTTTTTTCCGCGTAATGCGTTCACAACAAGGTCTGTTCCTTTATTGTTTACCCCCAGTATCATCCCCTCGTATAGCTTATCTCCTGGTTTGATAAAGATTTCACCTCGTGCCTGTAAGTTATAAAGGGCATATGCAACTGCATCACCATTTTCATGTGAGATCAAAACGCCGCTTTGACGGCTAGGCATCTGTCCTTTGTATGTTTGATATTCAAGGAAATTTTGGTACATGATACCACTACCTCTCGTCATCACTAAGAACTCGCTTCTAAACCCAATTAATGCTCTTGAGGCAATAATAAATTCCATACGGTGAGTACCGGAAGATGTTGTCTTTATGTCACGTATTTGAGCTTTACGAATTCCAAGAGCTTGCATAACAGCACCTTGATATTCATTTTCTAACTCAATTATAGTCTCTTCAACTGGTTCAAGCGTTTGCCCACCCATTTTTTTTAAAATAACCTGTGGTTTGGAGACCTCCATTTCATAACCTTCACGACGCATTGTTTCAATTAAAATTTCAAGATGTAATTCACCACGACCTGAAACCTTTAATCTCTCAGTTCCAGCAACCTCTTCAACTTTGATACCAACATTAATCATAGCTTCATGCTCAAGACGTTCACGGATATGTCGTGATGTTAAAAATCTGCCTCCATCTTTACCTGAAAGAGGGCTTGTGTTATGAGAAAAGTTCATAGATATTGTAGGCTCATCTATTTTAATGGTAGGTAATCCTTTTGGATTATCAGCGGATGCAATTGTCTCCCCGACCTCTACTCCTTCTATTCCGGAGATCAATATGATGTCTCCTGCTGTAGCTTTATTGACCTCAATGCGGACTAAACCACGATATTTCATAATTTTAGTTGCCTTGCCTTTAGTAATAGTTCCGTCACGTTTCACAAGTGCTACAGGATCTCCGACAGAGATAGATCCATGAGAAACCCGTCCTATAGCAATTCGCCCGACATAAGAGTCATAATCGAGCATTGTAACCAGCATTTGAAAAGGTAGGTCAGGATCAGCTATTGGCGGTAATATTCTATGCAGGATAGTTTCTAAGAGAGGTTTCATGGAGTCTTTTGGCTCATTAAGATCAAGGGTTGCGTAACCATCTTTACCAGAAGCGTAACAAATAGGAAAATCAAGTTGTTCGTCAGTTGCGTTCAGTTCACAAAAAAGGTCAAATGTCATATCCGCTACTTCATTCGGGCGAGCATGGGGACGATCAAGCTTATTTATTACAAGTATTGGTTTTAAATGTAGTTGGAGCGATTTTTTTAAAACAAATTTAGTTTGCGGCATAGGACCTTCAAAAGCGTCAACGAGAAGAAGTACCCCATCAACCATCTTAAGAATACGTTCGACTTCACTGCCAAAATCAGCATGTCCGGGTGTATCAACAAGATTGAATTGGACCCCTTTATATTGCAGGGATGCGTTTTTAGAAAGAATAGTGATACCTCTCTCCTTCTCAAGCGGATTTGAGTCCATTATGGTAGTTTCACCATCTTTAAACTCATAGGCGCCTGTATACTTGAGGAGAGCATCTACAAGAGTAGTCTTACCGTGGTCAACATGTGCTATAATCGCGAGATTTCTTACATCTTTTCTTCTTTTTTGATTTGTCATATTTTTTTTAGTTCTCCTTTTTTATTTTTAAACGATTTTTGGAATTGATAAACTCTATCATCAAAAATAATATCACTATGAGTTATCGGGCTCTTAAGTAGTATCCCTTCCAAAGTAGTGCAACGACTGAGTGCCACGTAAGTTTGTCCATGTGTAAAGGCTCCAAAGCCCATATCTATAATAACGTCATTAAACGTTTGCCCCTGGCTTTTATGAATCGTTATGGCCCAGGCTAATTTGATCGGATATTGTTGGAATGAACCCACAATCTCTTCTTCTATTTTATCATCTAAAGAGTTGTAGCTATACTCTATCTTTTCCCATGATACTTTAGGAACTTTGTAAACATTTTCGCCTATAGCCACTTTTATATCTGATTGAGTTAAACTTATGATTTCGGCAATCGTTCCATTGACCCACCTTTTAAGAGAGTCATTTCTAACCAGCATTACCTGAGCACCCTTTTTTAGCCTTAGTTTGGCCTCTACAGGGTAAGATGATTCTTTGAATTTAGGGCTTATTTCTGCATCATATTGATATTCTTGAGAATCGATTTTATTCAAGTAGTTGATATTGATATTTTTTGCCTGGTTATTTGTGGTTGTCAGGGTGACTATGCCGGTAGAATTATGGTCTGTTCCGTAATCTAATTGCCTATTTAGAAAATCAATGTCTCTTTTGGAGGCTCTCTTCACCCGTATTTTGTTGAGTAGTTCTATGAAATCATCATCTTTTTGTCTATAATTCTTTTTTAGTTCAATGTATTCCAAGTCAATTTCTTTAAATACTTTTGCGCTGAAGAAATAGGGGCTCTTATAAATATCGGCCATTAGTTCTTTGGCCTCAGATTCAACCACTGGCGGTAGTTGAAAGAGGTCTCCAAAGATTATCAGTTGAACATTGCCAAAAGGTATATTGTTAGATCTGTTTAATCTTAATGAGTAGTCAATAGCATCTAACAGGTCAGCTCGAAGCATTGATGCCTCATCTATTACGATTGCTTCTATATTGTTTATCAGGTTTTTATTGCGCAATCTTTTAATATGCTGTTTTTGAATTAATCGTGGCGGAAACCTGAAGAAAGAGTGTATTGTTTGCCCCCTGATTTTAATAGCCGATACTCCTGTTGGTGCTAATACAGCGATTTTCTTTTCGGTATTGATTCTAAAATATTCCAAGAGTGTGGATTTGCCGGTACCGGCTTTGCCTGTTATGAAAATATTTTTATCGCTGGTTTCCATCATATTGAAAGCTTTTTTAAATTCTTTATTGTAATCAAAATCCGGGGGGATTTGGATATCTGTTTGCAGTGTTATTTTTTTATTATATTTCATAGAGAAAGGTGCTATTTTGATTTGTTTTCCTGCTTCAAGCTCCATGAACTGCTGTTTGCTCTGTAATTCTTGTAACGTCTTTCCATTTTATGTTTAGTAGCAGTGTTGACTCTCTTAGTCGTTTTAACCCGTATCTTTTCACCTTTAAGAGTTTTACTATCCAGTTGTTTTATGGCTGCAACTGCTTCTTCTTTATTCGGCATATCGATGAATCCAAACCCTTTGGATTCTCCTGTTGCACCATCAACTACTATGTTGAGTGATGCTATTTTACCAAATGGTTCAAACAATCTTTTAAGCTCCACTTCGTTTGTATCTCGTGACAGATTTCTCACCAGTATATTCATGTTTTTATCCTTTTCTTTTCTTATTCTATCTCTTTGAATTCGACGTCAACTATGTCCTTGTTTTTGAACTTAGCGTTTCTCTTTCTTTGGTGAATCCCAGATCTAGCTCTATTAAGGCTGATAAAGAAGCAGATTGCTTTAAAGATGAAACTAAAAACGATATAAGTAAATACTATTCTTAATATAAAATATAACATTTTAGAGGACTATTTTAGTAATCTTTTCGCGATTATACTACTTAGAGCTTAAAATACCAAGCAAAACATAGTAATGTGTTGTTAGTAAGTGAAATAGTTGCTCTAAAAGTCCAGTGTTTACTCAACTATACTCATAAACAAATTCAACTGCTTTTTTTTCTCTGCATCTTCAATCTGGATTGCTAAAGCAGTACCCAATTCCATTCCTATGCTCTGCGTAACTTCATCTGCATTTCTAAGCATATCTATAGTATATTCATAGATGATATTCAATGTATTGTGATTAAAATATTCCATATTTACGGCAAGACAATTAGATGCCCCAAAAAGAATTTCTCTTCTATAATTAACGTTTTCTTCCTGATTTAATCCGTTAATCAAAAGTTTAACTGATTCTAATTGTGCTGCTGGTGTTAAGAATCTTAACATCTTGCTTAATTTCTCTATCGGGGTTAATAGCATAGCTCTTGCGCACCTTAGGCCAATTAAATCGATAATCTTTGGTTCTACAAAACCCATCTCTTTTTCATTAAGGTTTGGAACAAAAAAAACTAACATATCTATGCTCTCATCTACTCTATTGGTAGAAAGATTATGCGGAGCTATAAAATTAGCCAGAATATTAGTAAACCCTGTGGCTGCGATATACTTTTCATAGAAATAGTCTACTATCTCAAGTCTGGTTTCAGTATCTAAGAAAGGAAATAATTCCGATAAGCAATATAAGGCTGTCTTTCTTTTATATGCCTCTTTGCTTCGTATGGCTAAAAACTCTAAAGATGTAACCACCTCTTTTTTTATGCTTTCCTCCTCTTTGGATAATCTATTCATTAAAGATTTTAATTTTACCATATTGGTTAATTGATTGGATGAATTTAAGACATCAAAAATAGTAGTTATCTCAATAAGATAGCTATTGACTGATTTTGTTCTTCTGCAAATAATGTCACCGTTATCAACGGTAACGAATATTACAGAGAACAACAATACAACAAATATAAGTTTTCTCACACACCCTCCCCTTACTGTAATTACAAAGTATACCATTATCAAATACTTAAGTCAAATAATTTTACTTTTAAAATGTCAACTAAAATTACCACCTAAGTATAGAAAAATGTTAACTTTTAAAATAGGGCTTCATAACTCATTTAAATTTAAATAGTTGTAGCTATAGTAATTTATAAAAATTGGCATGTATATTGCATGAATAAAATGTAATATGAAGATAAAGATGATTAAAAACTTAATCTTAGTCTTGATGATCAATGTATTCTTAGTAGCACCAAATTATCTTGCATTAGCTTCTATGCTTATCTCTTCTGATATCTATGAATCTTCTGATGCAATCGCAAGAAGAGTACGTATATCGCAAATCTCATTTGATCCTACAATAGAAGTTGTAGGCTCTCAGGTACTATTAGAGAAATTATTATTTCAGTTAGAGTTATCAGAATTACAGCAAGATGAAGCAGGTGGTCTATTTGATGCAATTAGAGTGGACCAATTTGAAGGTGATGTCGAGAAGTTCAACCAATTTTTGCTCGATTATCTCCAATATTCAGTTGATTCAGGAACGGTGGGAGATAACGTTATGAATGCATTAAAAAATATTGCTGAGAATGGCAATGCAGACATAATGCAATTATATGGTTCTTTGATTGAAAAAGTAAACAATGCGGTGGAATTATCAAAAACAGATATACCAGAATTTGAGCAAATCTCAGATCATATTAAAATGATATCTTTTAGATGCATAGATCTTTATGTTGGCAATACTGTTGACCATATTAAAATAAACCGTGATGAGAATGGGGTTGAAATTTCTCGCACTCTAATCATAGTAGAAGATTTTTTAGGAGCTATTAGGTCAGATTCGAGCGTTAGTATTAATGAATTGCGTCAATCAATTGCTGAACAGGGATTAAAAGATTTAGGATTATTTTTTGGTTTTTTAACTTTAACTTCTGAAGAAAGAGGAGATGGTTATACAAAAAAAGGCACAGCTGGTCTTAATTATGATTATCAATCGGTCAGGGTAAATGTTGTTACGGCTCAAACTGAAGGAGAATTAAGAATGAATATACAGCTAGGGCCTACAGAATATACAACATTTTTATCGTTATCAGAAACTGCAATTGATGTAAATGCATTAGCTGACCAACTCAAAGATGATTTCGGAAGAACGCAAAAGAGAAATTCAAGAAAATCATCGATGAGATTTGAACTAAAAGAAAATGGTGACATACATCTTGATATTGAATCCCCATGCGCCATAATAGCTTTGGGTTTTACAGGTAGTTCTAATGAACATAATTATACCCTAGAATTACTTGGAGCAGATAGTACTCGCGCACCTCCTATAGATCCTTCGGATTTTGAAGCATACTTTTCAGTTTTTGAAGATAAAATTAGAGCAGTTTTCGGTTTAGGGGTTTTACAAGAAGTTCCTTGATAAACAGTATTGTTTGTACTGTTTATTTAATTGTTAAATGTCTGCATTTACCTATTTCTTTAGATTTTCCAAATAATTTTTTATTATATTGAAAATCGGGAGATAGCAATAGATGATTTCAGAAGAGACTGTAACAGAGCAAAGAATATCTTTGTGCTCCTTGGATTTTTACGTCTTTTGTTCCCCCCCCCCTCTCTCTTTTATGATAGAGAATGGCATCTCTTTCAATGCTCTATTTTTCTTCTATCTTGAGGTAGTAGATATGTTTTTTATTGCCCGAAACTATTAAGCTTTTGTGTGTAGTCGGAAGCTTTCTCTTTCAATAGAGAAGTTAGCTTTGATGTAGCCTTTTCAAACAGGTTTTTAGCTACATGGGAGTTTTTATCAAGGTATGTAAGAATGTATTGAGCTATGTCTATTACATCCTGGAATTTTTCAGAATTATAAAGGTTGCTTGCCTGGGTAACTAAATAGCTTAATTTCTCTTCTTTTGTATCCAAAGTTTTTGCTATATTTATTGCTTCTGTAGCGGTTGAGGTAATTATAGCTGTTTTTGTTTTTTCTATGGTCTGCGATATGTTGGTTTCTAAAGCTTCTGAGGTTTCTTTTGTCTCTAGATCAGATTGTTCCTGCTTGGCGCATCCTGTAATCAAAATGATACCAAAAAAACTGCCTATCATCAATCCCTGTAATTTTTTCATGGTTTCCTCCCTTCTTTAGGGTTCATATAATATGTAATCAATTTACACCTATAGGTTTATGGTCGTCAAGACCAAAAACAATTATTCTAAGGGTGCTTTTACGCCATTTTGATCAACATAAAATATTTTATCGTCACTAGATTTATAAAACCAGTCGGTAGTTAAATCTCCATATTCCATTCCGTTAAAATATGTTTCTTTAATATAAAAATATTTTTCAGCTAGCGTTAAATCACCATCTTTAAAACCAGCAATAATTTCTTTTCTTAATTCTTGGGGATTTCTTATATATTTGCTGACTAAATCAAGATTTCCTATAAAAAGATCTATTATTACTCCAAAAGTTCTAAAAGAAATTCTTGGTTGAATCCAAACAATGTTGTTGTAAATAGGAAATGTAAAAAGACCAGGTTTTTTCTCATCAGCACTAAAGATTATTTTGCTAATTATTTTAGTTATTGTTTCAGGAAAAAGTTGAATTCCATTCAATATTTCAATAAGCCTGGATTCTGACACAACTTTAAGGGCGTCTTCTAATTTTATGAGCTCAGTTTCTTTGTTTTCCGCTTGCTGTTTTAGGTTGTTCAATAAAGAATTTATATAAAGTCGACTTTCGTAATAATGGTTACCGGATAAACTTATATCCGGAGAATCAAGTATATAAATTAAGCCTGAGGAAGGATAATGATTTTTCAAGGCGTTACCAATATCCATTGAATTCTCAAACCCATTGATTGTACAACCATATTCGTTAATTAATATATCGGTTTCTGGTAATAAACTTAAAAAAGCTTTATTACCTAATGCATGCCAGGCATTAGTCTTTTGGTCCTGATACGTAGAAAACATGATTTTTCTAGTACCTTTTTCATCAAACATTATAGGAATTGAGACCAAATTAGTATTATATCTAGCCATGTTTAAGGCTTTAGCCTGTATATAGGATATTTCTTCAGAAGTTGCATCGCCATCTTTTAGAATGTCGTATACGGATCTTTTGTTTCTGTTTAATTCAGGATGTTCAAAGATATCCTCTTTGTTAACTAATTTTTCATTCTGACTGATGGTTGATGTGAGTTGAAAAATCTCTTGAGGTGAATTATAAGTTATTAACAAAAAATATTCTTCAATTACATCTTGTTTAATCCCAAAAGTGTTCCAGATGTAAAATGTCTCTCCTCTTTTATTACGTATAAAATGGTCTATATCTTGAGATATTCTTTCAAAGAAAGATTTGCTGGCTATCTCTAAATCATCTTCGGTTAATTCTCTATCTAAAATTGCATCTGCTATTTCTTTTATGACAGGTTTAAAATCATTATAACTAAGATCTTTATTATCTAATAGATCAAGCACTAGATAAGATGCGATATTTTCAATGTTATTTTTAATTTCACTAATAACATCTTGATCAAGATGTGGCAGGTGGATTCCTAATTCGTTTATTGAAAGTGCAATGTTCGGTAAAAAATAGTCAGCGCAATCATTCACCTGCAGGTTTCTGAATTGATTTTCTCTGTTTTGGAAAAGAATGTTGTCTTCTGTCTTAGATATAGATGAGAATGATTGGTCTATTGTTATTGTAAAGTCTGAAGAGGTAAAAGAAGGTTGTTGAGTAAATAAATTAAAAGTAACAATAAATATTAGCATAATTATAACATACCAGTCTGTTCGTAGAGATTCAAGCTATGGCTGTTATTCTAATTCCCAATATAAATAAAATGGCGCCTATCACTCCTATTTTCTTCATATTTGTAAAAAATCCCCTCTTTATAAAGTATGCCATATGGTTAAGAGGATTGCAAATAATACAGTTATTATTTAAACAACTGAGGCTCAAAGATTTATGTTATATAATTCATCTAAGTAATTAGATGAATTATATAACATAGGATTTACTTGTTATTTAAGTTTATTATTTAGGAATAGGCAAAATATCCCAAATGAGTCAAAATTAAGCCAAAAACAATAATTATGATTGCTTGAATCAATAAAAATGTTGTATTCTTTGCATAGAGTTGTGTAAATTTAAGTACTGAATTTGGAAAAACAATTAACCAAATCCCCTTTAGTATTCCGCACCAGCCATAAATGGTTATTATTACAGGCCAACTGTTTGTCCATACGTTGTGAGTTAGTACGATAACAAAGCCGATAATAAGCGCAAATATACCGCCAAAAAAGACCAAGGCAGAGTTTTTAAAATAATCTTCCATAATTTTCTGGAAGAATTTCCGGTGAAGCATGATGCCAATTGAGACAATAATACAACATGGACCAATAATCTTAGCTATAAATAGCGAGGTTTCCATATTTGCCTCCTTTTTTTGTGTTATTTTTTTGTTTTATTTTGCCAGCTTGTTGTATAGCCAGGCTACAATAACCCCACAAATTCCAGCATCAATAAATCCCCAGATAGCACCGATTATACTTCCCTTTAATGTTGCTTCATAGCCTATATAAATAGAACCCAATGCTTCGACGAAATTTCCTCCATATCCCAACATCATTGCAAGAATTCCCATAATAAATGCAGCAATTGCCCAAATAATACCTAAACTGAGACCCAGAGCTTTTACGTTTAAATTTGTCATATATATCTCCTTTAAGACAAAAAACAGTCCTTTTTTATTTATTTGATCCGGAGTTTACACTGCAATTACATTGCCATATGATGTAAATAGTTTACTGTTATGAATTTAGGTTGTCAAGTCAGGGTAATTATTCTAATTCTAATGCCTGGATGATTTTTTTCTCATCGATAGGTTTATCTTGAGAATCAACAGTTGAATTTTCTAATTTTTTTATTACATCTTGACCTTCGATTACCTGGCCGAAAATTGTGTGATTCATGTTGAGCCATGGAGTTGGGACTGTTGTTATGAAAAACTGACTACCGTTAGTATTTGGTCCTGAATTTGCCATAGCTAGGAGTCCGGGGTGGTCAAATTTTAGGTCAGCTGTTACCTCGTCTTCGAAAGCTTTATTCCAAATAGAATCTCCTCCCCTTCCTGTTCCTGTTGGGTCGCCACCTTGGATCATAAATCCTTTTATTATTCTGTGGAATATTATCCCATCGTAATAGCCTTTATTTACTAATCCTAAAAAATTTTCACATGCTTTTGGTGCGACTTCAGGTATGAGTTCTAACTTGACATCTCCTTCAGTTGTTTTAAAGACTACGAGTTTACCCATTATTATCTCCCTTCGTTTGTATTAACACAAGGCAGGGGATTATCTCTGTTTCCCCGCGTAACGTTTTTTACGTTTACAAGCCTATATATTACCTACATCCATTTAACAGTGCATCTACAATAGGTCTGTCATTTTTGTTGGGATTGTTTCTGTAATAGCGTCTTACTTCTTCTACAATATCATCTTTCTTCGGATGGGAACTATCGGGATATAAGCTATTCATACGTTGATAATTTGTCCAGAAAAGACCATCTATTGCTCCATAAATGTAGATATCATTTTCATATTTCCATTCATCGCCTTCCCATGTATCAGTTTCATAATCAAATGTTTTACCATTCAGATAGCTGTCTGTATACATGTGGTCATATTCATCTGCAGAGACAAAAGTTGCCAGGACAAAAATGCTTGCCAATAGCAAAAAGCTTACTATTTTTCTCATATTTTACCTCCTTTTGTCGTTACTCTTTAACCGTATTTCGAATTATACGCTTAAGAGTTACAAAGGTCAATTATGAATGGAATTTGTTGAGAATTGTTAGAATAACTTGAAATTTTAATTTAAAACACCTGTAGTGCTGGTTTGTTCAACATTACGGTAGGCTTTTTCCATTATAGCTTCTATATCACTAACCAGCGTATTACGCCGTGAAATAAGAGAATTAAGTAATATGTTGGGATCTATTTGGGATTCTTCCTTGAATTCAATCTCTTCTATTATTTCCCTGAGTTTTTCATTGCTGTAATGTGATTGTACATAATATGTCAAATCTGTTAAAACGTCAGGATTAGGGGTGTGGATTTTAATTAAATCCACAATATCCAACCAAACTATGCCGCTAAAGTCTTCATCATCAACTGTTTCTGTAGTTATCATTGTATCATGGTCGTATGAGACATGTAGTTGCTCTGTGTCTTGATTTAAAGTAAACATATTCCAGTCCAGTAATCCGTGATCATAGTCACGCAACCATACCCAGAAAACAATCATTCTTTCTAGTGTATGTTCTTGGTAAGGCAAGTCTTCTGGTTGATAATCTTGAGAAAAACGTGTGATACCAATTTCTGTTAAACATTGCTCTTGCATCCATTCCCCAAGAGGAGTATTTGTAACTTCAGATTCTCCTATAATACGTACTTCAGCAGCATTGGATAAATCTTTACTTAATAAGTATGCTAAATACTCTTTGCGTATGGTTTGAGGCATACTTTTTGGACTGAGATTTTTAGTTGTAAAAAAACTCATGCCGTCTTCATAAACAATAAATACTTTTCCTGTCTCGTCTTGAATAAAAGTTGCCCTTGATAATTCTGGAGGGCTGATGTTTCTTGCTTCTTGTTCTGTCAGAAATTTGTAATTATGTTGTTGTAGAGGAGTTTTTATTTTTCTTGCTTCAGATGGTAAGGATAGTAATAAAATGGTCCCTATAATTAGTAAAACAATCTTTTTTGGATACTTCATTTAGCCCAACACTCCTCGCTATAAAAATATCAGATATTTAGGCAAGTTGCAAATTTAATTCCGGAATTTATGAAGTATTAATGTGTATCTTCTAAGAATTATATTTCGGAGTACAACTCGTTGATTATAAGATGTTTGTAAAATCGAAGTTTTTTATCAGTTTTTCTTTTTGTTTTCTTTTGAGTTTTTTAATACGTATTTCTTCTAAAAATGCTTTTTTAAAATATTTGTATTTTTTAAACCAGACCAGTTTTACCGGACGTCTATCTCGTGTGTATTTTGCCCCCTTACCTTCGTTATGTAGTTTTATCCTTTTCTTTAAATCCGGTGTATAGCCTGTGTAATATGTATTATCTTGGCATTGAACAATGTAGACATAGAATTTTGCATGCCGAATAATCTTAGTCATGCAAAATTACCAGTTTAAAGTTATAGGTAAACCTATCACAAAATCTGATGTTGTTTTTTTGAAAGCAATAGGATGGGGTGTTTTTAAATATTTGCCTATATTCCTTATTGCAAAATCAATGAAAACACTTATTAAAATGCTCAAAAGTATGTTCATTACAGTATATTCATATTGTTCTTATTGCTCAATAAATTCTTTTGGTGTTTGATCCGAATAATATATTAGTGTTAGTTTGTTATCAGAATTGTTAAATATGTCTATGTTTAGTATTTTTGGGGTATTATCGTCTTTAACATTTTTCCATGAATAAGACTCTTTTTCTCCACTCCCTTTAATTTCATCGGGCACACTATATTCTTTACTTAAGTACAATAGGAGGTTTTCTTTAATTGCGTTATCAGACCAGAGGACTTGTGTCCAGCAATATTTCTTTTCATCGGGGGTAAATGCTACATATACATTACATTTTTTACCCAAGATTTCATCGGGATATGATAGCAATGGTATTTTATCAGTTGTTATTTTATAGGATATGTTTTGGGTTACAAGTTTTCTTGTTATGGAATTAAAATGTTCTCCCCATTTGTAGGCGGGGAATTTAAAAGAATCTGCATATGGTATAGATTGATCCGATTCTATTTGCATGAGTAGAGTTTTTTCTGTTGTTTGTATAGAATCTTCTGTGACTATATGTTTTTCATCTTCAATTTGCATTATTGTTGATTTGGTTACGGTTACAGGTTTTGCATTTTCAAACTGTTCTGTTTCTTCTATGGCTACCATGGGTTCTTGAGTATTAGGTTGCATTGTCACTTCAGGTTCTGCTTGAACCACAGGTTCTTGGGGGTTAGGTTGCATTGTCACTTCAGGTTCTGCTTGAACCACAGGTTCTTGGGGGTTAGGTTGCATTGTCACTTCAGGTT
>JAVCDA010000074.1 GCA_030765145.1 Candidatus Saelkia tenebricola | reverse complement strand
CAAAATACATTTAGATATATGATTAAACTTTGACTCACTGAATTGGTAATTAAACTCTGAAACCACAGGCAGCAAAACAGCATTGACCAGCCCGTGAGAAAGTCCGAATAAAGCACCGATTGGATGAGATATTGCATGAGCTAACCCCAAGCCTGCATTTGAAAAAGATATCCCCGCCATTAAACTGGCTTCGCTTAAATGTTCTCTTAATTTTAAATTTTTTAATTTAGACAAACTAAGAGGCAAATTGTTATAAATAATATCTATTGATTTAAGCGCCAGAGCTTCCGTTAAAGAATTACTCCCCAAGGACACATAAGATTCCACCGCATGAGTCAAAGCATCCAACGCAGTATGTAAGGTTATTTGCTTAGGCAAACTTAAAGTCAAGACAGGGTCAACCAATGCAACCTTAGGTAAAAGTTTAAAATCTCTGATGCTCGTCTTAATACACTTGGCATTATCTTTTAAGACAGCGTTTTTAGTAACTTCAGACCCGCTTCCCGAGGTAGTAGCAACTGCGACAAACGGAATACCGAATGAATTTATTTTCTTTCCGTAAAGATACTCTGAAACCGAATTAAAATTTTCATTAAAGAGCCCTGCTGCTGCTTTAGATACGTCTATTACACTTCCCCCTCCAATACCGATAACCACATCGCACCTGTTCCTCCTGGCAAATCCAATTCCACGTTCTACTGCACAGCAATCCGGCTCAGGCTTTATCTTGTTATAGAGAAAAAATTTAATCTTATTTTTTTTAAGAAGCTTTAAGATATCTCTACCCCAAGAGCTATTTAGGAATACATTCTCTCCTGTAGCAAGTAAAACCCTGCTTCCGTATTGCTTTAAAATACGCGGGATTTCTTTATAAGAGTACGGCGAAAAAATCGTCTCTTTTGGTAAAATTATCTGCATTGTCCATTATTTTAACACAAAAACAACGATTCTGGCTGAAATTTTCAGAACTTACTACAAGGCTCTGTTTTTAAGAATAATCCTTGACTATAGACTTTATTCTAAAAGATAATATATAAAACTTACCATCTCACGCTATGAAAAAAATATTTCTCATTCTCCTCGGATTAGTAATAAGCCTCGTGCTTATTGAATTGACTCTGAGAATACTGGGCTTTGGATACAAGATACGTTATAAATTGCCTGAAGAAACAACATCTGATTATAGTATATTTTGTATCGGTGAATCTTCAACATGGGGAATAGGAACAGATAACCCCACAAGAGACAACTACCCTAAACAATTAGAAGCTATGCTGGGAGAACAATTCCCTGATAAAAAAATCCGCTGTTATTTCGATGTGACTATCGGCCAGAATACTTCAGAAATCTTATTTAAACTACCCGGCTATATCAAAAAATATCACCCCAATATAATCATACTTATGGTGGGAGCGAATAATTTCTGGAATTTAGACAGAGGTAATATATTGGTATTCAACAAAAATGAAACAGTTTCTCAAACCGCCTTAAAAACTCTGTTTTTCTTAAATAAATTAAGGATATGGAAGTTAGCAAGATTTATCAGATTATCCCCTAATTTATATAAAGAAAAATGGGACTATTCTGATAAAAATAGAGTGAAAAGTTTTTGGGATGGAAAATCATACCAAGGAAAACTTGATAGAATAGCCTACACTATAGCAGAACATGATATTTCAGAAATGATAAAAATATGCCGTGAAAATCAGATTTCGGTAATACTTTGTTCTTATCCGATAAAAGATGAATTATTACATGAAGTCCATATGAAAGTAGCCCAAAAACACAACATCTCCTTACTTGACAATCACACCATTTTTAAAAATATTCCTGATGCATGCAGCTATCTTTCCAAAGACATGTGGCATCCAAACAAAAAGGGCTATGCTCTTCTTGCAAAGAACATCTACCTTTATCTTATAAAAAATGAATTAATTAAATAAGATATCATTCTATTTTGAAACCGGCTGTATAATAAAAACTTTAATTTCAGAATACCGATATTCTTTATCCACTAATCTTTTCAACTTCTCTACTTCACGCATTATTCTCCTCTTCTCAATATTATTACTTATTTTTTTGCTATCAATCTTGGATTTAATTTTCTGAAGTCTTTCGATATATGTATCCAAGAGCTCATGTTTTGAATTTAAGATGTATTTCTTAAGAGAAGACAGATGTTCCAGCGACTGGCTAACACATTCCTTCTGTTTTTTAAAATTTCTCTCTATGCTTGAAATCAGCTCGTCACACCAATATCCCCAGAGCATAAAATGCTTCTTATAAAGCTCATGATAATCCGCAAGCTCATCATAATCCTCCAGCGCAAGTATTACGTTTGGCCTTTCATCCTGCTCTTTCTTTTTACGGACAAATTTTTTACTTAACCCCCTGCATCCACTCAAGTCAGCCAATAAAAGCATAATAAATAGATACCCTATTACCTTTTTCATTTTTTACCTCCAGGGGGGATACTTTTTATCATTTTATTAAAATCTTCTTCTTTAATTATCTTCACATTTTGCTCCTTTGCCTTTTTATATTTAGCCCCGGTATCACGGCCTAAAATCAAGAAATCGGTCCTGCTGCTCACACTAGATGAAATCTTACCGCCGTATTTTTTGATTATCTCTTCTATCTCCCCCCTACTATAACCTTTTAAAGTTCCGGTAACAACAAATTTTAACCCCGTCAATAGATCAGACGTCTTTCTTGACTTTTTGCCCATATTAAGACCTGCTTTTTCTAATTTTTCAATCACTTTCTTTCCGTAACAAGATGAGAAAAAACTAATAACACTTTCTGCAACTATTGGACCAACCCCTTCGATTACAGAAAGCTCCTGGCTTCCTGCCTTAGACAATTCTTTAATGGATAAAAACTCATCAGCCAAAATTTCTGCTGTATGCACCCCGACATGCCTTATGCCCAATGCATAAATCAAGCAATGCAACGGAGGGTTTTTACTCATTTCAATAGCTTCTAAAATATTAGCGCTGGACTGCACCCCCATCCGCTCTAATTTTTGCAGCTGTTCATTCCTTAAAAAATAAAGGTCCGCATAATCTTTTATCAATTTTTCATCTATCAGCTGTTCTACTAAAGCCTCTCCAATACCTTCTATATTCATAGCATCACGAGATGCAAATTGTTTAACAGCATTTTTAATCTGCGCAGGGCAAAACTGATTTAGGCATCTTATGGCAACTTCGGAATCTAATCTCGCAACTTTCCCCCCACATACAGGACAACTCTTGGGCATTTTAAACGCTTTTTCACCACCAGAACGTTTATCCTTAATTACCTCAACTACCTGAGGAATAATCTCACCGGCTTTTTCTATTAAAACAGTATCGCCTATTTTTACACCCATTCTTTTTATCTGATCCTCATTATGCAAACTCGCCCTGGTTACAACAGAACCTGTTATAGATACGGGCTCAACAACTGCAACCGGAGTAAGCGTACCAAACCTTCCAACCTGAATAATTATTTCTTTTAAAACAGTTTCTGTGCGTAATGAGGGGAACTTATATGCAATCAACCAGCGGGGAGATTTAGAAGTTGCACCCAGTCTCTCCTGCTGTTTTAAACTATTAACTTTAACAACTATTCCGTCTATATCATAATCCAAAGTTTTCTTCTTATCTCTCCACTCCCTGCAATATTGAATGACATCCTCTATTCCCTGACAAAATTTATAATGGGGGTTAACTTTAAGTCCTATATCTTTAAAATAAGTCAACACATCTCTATGAGTTTTAAATGCAATCCCTTCGCAATATCCCACCCCCCAGATAAATATATCAAGGTTTCTCTTTAAAACCTGTCTTGAATCAAGCAATTTAAGTGAACCAGCTGCTGCATTTCTGGGGTTTGCAAAAATAGCCTCACCATTTTTTTCTCTTTCTTTATTTAAATTCGAAAACACTGCTTGTGGCAAATATACCTCTCCCCGCATTTCAAGTAATTTGGGAAATTTTAGTTTACCTTTTGTAAAAAGTTTTAAAGGAATACTTCTTATAGTTTTTAAATTCCGAGTTACCTCATCCCCTCGATAACCATCTCCACGAGTTGCACCTTGAGTAAATACCCCATCTCGATATTGGAGTGATACGCTAAGACCATCTATTTTAAGTTCAACGAGATAATCTATATCCCGACTGTTAAGATTTTTTTCAACCCGCCTATTAAAATCCCTGATTTCATCTTCAGAGTAAGTATTGTCCATACTGAGCATAGGAACATTATGCTTAACTGTCTTAAATCTATCTAAAGGCATTCCTCCAACTCTCTGAGTCGGAGAATCTACTGTTTTAAACTTGGGGAATTTACACTCCAATTCCTCAAGCCTCTTATATGAAATGTCATACGCCTGGTCTGAGATTCGAGGCATATTTTCAACAAAATATTGATGATTGTGGCGTCTGATTTCATCCCTTAAACTTTCTATTTTACTTTTTACATTTTTCAAATCTTTACTCATTTCAAATTATACCCCTTGAAAAAGCCTCATACCGAGCTCAGCCGGTAATCCAGCCAGTGCAATTTTAGTAGATGCTTTATCAATATCATAATCAACCCTTTCTATTCTTAGCGTACTTTTATCCTGATCATAAACAACATAAGTAGCTCTGGGATCTCCATCTCGAGGCTGACCAACACTACCCACATCTACGAGATATCTTTTACTTTTTTCAATATATATTTCCTCACTCTTACATAAAAATGCCTCTCCGATGATATTATCCGATAATGCAATAAATGGAACATGTGAATGTCCTATGAAACAAATTGTTTTATCTTCCTGGAAATCGAAATTTCTCATAATCTGTGCTTTATTCTCAATGTAATAGAACCCATCCGGATCATATAAATTACTATGGGTGAAAACCATATCCTGATATACATCTATTAAAGGCAGCTCACTTAAAAAATCTTTCTCATCCGCCCCCAGCATACCTTGAGTCCAAACCAGCGCCTTAGCTGCTGCATCATCAAATCCATCCAAACCTAACCTGCCTATAGCAGCCAAATCATAATTACCGATTACTGCCGATTCAAATCTTTCTCTTGCTACATTAATGCACTCTATAGGATCCGCCCCATACCCAACGATATCCCCAATACAAAATATTTTATCTACACCTATCTTGTCTAAGTCTTCAAGAACAGCATTGAATGCTTCTAAATTTGAATGTATATCTCCTAAAATAGCAAACCGCATAATAAAACTAATAAAACTTGATTATAAAATCATCCATATCACCAACAACTTCTTCCCAGATAATATCTTCTCTTCTGATATATCTTTTCATCAAACCCGAACTAATACTACGTAAGAAATCATTCAACTTCTCTTCATCTCCTTCTGCAACAACTTCGACTCTATCGTCAGTAAGATTCTTCACCCAACCGGTAAGGCTATTCGTATCCAAAGCAATACGTTCTACAGTAAATCTAAAACCTACACCCTGCACTCTTCCGGAATAATAAACATGTACTCTTTTGAACATAACCTTCACTTCCTACCTAAGCAAAAACGTTAACAGAGCCGCTTGAATAAACCAGCCGAAAATACAAACTAATATTGCCCTGCCAGTAGATTTATAATCCAAAGCCTGCCGTACTGCTATTACCATTGTTATAAGCATCCAAATCTGAGCAATAAATGAAACCGCATAGAACAATCCGGGAATAATACCTAAAATTCTAATCACCCCGGGAGATGAAGCAAATCCTATTGTCCTCATAAGCTCTCCAACATCAGACTTCGTCTCAGACGTAGGCAACAATTTTACACCGATAAGATAAATGAGAAAAGCCCAGATAGCCCAACCTATCAATGCCGCAATTACAACAGCAATCAGATTTATATTGTCTCTAATACTCATCGCCCCGATACCAGCAGCAATACTGGACAAAACAACAACAATCATTGCCTGATTTAGCGAACTTTTATCATGCTCTACTTCTTCATAAAGATTTACATCTAATTTTGCTGCTCTAATCATTCTCTGAAACAAAACATTCACTGAACACCTCCTGTTTTAATTTAAACATTATTTTCAACTTGGTCGGGATGGGCGGATTTGAACCGCCGACCTCTCGGTCCCGAACCGAGCGCTCTTCCAAGCTGAGCCACATCCCGTAATTATTTAATGTTTAATATTTTTTAAATAGTTCGCAACATATTTAGCCAAAATATCAAATTCCACGTTGAGTTTACACCCAACTCTTAAAT
>JAVCDA010000026.1 GCA_030765145.1 Candidatus Saelkia tenebricola | reverse complement strand
TAAAAGGTATTAGCAAAAATATTGCAGAGAATATTACTTCTTGTGAGAGTACTTATAATATAGACAAAGAGCTTGAACTTATTGAAGCTCAAGGTGTGGAAGTTTTAACTATTTTTGATAAGAGTTACCCTGAAATGTTAAAAGAGATTTATGATCCACCTGTAGTTTTATATGTAAAAGGCATATTATCAGATAAAGATGATCTCTCATTAGGAGTAGTTGGTTCAAGAAAGTGTACACAATATGGTATAAGAGCTACCAAAGAGTTAGTAGCCTCACTTAAAGATTATGAGATAACAATAGTATCAGGTCTAGCAAGAGGTATAGATTCTGTTGCTCACAAAGCAGCTTTAGAAAATAAACTAAGGACCATAGCTGTTTTAGGAAGTGGATTAGGTTGTATATACCCCTTAGAAAACGCCAAGCTTGCTAATGATATAGCACTATCTGGTGCAGTAATATCAGAGTTTCCGTTTGAAACAAAACCTCTAAAGCAAAACTTTCCTCGTAGGAATCGCATAATAAGTGGTCTATCAAAAGGCATTGTAGTTATAGAGGCAGCTCAAAGAAGTGGCGCACTAATAACAGTTGATTTTGCATTAGAACAAGGGCGTGATGTTTTTGCTATGCCAGGCCCTGTGGATAGTGAGTCTTCATATGGGACTAATAGACTTATTAAGCAAGGTGCTAAGCTCATAGATTCAGCTGAAGACATATTATCTGAACTAGGTCTTGAAAGTATTAATAAAGAAGATTTAGTAAAAAAGTAGTATTAATTTTACCAGTATAAACACGAAAGGGTTAAATTAGCTTTTTAAGCTACATAAAATATTATGAAAAAAGTATTAGTTATAGTAGAATCTCCTGCAAAATCAAAGACTTTAGCTAAGTTCTTAGGCAAGGGCTATGATATAGCTGCATCTATGGGGCATTTAATAGATCTTCCATCAAGCAAGATGGGTATAGATGTAGATAAAGATTTTAAGCCCGATTATATAGTAGTTCCTGCCCGCAAAAAGATAGTTGCAGAGCTTAAGAAAAAAGCTAAGGATGCATCATGTGTTTATCTTGCAACAGACCCTGATAGAGAGGGCGAAGCAATAAGCTGGCATCTAGCACGTGAGATAGTAGCTAAGGATCAGAAAGTATCAAGAGTTGAGTTTCATGAGATTACAAAGGCTGCTATAGATGCTGCATTTAAGAATCCACGCGAGATAGACTTAAATAGAGTAGATGCGCAGCAGGCAAGAAGAGTCCTTGATAGGATAGTTGGTTATAATCTTTCTCCACTTCTTTGGGAGAAAGTGGGCAGGGGCTTAAGTGCAGGAAGAGTTCAATCTGTAGCATTAAGGCTTATTGTTGAAAGAGAAGATCTGATAAATGCCTTTAAGTCACAGGAGTATTGGGAGCTTGAGGCAGAGTTAAAGAAAAAACCTGATAATGAGAAATCAAAGTTCATTGCAAAGCTAGCTTTAATAGATGGTAAAAAACCTAAGGTTCATAATAAAGAAGCAGCAGATGCTTTAGAAGATATAATAAGTAAAAGTAACTTTATAGTCTCTAATATAAAAGAGCAGAACAAGATTAAGAAGCCATTTGCAGTCTATACTACAAGTACTATGCAGCAAGATGCTTTTAATAAACTCAGGTATGCAGCAGGAAGGACCATGCGTCTTGCACAGCAACTATATGAAGGTTTGGAACTCGGAGATGGTGAGGCAACAGGTCTTATAACCTACATGAGGACAGACTCAAGAAATATCTCAAAAGAAGCTCAAGAGAAAGCAAAAGCTTTTATTCAATCGAGCTTTGGCAAAGAGTATATACCAAAACATCCTCATATATTTAAAAAGTCTAAGCAAAAAACTCAAGATGCCCATGAAGGCATAAGGCCTACAGATGTAACCAGAACCCCAGATCATATGAAAGCATATCTTGGTACAGATCAACTTAAACTCTACAAGCTTATATGGAAGAGATTCTTACAGAGCCAAATGGCATCAGCCATACTAAAGGCAAAAAGCATAGATATAGCTGCTAAAGAGAATATTACTGATATTGATAAATATATATTTAGAACAACAGGTAGCGAGGTAGTCTTTGATGGATTTATGAAGCTTGATGATAAGAAGGATGATGAACAAAAGAGTCTTATCCCAGCTCTAACAAAGAATGAGCTACTCGATCTATTAAAGCTTATACCATCACAACACTTTACAAAACCACCAGCAAGGTATTCAGATGCATCGTTAGTAAAAGAGCTTGAAGAGAACGGTATAGGTAGACCAAGTACATATGCACCTACAATTTCAACAATTGTAAATCGTAATTATGTTGAAAGAAAAGTGGGATATTTCTATCCAACAGAAGTTGGTATTGAAGTTACTAAGCTTTTAGTTAAGCACTTTCCTGATATTTTAAATGTAAGCTTTACAGCTGAGATGGAAGATGAGCTTGATAAGGTAGAAGAAGGAGATATGAAGTGGGTAGATGTCTTAAAAGAATTTTACGCGCCTTTTGCAAAAGACCTCTCAGAAGCACATATCAACATGGAAGATCTTAGAAAAAGAAAGGTTCGTACTAATTACAAGTGTGAGCTCTGTGGAAAGGTTATGTTATTTAGATGGTCAAGAAGAGGCACATTCCTAGGTTGTTCTGGTTTTCCAAAATGCAAAAACTCAAAGCCTGCTAAGAAAACAGAGGATGGCAAGATAGAGATTATTAAGTCAGAGACTACAGATGAGATATGCCTAAAGTGTGGTAAACCTATGAC
>JAVCDA010000014.1 GCA_030765145.1 Candidatus Saelkia tenebricola | reverse complement strand
CACGTTCTCTTAGCTGACTCATCAAACGCTTTGGTAATTCGCCTTTTTTAATATAGCATTCTCGCAATCTAAATACAGACCAACCTTCACCTCTTAAAAAGCGGTTTACTGTTTTATCTCTAGCTATATTTCGCTTAATTTTAGACTTCCAGTATTTAATATTGGATTTGGGAATTGTATTCCTGCAATTATGGCCGTGCCAAAAACAACCATCCACAAAAACTATTGTTCTTTTTTTAGGAAAAACAAAATCCGGCTTTCCGTATATCTTACAATTTCTTCTCCAACCTTTAATCTTTTTTTTCTTAAATATTGCAATCAGTCTAAGCTCTGTACTTTCATTTCGCTTTGATCGAACCCTGCTCATTACCTTTGAGCGAGTTTTCTTTCCATACACATCCATTATTTTAATATCGAAAAAGGCTTGTTCTCATGCATAAAAGAAAGTATTTTCATCTTGAATTGTATTTGATTGCCGGGATGTTTTGGGTGAGATTTTGGAACTTTCACCGATGCTCCATTTCCGCTTTTACGTTGTATGCTAAGATATTTTCCTATCTTAACAATGCCCTTTGCAGTAAAACCTATTTTGGAGCGAGCTACTTTAGAAATAAATTCATCAAGGTCATAAAGGTGATATACCTTTTTGGTTCTATCATACAAAGCTAAAATCTTCGCAATATCGTTACCTATGCCTCTGAAAATTAACTCTATTACTAAGTCTAATTTTCCCCTTAATTCATTTTCTATATACGGTTGACTCTCTTTCTCTATAAGGCATTCCTTTCGCTTCAATCTGTAATTGTCTATTCCTTTTTGAAATATGGATACAGCTGTTTTTGAAAGTTTTATTTCTTTAGCGAGACTGCTCAGCCATAAACGAGTTACTTGATTAAAATCCGCTTTGCCTGCTTTAATATTAACGCCCACCGGAACACTTTCCGAAAACAGCACCAAAACATCGCTTTTTTTCTGATTAATTCCCGTTGGATGAGCTTCTAAAAAATCACCTTTAAGCTTATATTTCCGCGTAATAAACTTTTGGAGCTTGGTATCCGCTTTTAACTTACTAGCGAATAAGCGTTCGGCTTCGCCGCCGATTTTTGCGTTTTCTTTTTTTCTGACCATTCAATCCTCCTCAAAACTTCTTTTGTAATAATTCTTATTATCTTAACTATAACGGCATTCCCAAATTGCTTATACGCCTGATTAGTATTATTAGATAAAATATAATTATCAGGGAAAGTCATAAGCCTTTTACATTCTTCTACATGAAGTTTGCGTATTTTGCCACTTATTAAATACAGCCCCGTTTTTGCGCCTACACCGCCTCCGTACGCAGATAAAGTAACAGCATGACCATTTGCGCTATATATCCTCTCCCCTTGTCCTCCTTTATTCACAATACCTAGTCTTACAGGTCGTAAACTCTTTTTCTTTTTTTTGTCTTCTGCGTCATCGTATAAAACCATATCTTTTCTGTTAATAAAAAGCGAGTCTGCTTTACCGTTAGAAAGCAACATATCTTTTAAATAGACTTCTTCATATGTAGGTTTTGGAAAAGAAAAATCTTTTATGTTCAAGTTTTTGCGAAAGGCGATAATATATACTCGCTCTCTGGCTTGCGGAACTCCATACAATGAAGCGTTTATAACTTTATAGTAAACATCATAACCTAAATCTTCCAAACTGTTACAAACTATGGCGAATGTTTTTCCTTGATTATGCCGTACAAAATTCTTAACATTTTCCAAAAAAATAACTTTCGGCATGTGATATTTTGCGATTCTGGCAATCTCATGGAACAGCGTTCCCCTTGTATCATTAAAACCTAACTGCTTACCTGATATGCTAAAAGGCTGACACGGAAACCCTGCGCATAAAATATCATAGGAAGGAATTTCAAATTCTCCAACCCTAGTAATATCCCCTGCGGGATAATGCCCGAAATTATTCTTATACGTTAACCTTGCGTGATAATCTATTTCTGAAGAAAAAACGCATTCTAAGCCTAATTGCTCTAATGCAACCCTAAACCCGCCAATTCCGGCAAATAGATCGATAAATTTCATAGCCACTCCCTGTCGTTATACATATATTAACATAATGCTTTGCGTTAATAAAGAAAAAATCTTTATTTTTAACAAAGTATTTTCATAGAAGAGGGGAATTAATCCCCTCTTCTGCCTGTTTTAATTTTATCTTGGTAAATTAAAACAATCATCACACTTTTCGTACCCTGCCGGCACATTATTATGTAAAGTTTCGCCTGTGTAGTGAACTTTGCAGTTGTGCGGCACTGGATACTTGTGTACTTTAAGATTCTTAACAAAGTATCGCATATGCTCTTCTCCTCTCCTCAGTGGTAATTTCCGCACTTAGGCTAGTAATAGCTATTGACAGCACTACTTCCTTGGTATAAACTAGTACTAGTGCTTTTGGAGCGGTTAAGCCAAAGCATAGGGGTGGATAATAACGGTCGGAAGCCTGAACTTATCCGCCCTTTTCCTTTAATAGCTATAAAGTTCTCACAACAACTCCTTGAATTTGAAAATCATGCTCTAAAATAATACGCCTATTGTTTTTATCGCTTGAAACAGGCTCCAAGGATATATGTTTTTCAAACTTATTTAATCGTTTTATGGTAGCTTCATCATTAATTAACGCTACTACGTCTTGACCACTTTCCGCTACAGGTTGCTGCCGAATTAGTACCATATCGCCATCATTTATACCAGCCTTGTCCATGCTATTACCCTTGGTTCTTAAAATAAAATAATGATATGGTGGCTTAGCTAATTTTATAGATACGGAGCTATAGTCCTCTATGTTTTCTTCTGCTAAAAATGGGGACCCGCAAGCTATATCGCCAACAATTGGAACCTCTACCGTTTCTGCTCTGCCGATTTCTGCGCTAGGAATGCTTTTTAATATTTGAATATTCCTTGCGCCTTTACCACGCTTAATATAGCCTGCTTCCTCAAGTACTCCTAAATACTGGCTAACGCCTCTGGGTGATTTTAAACCCATTATTTCTTGGAGTTCTCTAATAGTAGGAGGTCTTTTCTCTCTACGCATATAAAGAGTTAATGCGGAAAGAAATCTTATTTGCCTCTCACTCAATTTTATAGCTTTCATATTCATATATACATAATTATATACAAATGTTCCAACATTGTCAAGCATTTTTTCGCAGAGAGCAGGTTGTTATGACATCTTTTTAGCCCAATTGTACTGAGATATTTTAATCCTTATGGTGTAACCGTTTTTATCTCGTTTTATCTTTACAATCCATGCTTTCGGAAACCAAATCTCTCTGTCATCAAACATAATTAAAATAACTTTCTGAGTTTCCTTAACAAGGGTACAGTCTATCCAGATATAGTCATAAAAACCATATAATCGGTTTAGTATAAACTTTAGATTAAACCACAACATCATAAGAGCCCTTTCTCTTTTAAGAAGTCTCTGTCTTTATTGGTCATGCCTTGAAATCTATTACCTACTTTATTGTTTAATCT
>JAVCDA010000062.1 GCA_030765145.1 Candidatus Saelkia tenebricola | reverse complement strand
GGGAAAGTTTTTGTTCTTGCCGGTTCTCTTGGCATGAGTGGTGCAGCTTATCTTTCTTCTCTTGCAGCTTTGCGCTCAGGGGCTGGTTTGGTCTATTTAGGAATCCCCAAGAGTTTAAACAGTGAGGCAGAGGGAAAGATTACAGAAGTGATTACTGTTCCTTTACCTGAAACGAAGCAAAAGACACTTTCTGTAAAGGCATTTAAGAAGATAAAAAGCATTCTCAAAGACTGTGATTTGCTTCTCATAGGTCCCGGTCTTTCCAGAAACATATCTACTCAGGAATTAGTTGTAAAGCTTGTTCTAACTATGAAAAAGCCGATTTTACTTGATGCAGATGGTATTAATGCATTTAAATCCAGGGTTAAATTATTTAAAAAAAGGAAAGCGCAATCTTTAATTTTAACACCTCACTTGGGGGAATTTTCCCGTCTTTTGAGGATGCCTGTTCAGAAGATAAAAGATAATAGGAAGGAATTGGTATCTAAATTTGCTGAAGAATACAAACTTACATTAGTTCTCAAAGGCCATAATACGATAGTTGCATCAGGAGATGGTAAATCTTTCTTTAACAATAGCGGTAATCCGGGTATGGCGACAGCAGGCTCAGGAGATGTATTAAGCGGGATTATTGTAGGTTTATTGGGGCAGGGATTGACTGATTTTGAGGCTGCTTCTTTAGGTGTATATATTCACGGTAAGGCAGGGGATATTGCTGCTTGGGATAAGACAGAACTTGCTTTAATCGCAACGGATATCTTAGAGAATATCCCGATTGTTTTTAAAGAGCTCATTTCGGAATAAAATCCATTCGATTTGTATCTTCATTCAATATATGGCATAAATATCAGGGATGAAAACTTTTACAAAAATATTAATGATATTGGTATGTATTGCTGTGTATTTTCAGCAACCCTCTGTAGACCAAAGTGCTTGCAGAAGAATTAAATCTCTCGATAGAGAGATATCTCCACCTCCAGGTGTAAACACAGAGGCTTTATTTAGAAATATTTGGACATTTTTGGAAATTTTTGATAGCCCTCAAGTCCTCGCTCAAGCGTATCCAGAACTTTCTTCTCTTTGCTTTAAAAGCTTTTCAGACCGTAAAATGACCAAGGCGGAATATAACGAAGTCATTAGTCATATCTCAAATGTTTCAGGTATAGCTGTGGAAGAAATTTCCGGATATGAAAAATATTCTGACATATACGAACGTACAAAAGCGCGTGATATGCTAACTTCTTTTGAGCAGGAGTTTTTGTCGGTATTGAATAAAAGCGGGAATATGGAGTCTGTATTTAGGATGGTTAAATCTTTTTGCTTTGCTGAGTATGTGGCAACGCAAACAAGGCACATTTTAAATGAAGAGATACCGAATCGTCAGCAGATGCTGAATTTATACAGCTGGATTTTATCTGGCAATGAAAATATTTCAAAAATCGGTAGAAGCCAAAATATTCTTTTGGAGAATAAAGATTTTTTCATTAAAAATGGTGAAGAAATTGTAGCATATTCGTTAGTTAGATTATTTTATGAAAGGCAGCAAATGATAGATGGTATGAAGATGCAATTGGAAAGTCTGAAAGATAAGGAATTAAGCAAAAAGCAATATAATCATGATGTGAAAGCTATTGAAAACAGGATGAAAGAATTACAATTTGTTGAAATGTGGTATGGATTATTAATAAGCAATATATGTGGAAAGGAATTTTTGCAAGTACATATGCAGTCAGTAAAAACAAGAATTAAAAACATGGCTGTTGATGAAAAAATTAAGCAAAAAATTTTCAATTATTTTCCTAAGTATTTCCCCTGAAATTTTGTAGTTTGATAATTTACTTTTTCATTCCTTGACAAAAACATCCTCTTTTTATACTATTTAATTCTATTGTACCTTCTAAATTTACTAAAATTAGTAATCCCTTGTAGGGATATAATTTGCAGATGGCTGATGCTTGATGCTGATGATTTGCAGACGGCTGGTGTCTAATGTTCATTATATATGTTAGTATTACCGCTTCGAGAAATGCGCTAAAATTCTTAGAATAATTTTAGCACTCTCAGCGGAATAATTCGCACAGTGACTTAAGTTTGCTAATACTCCATAAGTCATGTGCTCATTAGGAGGAAAATATGCATGATATGAAGAAAATTAGGAATGTTGCTTTAGTCGGACATTCTGCCGCAGGTAAAACTTCCCTGGTTGAGGCAATGCTTTTTAAAACAGGTGCTATTAATAGGATTGGTAAAGCAGAAGATGGAAATACAACAAGTGATTTTGCTCCTGATGAAACTAAAAGAAGGATTTCTATAAATACTTCAGTTTTAAATTTTATCCAAGAGGGGTATTTAGTAAATATTCTTGATACTCCGGGTTATGCTGATTTTGCAGGAGAAGTTCTTTCTGCATTAAGGGCTGTAGATGCTGTTATTCTTACTATATCTGCTGCTTCTGGAGTCGAAGTTGGAACCGAAAGGAGCTTTGAATATGCAAAGGAAATGAATCTTCCTGTGATAATATTTGTCAATAGATGTGATAAGGAAAACACTAATATAGAGAAAACACTAAGTGAAATCAAGGATAGATTCGGAGATAATTGTATACCTTTTTCTTTGCCTGATACGATGGGTCCTGATATATCGAGTGTTTACAGTATCTTTGAATCTGATAAAGCTCCTGAGTCTATAAAGTCGGAGATAGATGGTTATTACAAAAGCATTGTGGATTTTGCAGCTGAAGCAGATGATGCAATTTTGGAACGATATCTTGAAGGGGAAGAATTAACGGCTGAAGAAGTGGCAAATGGGTTGGAATCTGCTATTAGGGATAGAAAGCTTATTCCTGTATACTTTGGATCGGCTTTAAAAGATCAGTTAGGAGTGGAGTCTCTCTTGAAAGGAATAATAAATTTTTTACCCGCTCCGGATGAAATGGGTCCGTATAAAAGTGGTAATGTAGATAATGAAGAAGTTTTAGAAAGGAGCGCATCTATAGATTCTCCTTTCAGCGGGTTAATTTTTAAAACCATATATGATCCATATGTGGGGCAGTTAACAATATTTAGAATTTTATCAGGTACTCTTAATGCAGATACAGGATTTTATAACTCAACTAAATCAACTAAAGAGAGAATCGGAAAGATATTTAAACTACAAGGTAAAGAACAGGCACAGATTGCATTGGCGGCTGCAGGTGACATAGTTGCTGTTGCAAAACTTAAAGAGACTCAAACCACAGATACTATTTGCGATGAAAAGCAGAGAATAGTTTATAGCTCTATTGATTATCCTGAGTCTCCGGTCTGTTTTTCCATAAAACCAAAAGCTCGTGAGGATGAAGAAAAAATCATGGAAGCTCTTCATAAGCTTAGCTTTGAAGATCCTACGTTTAAAGTCTCTCGCGGGGAACAAACAAAGGAACTTTTAATCTATGGTTTAGGGGATTTGCATCTAGATATTATGGTAGACAGGCTGAAAGAAAGGTTTGGTGTTGATGTTGAGCTGGACACTCCAAAAGTGCCGTATCGGGAGACTGTTACAAAGGCATCAAGTGCACAGGGCAGGTATAAAAGGCAAACTGGCGGACGCGGTCAATATGGAGATGTTTGGCTTAAATTAGAGCCGCTTGAGAGGGATAAAGGGTTTGAATTTGTTGATGCTGTTGTGGGTGGTGTTGTTCCTAAACAGTATATTCCTGCTGCTGAAAAAGGGGTCAAAAAAACAATGACCGAGGGTGTTTTGGCAGGATGTCCGGTTGTTGATGTTAGAGTTACAATTTATGATGGTTCATATCATTCGGTGGATTCTTCTGATATGGCTTTTCAAATTGCAGGTTCCATGAGTTTTCGTAACGCAGCTGTTGATGCAGGTATGGTGTTATTAGAGCCTCTTATGGATGTTGAAGTTGTGATTCCGGATGAGTATATGGGGCAGGTCAGCGGGGATATCAATTCAAAGCGGGGTCGTATTGCTGGTGTTGAAGCTAAAGGAGGCATGGAAACAGTTAAGGTCCAGGTACCTTTGGCAGAAATGTTTAAATACGGATCAGAGCTTCGCTCTATAACAGGTGGCCGTGGTTATTATATTATGAGATTTTCTCATTATGAAATAGTACCCCAGAGAATTGCAGATAAGATAATTAAAGAAGCGCAAAGCGATAAAAAAGAGGAATAAGATTAATTGCTTTAGGGGTTTTGGGTTGATATAATTTAGAACAAGGAGAAAATATGTCTGGTCATTCCAAATGGGCGAATATAAAATACCGCAAAGGGGCTGCGGATGTCAGAAAAGGAAAGATTTTCAGTAAACTTGCCAAAGAAATAACAGTTGCCGCTAAAGAAGGAGGCGGAGATTCTGGTGCCAATGCCAGTTTGCGGCATGCGATTGAAAAGGCAAGAGATGCTAATATGCCCATGGATAATGTTGAAAGGGCTGTTAAAAAGGGTACAGGAGAGTTGCCGGGCGTAAGTTACGAACAAGTAGTTTACGAGGGATATGGACCAGCAGGCATTGCAATTCTTATTGATGCTCTGACTGATAATAAAAACAGGACTACTTCAGAAGTCAGAAGCATATTTACCAAAAAAGGTGGTAATATGGCAGGTGCGGGGTCTGTAAGCTGGATCTTCCATAGAAAAGGTTTAATTGTGGTAGACAAAAATGTTGTTGATGAAGACATTCTTTTGACTATGGCAATAGAATCTGGGGCTGAAGATATGAAGACAGAAGGAGATGTGTTTGAAATAATCATTAGCCCTGAAAGCTTTGAAGCAGTTAAAAATGCTCTTACGGATAAAAATATCATCATGGTATCTAATGAAATTACAATGTTGCCTTCTAATTCCATAAAATTAGGTGTTCAAGAAGCTAAAAGAGTTCTTTCTTTAATGGATTTGCTGCAGTCTAATGACGATGTCCAGCAAGTTTATGCCAATTTTGACATTCCTGATGAAATCATAGAAGAGGTGGCGAATGAAGATTCTGGGAATTGATCCTGGCCTAGATGCTACAGGATTTGCCTGTATCGAATTAAAGCAAGATTTCTCACCTGCTAAGATTCATGAAGATTTATCCTTGGTTGAGGTAGGGACTATTTTTTCTGGATCCGATCAATCACAGGAAGAAAGGCTTAAACATATTCATTCTAAGTTGAAAAAACTTATTACTGGTATTAAGCCGGATGCTGTTGTAGTTGAAGACATATATTCCAATTCAGTTTATCCTAAGAGTGGTTTAAAAATGGGCCATGTTAAAGGTGTGGTGGAGCTTGCAGTAGCTCAGGCAGGTATTAAGCTAAGCAATTTAAATGCTACCAAAATAAAAAAATCTCTCACAGGTCGTGGCAATGCTACCAAGGTGCAGGTTGCTAAAATGATTGAGAATACTTTCAACATGAAGGGGTTATCAAATCTTCATGAATCAGATGCGCTTGCTGCAGCATTAGCTTATATTTTTGTTAATTTAAAAAAGGTCTCAATTGTATGATTTCCAGGTTAAAAGGTAAGATAGAAGAGATTTTAGAAAACAAGATTATTTTAAATGTAAACGATATTAGTTATGAAATACTGGTTCCCGATTCAGTATTGCAATCGCTTACTAAAGATGATGATGCTTTGCTTATAACAACGCATTTCTATCAGACAGAGGCCAATAGAATGGTGCCTGTTTTGGTGGGGTTTAGGAATGAGGTTGAAAGAGAATTTTTCGAGCAACTGATGAAAGTTTCCGGAATTGGTGTGAAGGTAGCAATCAAAGTTTTAAAATATCCTGTTTCCCATGTTGCAATTGCTATTGATAGAGCGGATGAGAAGTTTTTAAGTTCTTTGCCCGGGATAGGTATTCAAAAAGCAAGATTGATAATTGCTAAACTGCAGGGTAAGGTAGCCAAGTATGCTCTTGTTCAGGAAGGTGAGAAAAAAAATATTGTTTCATTTGTCGGTATTGAAGAAGAAGCTCTGGAGATACTTCTTCGGTTGCAGTATAAGAAGAAAGAAGCAGAGGATATGATTCAAAAGGCGCTTATTAGAAATCCGGGTGCACAAGAGGCTGAAGATATATTAAACGAAATTTATAAGGTGAAAATTTCTCAAAATGGAGATAGATAAATTAAATAATACCCAAGATGAGGAGCAGATTCTCAATCTTTCTTTACGCCCTTCGAGCTTAGGTGAGTTTATAGGTCAGAAGAGGGTTGAGGAAGGTTTGCAAATTGCTATTGAAGCTGCAAGAAAAAGAAAAGAACCCTTGGAGCATATCCTGTTTTCCGGGCCTCAAGGGTTAGGTAAAACTACTCTTGCGCATATAATAGCTCATGAGATGAACGCTAGCATTATAACCACTTCAGGTCCGGGAATAGACCGAGCGGGGGATTTGGTAGGAATTCTTACTAATTTAGGTGAAGGAGATGTTTTATTCATAGATGAGATTCACCGTCTATCTAAAGTGGTTGAAGAATTTTTGTATTCTGCGATGGAGAATTTTAAAATTGATTTTATAATTGATAAAGGCCCATACGCCAGGACAATACAATTTCATCTTAAGCAATTTACGCTTATCGGGGCTACAACGCGTTCGGGGTTATTATCTGCTCCATTAAGAGCAAGATTCGGAATATATTATCATTTAGATTTGTATACACCCCAAGAGTTGAGTTTAATAGTCAACCGTTCAGCAAAATTGTTGGAAATTGAGATTGAAAAAGATGCGGATTTAAAAATTGCAAAATGTTCCCGCGGGACTCCTCGAATCGCAAATAGGCTTCTGCGCCGGGTGCGTGATTATGCTCAGGTTAAATCCGATGGCAAGATAACAGAAGAAAATGTTCAAAAAGCTTTGGAAAAAGAAGGTATTGATATGATGGGTTTAGACCACATGGATAGGAGAGTTTTAGATGTTATTATAAATCAATATAAGGGAGGTCCTGTGGGAATAGATGCTTTGGCAGCAAGTTTAAATGAAGAAGTAGATACTATAATAGATGTTGTAGAGCCATATTTGTTAAAAGCTGGATTTATAAATAGGACCAGGAAAGGGCGGGAGGCAACGGATTTAGCATATCAACATATTGGGTCTGAGCAACAGAGTAAACAGGCTGAGTTGGGATTTTAGTTGTATGGATGTATTACTACATATATGCTGTGCACCATGTGCTGTTGAAGTCGTACGTGATCTGGAACAGAATTTAAGCTGTAAAGTATCAGGTCTTTTTTACAATCCTAACATACATCCGTTAGCTGAGTTTAATCGCCGCCGGGATTGTTTAAGAGATTATGTAAAAGAGACTGATAATCTTTCTGTGTTTTATCCTCAATATAATCCCAAGGAATTTTTTGAAGCTCTTGGTTGTAAACTGGATTTCCCAAAGAGATGTAGGTCTTGCTGGGAATTGAGGCTTGAAAAAACAGCTTTATTTGCAAAAGAAAATAATTTTTCTTCTTTTACCACGACTCTTTTAATCAGTCCTTATCAGGATCAAGAGGTAATTAAAAGTATCGGGAATTCTTTGGCTAAAGAATATGGCATTGAGTTTATCGATCGCAATTTCAGAAAACTTTTCTCTCAAAGCAGGCATACTGCTAAAGAAAAAAATCTCTACAGGCAGAATTACTGCGGGTGTTTGTTTAGCGAGATAGAAAGGGATAACAAAATATCAACTCAGACCAAATGAATTTAATGGCAAAATTCCTGATACTTACAGGTATGATTATTGTTGGTGTTGGAGTCCTGTTATTACTTTTTGGGAAAATCCCATATTTGGGAAAATTGCCCGGAGATATTTTTGTGCAAAAGAAAAATTTTACAATTTATTTTCCTATTACTACTTCTATAATTTTAAGTGTTATTTTAACAATTATATTAAGGTTTATTCTAAAAAGATGAAGAAGATATTGATCTTTGTTGTTTTAATGATTTTTATGCCGGGGAATCAAGCGTTCTCTGGAGGAAATTCTTTAAGAGTTGCAATTTTAAAGCAGGCGGATAAGTGTGATCTTAAGGTCAAAGGATATTATCGAATCAAACTGCCTTATTCTGAGGAGGAATTGATAAAGGGTAAAAACATGTTCGCCGAAGTTAATATTAGCTGCAATCAAATAAGTATAGCGGGAGCGTTGTATAATGTTTTCGGTGTTGAAATAGAAGCTAAGAAAGATGGTGAGATATATATAAATTCCAGGCCTTATAGAGGCAAAATCAGATTTCTAATTGATGAAGGCAAACTTACTGTTGTAAACATTATTTCCTTAGAAGATTATTTAAAAGGTGTTCTTCAGTATGAGGTTGCGCACTGGTGGCCTATGCAGGCATTGATGGCACAGGCCGTTGCTGCCAGAACGTATGCTCTTTATATGAAGGATATGAATAAAAGCAAGATTTATGATTTAACGTCGAATGTTCTTTCTCAGGTTTATGGGGGTAAACGGGGTGAGCGCTGGCGTATTAAAAGAGCTGTTAATAAAACAGCAGGGCTGATTCTTTTTTATGACGGCAAAGTGCTTCCGGCATTTTATCATTCTACATGTGGGGGACATACTGATGGAGTAGCGCATTTGTGGAACCTGGATATTGCTCCCTTAAAAGGAGTGAGTTGCGATTTCTGTAGAAATTCCAAACATTATAGATGGCAAGAGAAGATAAAAATACGTGATTTTATAAAAACTTTTAAACAAGCTGGCTATAGTTGGGAGGGAATAGATGCAATACTTGTAGGCGAGCGTTACCATACCGGTTATGTTAAAACAATTCAAATTTTTGCCGGAGATAAAGAATACCTAATTTCTTCCAAAGAGTTTAGAAGTATTTTAGGAGCTAATGTTATAAGAAGTAGAAGATTTTTACTTGAGAAAGTCAAAGATTATATTGATATAAGAGGGTATGGCTGGGGTCATGGTATCGGGCTTTGTCAATGGGGGGCATATGGTATGGCGAAGCAGGGCTATGATTTTAGGCAAATTCTTCAATATTATTATCCGGCATCAGAGATTAAGAAGTTATCTTGGGATGAAGACTGAACTCAACATAGAAGACTACATCTATGATTTACCTAAAGAGTTAATAGCGAAATACCCTCCTAAGAAAAGAGAAAATTCCCGTCTTTTGGTTTTAAATAAGGATGATAAAACTGTCAATGATAGATTTTTTCATCAGATAGGTGATTTTTTATCTCGGGGTGATGTATTAGTGCGGAATGTTTCTAAGGTAATTCCTGCTAGAATCTATGGTCATAGGGCTAATACCGGGGGGAAAGTAGAAGTTCTTGTTTTAAAACTTCCTCAAGATGGAAGGAGCAGTCCTGTTTTAATTAAAACGCGAGGTCATATGAATTGCAATGAGGAGATTTTACTCTTAGGAGGTAAGCGTGCAATTTATTGTGGTAAAAAAAGTGGTTTTAATATGATTAAATTTTGTTTTAATAATATTTTAGATTATATGCAGGAGTATGGTCAGATGCCTTTGCCTCCGTACATAAAAAGAGCCCATGTCGATTTAGATAAAGATAGATATCAGACTGTTTATGCAAAATTACCCGGTTCAGTTGCAGCGCCTACTGCAGGTCTTCATTTTAGCCCCGAGCTGATTGAGGAATTGAAAAATAAGGGAGTTGAATTTGTAGATCTAAATTTAGATGTCAGTTATGCTACATTTAAGCCTTTATCAAAGGAAGACTTAAATAGCAGTACATTGCATAAAGAATATTTTGAGTTATCAAGTAATTCGGCTAAAATAATCAACCAAGCTAAGGAAGCGGGAAGGAGAATTATTGCTGTTGGAACTACAACAGTAAGAGTTTTAGAATCACAGGCAAAAAACACCCCTTCAGGCGGTAGAGTTAAAGAAGGCAATGGCGAGACTGATTTGTTTATTCATCCTCCATATAAGTTTAGTATCGTAGATGCATTAATTACTAATTTTCATTTACCTAAAAGCAGCCTCCTGTTTTTAGTATCTGCTTTTTACGGGAGGGATTCTTTGTTATCTGCTTATTACTATGCAATAAGAGAGAAGTACAGGTTTTTTTCTTATGGGGATTGCATGTTAATCATCTAAAGTTCGATAGCCATTTTATGCTATAATTAATCTATGAGGGGGATTTGTCTAATAAAGTCAGTTAGCATTGTTTTTATTTCTGTATTAATTTTATCTCCGGTTGCCTTAGCCCGTAGAATAAATAGTCCTCAGATCTCTCAGGGTGAAATTTTAGCTCAAACAGATAATCTGATACTCCAGGCGGAAGAAGTTATTGATGCAGGGGATTACGCAATAGCTTTGCATTATTTAAAAAATGCTGCTGAATCTTCAAGTTATCTTAGCGACCTTCTTGAGAAAGCAAGTGTACTAGCTAGAGTAGCGTCTCTTTATCAGGATATAGATTGCAGCAGCGAAGCAACGATTTGTATTGAAGAGGCTCAAGAATTGTTGGCCCAGTGCAGAGATATTGCTCTTGGAGTTGAAGACAATATTATCAGTGCAATCTGTTTTACAAAGATAGCCAGATGTTATTTGTTGCTGGGTGATACAAGTGGTCAATATAGTGCCATGGCTCAGGTTTCAGGTATTATGCATAGGATGTCCTATGATGAGATTGCTGATATAGATATGGATAATTTTAGGTCTCTGGCGTCTTCAATGGTTCTTTATTATCAAGAAATGGAGGGGGGTGTTTTTGAGTGGAGTTTTCTGCAAGAGTTTTTATTCAGATTCAATGAGGCCAGGGTTTATTTTCAAGATAATGAAAGCAGTATTCAGTTAGCACAATGTGAGGAGATGGTAGCTTTTCTATATGATAAGCTGGGAGCTTATGATAGAGCTGTTAAGTTTTATAAGAAAGCCGCACATAAATATGAGAACCTATCAAAAGAGGAAGATGATTTAGACCTACTTTATATTAGTGCGGAGTTGAGTTTTAGAGCGGCTGAGCTCTGTTTAGAGATTTATCGAGCTGGTGGAGAGAGAAATATTGATGAAAGAGATAGCGCTGCAAAATCATTTGCTTTGGCATCTCGAAATTATGAATTGTTATTTGAGTGGGAAAAAGCTTCTCAGTGTGCTGAGAGAGCATTTGAAGTAAATCAAGGGAAAGGAGAATATGCTTTAGCAACGCGTTCGATTCTTTGGGCTGCAATGAATAGAAGAAGATATGCAGAGCAGACTAGAGAGGCAGAGGATTGGATGAAAGAGGCGTCTCTTTGGGTAATGCGAGGTGATATACTAAGATTGCATGGCCAGGAGATTACAGAGATAAATGCTTATGAAGCAATGTTGAAGGCATATCGCGATGCTGTAGCGGCTTATCAAAAGGCCCATGTCATTTATTATGAGAAAGGTGATTTAGCAGGGATGCAAGAGTCTATAGTTTCAAGAGAGCATATAGAGGGGTATCTTAATACTTTAAATTAAAAAAAGTTGATTTTTTTCTTTTTTGCTGTACAATTTCATAAATCATCAAGTTCTTTATACAACACAGCATGCTGGCGTAGCTCAGTGGTAGAGCTGGGGTTTTGTAAACCTCAGGTCGGGGGTTCGAATCCCTCCGCCAGCTTATTTAAGTGTGGGCAGGTACCCAAGCGGTCAACGGGGGCAGACTGTAAATCTGTTGCCATCGGCTTCGAAGGTTCGAATCCTTCCCTGCCCATTTATATTTAATCTTGTCTTTTTCTGAAAATTTATGCTTGTTGATTCATATCCATTGAAGTAATTTCGAAAGTTTGATACTATTTCCACTATGAAAGAAGAATTTAAAGCAGCTCTTAAGCAAATTCAGGATCAGTATGAAGATATTATTCAGAAGTTATCTTGTATTGAGATTGTATCCAGCTATGAACTTTGTCAGGATTATTCTAAGCAAAAGTCCATATACGAACCGGTTATAAGCTTGGCGAATTTTTTGGCATTGAAGGAAAAAGAACTGGAGGATGTTTCTACAATGATTTCTAAAGGTAATGCGGATGATGAGTTTAAAATTTTGGCATCAGAAGAAAAAGAATCTTTAGAAAAGGAAGTTGAGAAAATAAGCCGGAATTTAGAGGGGTTGATATTAAAAACATTGTTGCCCCGGGAAAAATATAAAAATGTCATAGTAGAAATAAGGGCCGGAACAGGAGGCGATGAAGCTGCTTTGTTTGTCGGCGATCTTTATAAAATGTACACTTATTTTGCTCAGAGGCAGGGCTGGAAGGATGAAGTTATGGATGCTAAGCCTACAAATCTCGGGGGGTTTAAAGAAATTATTTTTTCTTTATCTGGTGCTGATGCATATCAGAAAATGAAATATGAAAATGGGGTACATCGTGTCCAGAGGGTTCCTTCTACCGAAACAGGAGGAAGGATTCATACATCTGCTGTTTCGGTTGTGATTTTGCCTGAACCTGAAGAGGTAGAGATTGAAATCGACTCCAGAGATTTGAAGATAGATACTTTTAGGTCATCCGGTGCCGGAGGACAGCATGTTAATGTTACTGATTCTGCAGTTAGAATTACGCATACTCCAACCGGAATTGTTGTCAGCTGTCAAGATGAACGTTCACAGATTAAAAACAGGCAGAAGGCAATGAGGGTATTAAAAGCTAGGCTGCTGGATGCTAAGAAAAGAAGTGAGGAGAAAAAGCGTTCGCAGTTAAGGCGTGAATCTGTGGGCAGTGGTGATAGAAGTGAAAAAATAAGAACCTATAACTTTTCTGATGGTCGTGTTACTGAACATAGAATCAATTTGACTCTATATAAGCTGGAGCAGATTTTAAACGGATATTTAGATGAATTAATAGATGCATTGATAATGGAGGATACGAAGTATTTTCTTCAAAGCATGCAGGTAAAAGATGAAGATTAACAGTTTGCTTAAAGATTATGCTCGGGAATTGGAAGATGTTTCTCTTCGGCCACATGAGGAAGCAGAAGAGATATGTATGAGTGTTTTAAGTCTTAAGAGTAAAAGCGATTTATATACTTCAGAAGTAGATTTTGATTTCACTTTTCAGAATAAAGTCTCCTCTGTACTAAGTTTTAGGAAACAAAATGTTCCTTTGCAGTATCTTTTACCCGATGTTAATTTCTATGGTTTAAATTTTGCTGTTAAGGAAGGAGTTTTTATTCCCCGTCCGGAGACAGAAATTGTTGTAGAATATATTCTTAAGAATTTTTCCGGCGAGGGGAATCTTAAGATATTGGAGATTGGTACCGGAAGCGGAATTATTTCTATCTGTTTGACAAAAAACTTGGCCCAATGTAGAATTGTTGCCACTGATATTAGCTCTTACGCAATATCTCAAGCGTGTAAAAATGCAGTTTTAAATGATTGCCGGGCGGATATTTCATTTATAAGAGGTAATTTGTTTGATTTTTTAAAAGAGAAGAGGTGTTTTGACCTCATAGTTTCCAATCCGCCTTATATAGGGCAGAGAGATTTTGAGTCTTTATCAGAAGAGGTAAAAAAAGAGCCTCATGTTGCTCTTTTCGGTGGTGAGGAAGGATTTGAATTTTCCTTGAAGTTAATTGAGTCAGGGGGTAATTATATTAAGGAAAATGGAAAGATAGTGCTTGAGATAGACCCCAGGCACAGAAAAATGTATCAGGATTGTTTGAGCGCTGAATATAAAATTGAATTTATAAAGGATTTACAAAATAAAGATAGGGTGATGATAGTGGAGTTAAATAATGGATAAGTTAATAATAAAAGGCGGACAGCGATTAGAGGGGTCTGTTACGGCTTCAGGTGCTAAGAATGCTGTTTTGCCTATTCTTGCGGCTACTCTTCTTACAGATGAGAAATGCTGTATAGAGAATGTCCCCGAGCTTCGAGATGTTAGGACTATGGTAAAAATTCTGGAGGGGTTAGGAGTTAATATAAGTTTTGAAGACGGGATAATTGAAGTTGAAGCCGGTGGTTTTAGCGGTTATCAGGCTTCGTATGAGCTTGTTAGAACTATGAGGGCTTCGATATGTGTTTTAGGCCCGCTTTTATCCAGAAAAGGTGAGGCAAGTGTTTCTTTGCCGGGAGGTTGTATTATAGGAAGCAGGCCGATAGATTTGCATCTAAAAGGTTTCAGAGCAATGGGTGCTGAGATTGAGGTCGAACACGGATATATTAATGCCAAAGCTGATACGCTTTCTGGAGCAAGGATTTATCTCGGAGGTCCTTCCGGTTCATCAGTATTAGCGACTGCAAATGTAATGTTAGCTGCAATATTGGCTAAGGGAGAGACTTATATTGAAAGCGCAGCTTGTGAGCCTGAGATATTAGACCTGGCAGAATTTTTGAATAAAATGGGTGCCAAAGTTGAAGGTGCAGGTACTCCAATGGTAAAAATAGAAGGTGTTGATAAACTTTGCGGGGCAACTCATTCTGTTATTCCGGATAGAATTGAAGCCGGAACGTATTTAGTTGCAGGTGTGCTTACAAAAGGCGATGTACTGGTTAAAAATGCAAGGGTTCAGGATTTAGGAGCTGTTTTAAATGCTCTTGATGCAATAGGTGCTGAGATTATATATCAGCCAGCTGGTATCAGGGTTAAAGGACGAGATGTAATTAATCCGGCTGATATTACTACTTTACCGTATCCTGGATTTCCCACGGATATGCAGGCGCAATTCATGTCGTTGTTATCTATTGCTAATGGGGTGAGCGTTATAACCGAGAAAGTTTTCCCGGAACGGTTTATGCAGATAGGCGAGCTGAACAGAATGGGTGCGGATATTACTTTGGAGGGAGCAACTGCTATAATAAAGGGAGTAGAACATTTAAGCGGTTCTGAGGTTATGGCATCAGATTTAAGAGCTTCGGCTGCTTTAGTTCTGGCAGGATTGATAGCAGATGGTGAGACTGTTATATCACGGGTTTATCACATAGATAGAGGTTATGAACGTTTGGTAGAAAAGCTTAAAACTTTAGGAGCTCGGATAGAAAGAGTTCAAGAATGCAAGATATTATAAGGAGGTAACGTAATGGCAGTAAAAATTCGTTTAAGGAGAATGGGAAAAAAGAAAGTTCCGCATTATCGTATTGTAGTTGCAGATGCTCGTGCAGCCAGGGATGGGAAGTTCATAGACCAGGTAGGTTATTATAACCCCAAAGAGGAACCTACTAAGGCTCATGTGGATAAAGAAAAGGTTATGGAGTGGCTTAAGAAAGGAGCCCAGGTAACTGATGTTGTAAAGACTGTTTTAAAAAAGAACGGTATAGATCCTCAGGAATTCAAGGAAGTTTTAAAGAAAAAGAAGAAATAATATGCTTATTGATGTTTTGACTTTATTTCCGGAGATGTTTAAGCCGGTGCTTTCAGAATCCATATTAAAGAGGGCGCAGGAGAAGGGTCTTGTTGAGATAAAGTTGCATAATTTAAGGGATTGGGCCGAAGATAAAAGAGGCACTGTTGATGATAAACCTTTTGGCGGTGGTGCAGGAATGATATTGAAGCCAGAGCCGATATTTAAGGCGGTAGAAAGTTTGCGGGGTGAGGATTCTTATGTTGTGCTTTTAGGCCCGCGGGGTAAAATGTTAAATCAGCAGGTTAGCGAGGAGTTTACAAAAAAGGAACATCTGATTCTGATATCTGGTCATTATGAAGAAGTTGACGAGCGGGTAAGGGAGCATTTAATAGATTGCGAGGTTTCAATAGGCGATTATATATTAAGTTGTGGAGAGTTACCGGCTATGGTTTTAATAGATACTGTTGTAAGATTAATTCCCGATGTTTTGGGTAATGAGGATGCTAATCTCTGGGAGTCTTTTCGCGGTCATCTCCTGGAATATCCTCAGTATACCAGGCCTGCGAACTTTAATGGTTTAAAAGTTCCGGATGTTCTTTTAGGTGGTGATCATAAGAGAATTGAGCAGTGGAGATTAGAGCAATCTTTGATGCAGACTGAGAAGTTGCGTCCTGATTTATATAAAAAACATTTAGAACAATAAAATAAGGAGGATGATATGGAAGATTTAATTAAACATGTAGAAAAAAAGTATTCTAAGGATAAGGATAAACTTTCCAAATTTGCTGTAGGAGATACGGTTAAAGTTTTTACTAAATTTCAGGAAGGAGACCGTCTTAGAAAACAGCTGTTTGAAGGAATAGTGATTGCAAAGAGCGGGGCAGGGGTGCGTGCTAGTTTCACGGTGAGGAAAATAAGTTATGGTGAAGGGGTTGAGAAAATTTTCCTGATTCATTCAGAGTCTATTGAAAAAGTTGAAGTTATTCGTTACGGTGATGTAAAGAAGGCAAAGTTATATTATCTTAAAGGCAGAGTCGGTAAAAGAGCAACGCGGGTAAAAGAGAAGATAACTGCTAAACCCAAAAAAAAGGTTCAAGGCAATAGAAAAGCAGCTAATTAAAGATGGCAAGTTTCTAATTGCAGGGGTAGATGAAGTAGGTCGCGGTGCTCTTGCAGGTCCTGTTGTTGCAGGTGCTGTTATCTTTAACCATAAGATTTTACTGGATAAAGAATCTTTTTTTTCCAATAACGAAGTAAAAGACTCTAAGTTGTTATCTGCTAAAAAAAGAGAAGCCGTTTTCAAAAAAATATCTGATTTAGCTGCTACTGCTACCGGAGAAGTTTCTCATACTACAATAGATGAAATCAATATTTTGGAAGCTACTCGTCTGGCAATGAAAAAGGCAGTCCTTTCTTTAGGTGTTACTCCGGATATAATCCTTATAGATGGAAATATTTCAATCGATGTTGATATTCCTCAAATATCAGTTCCAGGCGGGGACAGGGTATGTTTTTCTATTTCCGCTGCATCAATTGTGGCGAAAGTTGTTCGGGATAAGATGATGGATGATATGCATGAGGTTTACTGTGATTATAATTTCAGGAAGAATAAAGGTTACGGCACAAAAGAGCATTTTATGAATTTATCTTCATATGGCGTTTCGCCGATTCACAGAAAAAGTTTTTCTCCTGTTAAAGATATTATTTTAACCGGAAAAATTAAAAACCCTTGGCTCTGATTTTTTTTCAGCTTGCTATTAAAAGATTTTAAGATTCAGGCTGCTTTAAAAAGTGTGAGTTGCAATCTTTATAAACTTAACCTTGACTCAAGTTTATTTATGTGGGATAAATGGATTAGGAGATTTAGGAGGATGAAAAAAGTAGTTTTGGCCGTAGCGGGGAGCCTTTTAATTATTAACACGTCTTTTGCCGATGCCCCTTTTGTATTGGCGTTTTTACCTGATGTTAGCCTGCCTCAGACTCGTTCACCTCAGGACAGCAATGATTCTGGAATCATGATTCCTTTAAGCACTGGTTCAGGTGAGCCGTCGGAAACAGAAATCTATGAAGATGGTATTACCTGGAGCTGGGAGGAGGAAGTTAGCCCGATTGATTTTATACAATTTAGCCAGAGCCTGCCTTATGATGAATGGATTGAAATAGATGATGTAACATTGAGGGGCTTATTTGAAGATGTAGTTCAAAGGGCATTAAATAAGATGGAGATAGAAGGAGATGGCGGGGAGTTTGAAGAGGTTTTAAGGCAGGATTTGTTATATTTCACTCCAGAGCATGAATATTACTGGCCACCTTATGAAGGGGATTTCACTAAAAGAGAACTGAAATTCCCGGTTAAAGTAATGAGGGAGGAAAGTCCTGTTGGAGAAATCTTAACATTTCAGCTGGGTAGATTTGCTGATCAAGATAGAGAGGTTTATATTAGCACGAATGATGTATGCTCTTTTCTGCCTTCGTTGATTATATCTGTAGAAAAAGAAAAATATTTGCCCGGTATTTTTGGCCCTCCCAAAGTAGAACGTTTAATGTTAGAGCTTTATACTGATGAAGTAAAACTTTGGAGATATTATGGAAATATGGTTTATGATGCTGAAGAGCATGATTATGTAGAGCAAGGGGTTTTTAGAGATGATGGTGTGATTAAGGAGTATCAGAATGGAAATCCTGAAGCGGTAGTGAATAATATTTCATCTGAACCAAAGCTGGATTTAAGCGGGGTGGAGAATTTATTTGACATACCTAAAAGTCTTCCTCTAAGCTTAGATTGGGGGATATGGGATCCAGTCCTTTATCAAACTTATGACAGTATAATTAATCTTTGTAAATTGCAATTGAATTTAGCAGATAACGGCTATGAACTGGAGAAAATATTGTGGCGGGATTTTTTTAGGTTTGATTATAATCCGGAATATTTTGGAATGAATGATGAAGATGTTAATGTAGCAAGGATTGCTACCGGTAAAGATGACAGAGAAGTATTTTTATTTGATGTCGGAAATGTTCATACTGCCAGGCATATATATCTGACTTTATCCAAAGAATTTTCACCGGCTGGGTACGAGTGGGGGGTTGAGCAGATAAGCTTCTCCAGAGCAATTATGGTTGAAGGAGCAGTAGGAGAGGAGGCCAGGGTGTTCGAATTTGGATTCAG
>JAVCDA010000035.1 GCA_030765145.1 Candidatus Saelkia tenebricola | reverse complement strand
GCCTTCATCCTCCACGCGGCGTCGCTCCCTCAGGCTTTCGCCCATTGGGGAAAATTCTCGACTGCTGCCTCCCGTAGGAGTCGGGGCCGTGTCTCAGTCCCCATGTGGCTGATCATCCTCTAAGACCAGCTACCCGTCATTGCCTTGGTAAGCCGTTACCTTACCAACAAGCTGATAGGACGCGGATCCATTTCTAAGCAGATCCTCAAAGAGGAACCATTTGTCTTTCCAATATGCATTAAAAAGAATTATCGGGTATTAGTTCCGATTTCTCGAAATTGTCCCCGTCTTAAAGGTAGGTAATCCACGCGTTACTCACCCGTCCGCCGCTATCCGTCCGAAGACAGATCGCTCGACTTGCATGTCTAATCCACGCCGCCAGCGTTCGCTCTGAGCCAGGATCAAACCCTCCGAAAAGCATTTGAACCTTACTGTTTTTCTATATGCCGCATTACCGACCAAACTATCAAAGAACAACGTACCTAGACAATTTTTAATTATAACGCATAATATTTATACTGTCAAGACAACAACAAAACTTCTTTTTTGAAACGAACAAAGATTATACAATCTATGTGGATAATGTCAAGCTTTTATTGTAACTTTCCTGGGATAAAAAGGTGCTCCACCCCTATGGTACCATAGAAAACTTTTAAAAGAATAAAACCAGTGCTTGCCCTCAGATGTTTCAGCTGTAAACACATTACTCACTCCCTGCCTACAAACTAAAGGCCTCTTAATAAAAATATCATCAAACGTTTTTCTTAAATTTTCACCTGGGTTATTTCTTAAGAAAATATCTAACCGCTCTTTGATCAAAGAGATATTAACTGTGTATTTATCAAAAGGGACGAATTTTGAAATTTCTTCATTTAATAAAACAGTATTATATATCTCTATATCACCTTTTAAATCCGGAACATTTAAATCAACTTCTTCATCCCCGATATATAAACAAATCAAACCTATCAGACCAGTGTTAGCAATATTGTGCTTGGATAAAAAATTGTCTATATTATTCTGCATCCATAAAAGATGATTGTTTATAAAATCAGTCTCGCCATTTTTAAAAACCTCAATCAAGAAAACAGTATCATCTCTCATGCCTACTGCATATAAAGGAATTGAGGATAATAGAATATCCCTGGAGATAATTTTAAATCCTAAATCTTTAATTGCATTATCTATTTCTCTTTCTTTTAAAAACATATCTATTAGCATAAAAATACATCGCCCCAGATACAATCGTTATAAAAATTGTAATGTACATAAATACAAAAATTAAAACCTGAATCTGTGAAACATGATTTTGCAAAACCGCATAATCCTTAAAACATAAAAAAAGCAGCACCAAGTATATTACAACCATCTGAGATACAGTTTTGTGCTTGGCTATTTTTGAAGCAGGTATCGATTTTCCAAAACCTGAAGCAACCAGTCTTAAACCGGTAATCAAAAATTCCCGAGCTAAAATAACAACAACCATCCATGCCGGTATTAATCTAAGTTCTATAAACGCTAAAAATGCACCTACTATAAGTACCTTATCAGCTAAAGGGTCCAAAAAAGCACCTATCACCGAGGTGGATTTCTGCCAACGCGCAATCTTACCATCAAAATAATCTGTTAATGAAGCTACGAAAAACACTAAAAGCGCTATGAAATGTGCACCTTCAAACGGCATAAACAATAATAAAAATAAAAATATCCCAGCCAACATTATCCTTGAAACTGTTAGAATATTAGGCAATCTCTGCAAAAAGGTCATAGTCTAAATTATCCTTTATAACAACATTAACAAAATCCCCGAGGGATATCTTCTTGTCTTTGCTTATATAAACCACACCATCGACTTCCGGAGCATCACATGGAGTCCTTCCAATATAATAATCCTTTTCCTCTTCCTCTACAAGCACCCTGTTAACTTTACCCAAAAAATTTTTATTTACACTTTGAGCAATTTGATTTTGCAATTTCATCAGAGCATCAAACCTTTTCTCTTTATCTTTCTGAGCAACCTGATTAGGTAAGCTAAATGCATCTGTTCCCTCTTCCCGAGAATACATAAAACACCCCAGCCTTTCAAATTCAACCTCTTTAATAAAATCCAAAAGCTCACTAAAATCTCCATCTTTTTCTCCCGGAAAACCAACAATAAAAGCAGTCCTTAAGCAAACTCCATTAATTTCCTTTCGCAAACGCTGAATTAAACTGCAAATTTCTTTCTTGCCAAAATTTCTCCTCATAGCATTTAAAATCCTATCGTTTATATGCTGGAGAGGAATGTCTATATATTTACAAAGTTTAGGCAAATCTTTAAAACAGCTAATTAAATCATCCGTAATCATTTGAGGATACGTATATAAAAGACGTATCCAAAAATCCCCCGGAATATCATTAAGCGCTTTAAGTAACTCTGGAATTCTGGGAGCACCTTTTATATCTGTTCCGTAGGAAGAACTATCCTGGGCAATAATATTAATTTCTTTAACCCCTCTTTGAATAAGCATGCTTGCTTCCCGGATAATCTGATGTAACTCCCTGCTCCTATGAGATCCTTTTATCTGATAAATAGAACAATAACTGCACCTGTGCGAACAACCTTCTGATATTTTCAAATAAGCATAATGAGGAGGGGTGAGAAAAATTTCTTTATTCTCGATATATGGAAGTAACTTTCTCTCCTCTCTAATATTAATAATACGACTTTCAGTTTCAAGTTTATCTACAACATCTATAATCTCATCCCAGTTGATTCCTAAAACAGCATCGACTTCAGGTAGCTCTTCAAGTAATTGCTCCTCATACCTCTGAGACAAGCAACCTCCAAGAATAATCTTCTTTATTTTTCCTTCCTCCTTCAGTTCAATCAGATCCAATATTATATCTATCGCCTCTTCTTTAGCCTCCTGAATAAAACCACAGGTATTCACAATAGCTATATCAACACCCTGGGGGGCATCTTTAATCTGATATCCGGATTTCAAAAGCTTGTTTAATACGAATTCAGAATCCACTAAATTTCTAGCACAACCTAAACTTATAAGAAAAATTTTTTTCATATAACCGGATAAGATATGTCAGGGAAGTCTTAGACCACGCGAATCAATTTTTATCCCCTTTACAACCCCCCTGCCTATCGGACCTAACGAAGCACCGTTAAGGAATAACTTCAGCGCAGAAGCATTGCCAACCCAAAGCTCAAACTCCTTCTTTGCCTTCCATACTTCTTTTTGGCCTTTCTTTAATACACTTTCAAAAATCTTTTTATTGTCGGAACGAAGCAGCACCCAGCAATCCTCCTGAACATCTATCATTAATTCTAAAACTTGTTCTGCCTCCTTATCTAATAAATCAGATTTTTCCTCATCCTGCACTTGTAACGGAAGCTCAATTTCTTCCTCAGACACCTCTTTTTGCTCAGAAACACTTATCTTATCCGGTAAAAATAAAGAAACCACTTTATTAACTCCTGCAAACACAAAATAAATAGAAAAAATTACGAGCAAAAAATAAAATAATATTTTAAAACCAAGAAAAAACTTTCCCATCGTAGAAAGCAAAAATGGTGAAGTCACCGCTGTCTTGTGTGATTCCTTTTTTTCAACCCTTAAAAAAACTGATTCCAGCCCCTCCATCTCTTTAGATAAATCCACACCTAAAAATTGGGCGTATTTCTGAAGAAAACTTTTAATATATATTGTGGATTTAAAATACTCAAAATTTTCTTCTTCCAGAGCTTTTAAAATCTTAGGGTGAATTTTAGTCTTCTGATAGATATAATCATAGTCACACTTTAATTTTTCGCGAGCTTTCTGCAGTTTAACACCGATATTAGCCATGTTTTTTAATGATTAAGAGTTGTTGTTATTGCGTAAGTATTCTTCTCTGTCAGAAAGAATCTCCCGCGGTTTAGACCCCTGATAAGTTCCTACAATACCGTCTTCTTCCATCATATCGATTAACCTTGCAGCTCTAGTATAACCTACACCTAATCTCCTCTGCAGTATAGAAACAGAAGCCTGTCCTGTCTGCATTATAATATTAACAGCTTCATCATAAAGCGCATCCCTTTTGCCAGGAGATTTCAACCCTCCTGTCTTACTGCTTGAAGATAAAATCTCCTGATTGTAATCAGGCTGTCTTTGGTTTTTGATAAATGCAACTACATTATCTATTTCTTTATCAGAGATAAGTGTTCCCTGGGCCCTGCAAGGCTTAGAAGTACCTGGTGGAATAAAAAGTAAATCTCCTTTACCAATAAGTTTATCCGCACCATTCATATCCAAAACAGTCCTGGAATCAACCTTAGACGCAACTTGAAATGAAATACGAGAAGAAAAATTAGCTTTAATTACGCCTGTAATTACATCAACTGATGGCCGTTGCGTTGCAAGAATCATGTGAATTCCCACAGCACGTGATAGCTGAGCCAATCGTGCAATACAAGACTCTATTTCTTTAGAAGCAACAAGCATAAGATCTGCCAATTCATCGATTATTACAACTATATAGGGAAGTGACTCCGGAAGATCGGAATCTTTACCCTTCTTCATATTGTACCCGTCTATATTTCTGGCAACAGCACGAGAAAGCAGTTTATAACGAGAATCCATTTCATTTACAGCCCACTCTAATGCAGAGATAGCCTGGTTAGCATTGGTAACTACAGGTATTACCAAGTGAGGTAAATCATTGAAAGAAGCCATCTCCACCATCTTAGGGTCTATTAAAATCAACCTAACTTCATCAGGAGTTGCTCGATAAAGTATGCTAGTTATCAAAGCATTAATACATACCGTCTTCCCGCTTCCTGTAGCACCAGCAATTAAAAGATGCGGCATATCTGCTAAATCGCTTATCAAAGGCTCTCCAGTTACTTTCTGCCCTAACGCCAGAGCAAGTAAAGACGAATGATTTTGAAATTCTTTAGATGCAATTATTTCTCTTAAACAAACCAGAGATGTCGTAGTGTTGGGAACTTCTACACCAACAGTACCTTTGCCAGGAATAGTAGCTACATGGATATTATAACTTTTCATTACCAACCCTATATCCTCTGAAAGAGATGCTATCCACTGCACTTTTACACCAGGGGCAGGCTGAAGTTCATACCTGGTAATTACAGGCCCCTTTTCTATATTAACCACTCTGGCTTCAATACCAAAATCCCTCAAGGTTTCTTCTAAGAGGTTTGCTTTTGCTCTTAAATCTTCCTTTATTTGGTTATCTTTCTGCAATGGTGCATGTCTTAATAAATCAATCGGAGGTAAAATAAATCCCTCTTTCGATTGCGGTTTTATTACCTCCGGCAACTTTTCCTGCTTCAAAAGACCTCTTTTTTCTTTTTGCTTCTGATTTAAAACAATAGGAACATCATCTAATTTCATATCCTCTTTATGAATTTTCCTCTCTTTAAATTCAAAATCTCTCTTTTTAAGAACAACTTTCTTTCTAACAGGAGATATTATTCCTCTATCCGAGTTTCTACCAAAAATCAAAAGAGGCAACTTAAACACTGCTTTTTTAAACAAATTAAATATTTTTTTAAAAAACATCAGCAAGTAGCTTAATAACGGTAAATCCGTAACAACTATTGCCAGAAGCAAGGAAGTTGAAAAAAGCACAATCAAAGAACCGGCTTTACCAAAATACTTTTGACTTAAATCCTGGATAAAAAACCCAATCAACCCACTCAAATAAAAAGCAACTTTTTCATTACCCAAAGTTAAAATAGAGATAAATCCTGCAAAAGAAAAAAGAAACAATATCAAAGACAAAATCTTTAATTTGATATTAGTTATATCCTGATTATAAAAATATAACAGAAATGCCCAGAATATGACAACTATTGGCAAAATAATGCTCGTCCACCCTAAATTGATATGCAACAAATACCCTAAAGACATGGTAATATTTTTGACAGAAATCTGGGATGTATAACCGTTGGAACTTAAATCAGGATACCCAAGAGGTGAGAAAAAAAATACTGCAACCAGAAGATATAAGCTCAAACCAAGACCGAGAAGACATATAATATCTTTTCTCATTCCTTTTTTTCAAGACACAAAAGCACCTTTATATTCTTAAGTAGTTTTCTTTTCTTCCAGTACCTCTGGGCCTTGAACTTGCTTCATACTCAGCTTTATCTTTCCTGCATCATCTATACCGAGAACTTTAACTTGCACTTCCTCTCCTACCTTAAGAACTTCTTCAACGCTTGGAACACGCTTATTAGAAATTTCAGAGACATGAATAAGGCCTTCTTTACCAGGTAAAATTTCACAAAAAGCACCGAAATTAACAACCTTTACAATCTTACCCGCATATATCTTCCCTACTTCTGGGTCTTGAATTAACTCTTTAACCTTTAAAATAGCACCTTGCAGTTGCTCATCGTTATCAGCAGCTATATTTATTATTCCATTATCATCAATATCAAATTTTGCTCCTGTTTCACTAATTATTCTCTTAATTGTTTTTCCCCCAGGCCCAATAACAAGCCCGATTTTATCATGAGGAATTTGAAAAGATGTTATTCTCGGAGCATAAGAAGAGACATGCGACCTATTTTTATCTAAAACAGAATCCATAATGTTGAGAATATGTAATCTTGCTTTCTGTGCCTGTTTTAAAATCTTATCTATCAGCTCTAACTTTATCCCGTTAATTTTAATGTCCATTTGAATTGCAGTAACACCTTCTTTTGTGCCTGCAACTTTAAAATCCATATCTCCATAATGATCTTCTAATCCGGCAATATCAGTCAAAATCACATCTTTATCCTGTTCCTTGAATAATCCCAGTGCAATTCCGGCAACAGCACTTTTAAGCGGAACTCCAGCATCCATCATAGATAAAGAGCCGCCGCAAATAGTAGCCATAGATGAAGAACCATTGGATTCTAGTACATCGGAAACAAGACGAACAGTATAAGGAAACTCTTCCTCTTCCGGCATAACCGCTTTAAGAGCTTTTTCAGCTAAAGCACCGTGACCAATCTCACGCCTACCAGGACCTCGCATAGGACGCGTTTCTCCTACACTAAAGGGAGGGAAATTATAATGAAGCATGAACTTTTTAAACATCTCTCCCTCCAACGATTCTATCATCTGTTCATCGTTGGTAGTACCTAAAGTAGTAACGGCAAGGCTTTGTGTCTGGCCACGGGTAAAAAGAGCTGAACCATGAGTGCGGGGCAAAAACCCAACTTCACAGCTAATCGGTCTTACCTCTTCAAACTCTCTACCGTCTATCCTTTTACCATTATTCACCGCATAATTTCTAACAATATTTTTCTGAATCCGGGATAAAGATTCTTTTATATCCGAGGCAGTATATGTACCAGCAAATTCTTCTTCCAATTCACAAGTAAGTAAATTTATTGACTCCATCCTTTCTTCTTTATTGGGTAATAAGCATATTTCCTGCAGCTTCGGTGAAACCATTTTTTTTATTGTTTCATAAGCCCCTTCGGGTAATTTCAAAAGTAACAAATCTTTCTTTTCTTTCCCACACTTCTCTCTAAACTGGGATTGAAGTTCAATTGCAGGAAGAAGAGCTTGATAACCAACATCAACTGCCTGATAAAACAAATCCTCAGATACTTCCTTTGCTTCGCCTTCCAGCATGACTACACCTTCTTTAGTTCCTACAACTACCAGGTTCAGCTTTGATTTTTCCACCTCTTCATATGTCGGATTAATTACAAACTCCTGATCTACGTGAGCCACCCGTACAGCAGCAATAGGCCCTTCAAAAGGTATCTCAGAAATGTGCAACGCAGCAGATGCCCCTATGACAGCTAAGACATCAGGGTTATAAGCCCCATCACTGGATAAAACAATTGATATAATTTGAATTTCATTTCTTAGTCCTTTCGGAAAAAGAGGCCTTATAGGCCTATCTATCAAACGAGACGTAAGAATCTCCTTTTCGCTCGGCCTTCCTTCCCTCTTAAAAAATCCTCCGGGAATCTTTCCTGCAGCATATGTTCTCTCTTTATATTCCACAGTAAGCGGTAAAAAATCTAAATCCTCTTTAAACGTGTTACCCATCACTGCACTTACCAATACAATCGTTTCTCCATATTGGACTAACACCGAACCATTAGCCTGTCTGGCAACCTGACCTGTTTTAATAGATATTTCTTCTGCTCCAAATTTAAGCTTCACTTCTTCTTTCATAATTTACTCCTTTTAGTTAAAGGAAGGATAAATACTTAATAAACTACTTACGTAAATCAAGCTTCGCAACCAGCTCTAAATATCTTTTCTCGTCCTTTTTTCTTAAATATTCTAATAATTTTTTCCTCTTACTTACCATCATCAAAAGACCTCTGCGAGAATGATGGTCTTTGAGATGTGTCTTTAAATGATCTGTAAGATGTACAATCTTTCCCGTTAAAATAGCTACTTGAACCTCAGGCGAGCCGGTATCTTGATCATGTGTAGAAAACTTTTCAATAATTTTTTCTTTTTTCATTTTCCCCTTCCTTCTGTTTTCGCATAATATATCTTTATGTACCTATTTTGTCAAGGTGACTTTTAACAAGCCGTTCTATCGGCTTCACCAAATCATAAACTTCCTCAACTTCCATAATAATCAAATATTCCGGTTTTAAAAGATGAATATCGTGCTTTTTAGTGATCTTTTCTCTTTTTAAATTATCCAGCATCCTTGAAATGATAAATTCATCTCTTTTTTTCTCCCATTTATCCAAATACCCTTTAAAAATCTCTCCTTTTTCTTCTATCCAAGCTGTGCCTTTTAACTGATACCCTATAAAACTGTCCAAATTAATAACAAAAAATGAGATTTGTTTATTAATCTCTAGATTCTTCTTAGTCTTAGCCGCAAAAAGATCAAAGAAATAAACACGGTCAGAATCTATGTCGACTATTCCCTTTATAGATATGTTTGGATTACCGCTCTTATCAGAAGTGCCTAAATAGCCATAAGGAAAATTTTTAATAAATTTTCTTATTTTAACAGGTATCATTCCGTAAATTCACTCCACATATCAGTCGGAAGCATTTTTCTTATCCTTTCATCAACATCAGAGCCATCATCCCAGTCTTTATTTAAAACAGCAAAACAATACAAGGTATTAATCACCGTAAAATGCACATGCGCCTGATCCTGATAAAATGAATCTATCTCCTCTAAATAATAGAAAAGATTCTTTCTGACGAAAACATTCTTACTTCTTAATTTATCAATTACTTCCACAATAAGAAGCAATCTACTTTTATCAGGCATAAAATTCCAATCTTCTCCGGTATATGCACCAATATCTTTAAATAATTCCATATCAGGAGGAGTTTTACCTTCAACTTTATAATCAGTCCTCTCCCCACCTCTATGTATGGAAGCTTCTACAACCACTTCTTCTTTGTCAAATTCAACATATCCCCATATTTCTCTCTGATTAGGATACTTATAATAAATCCAAAACTCAAATTTATGTTGATACCTCTTAGAATCTAAGACTCTAGGATAAATTAAATCTTGAAGCTGCTCCCTGGTAGTAATCAAATCCGGCTTCCCTAAAATACGCAAAACCTCATATTGATTCATACCGTTTTCTATTTCTGCTGCTTCACAAACACCGGAAATTAAAATAATTCCAATTATTACAAGAATTTTTTTCATGTTCAGTATTTTAATCTATTTCTTTCTAAAAAACAAGATTTTAATAAAATTAGACACGCTTGGTTAAAGACAACGACATACATCGCCTTTAATGGTGGGCGAGAGAGGTATCGAACCTCTGACCTCCTCGTTGTAAGCGAGGCGTTCTCCCACTGAACTACTCGCCCAGATAGAAAATCATACAGATGACAAGAAACCTTATGTTATTTCCTAAAACCTATCTCGTCAACATAAAAAAATCTGCCTTAAATAATTTTATACAGGCAGTGCTATCATACACAATATCATAACAAAAAGAGCAACTGTTTCAATAATCCCCAAAACAAGCATATAATTCGCAAACCCTTTACCTGTTTCAGCCAAAGCATCGCATGCACTAGCAGCAGCTTTTCCCTGCATATAAGCTGATATTCCCATAGCAAGCCCAGCAACTAATCCAATTATCATTTGCATTACATAATTAGATACTTCCGGAGGAAAGTTTGCTGCTTGTATCTTATTGCGCAAAATAAGACCATAAAAAGTCTGCGTCAAAGGAGCTCCTACAAAAGCAATAATAATAAACGGTGCTGTTTTATTCTGTAAAAAAGCTTTTTTCCAGACACCAATTGCTGACATCCCAGCAACTCCAGTACCCAATGCTGAGCCAATCGCTGCAAAGGCTAAAGAAAAATTCATATCTCCTAATCCTGCTACCATAATAACCTCCTTAATGAGCACATTATTTGCGCGACTCCAAGAAGCGCAAATAATTCGTGCGAATCATAAACTCACGACTTACGTTTCGTAAATCGTATGAGCGAATCATCCCCGTATGTTTGATTCACACAGTGAATCAGCGAGAATGCATTCTCTTGTTTACACAATCTACTATTATCTGTGAATTACCAACATATTAACACAATCACTCTCTAAAAGGATTATATCTTTTACCCTTCCACTCTATATTCAAATGGCTTGAAAATTCTAACATATTAAGTCTCACACCATGAACCAGAACAGACATTAATCCCAGCATAATATTTAAAACATGGCCGAATAAAAGCACTCCTACCGAAATCAGTCCGGTGAGAACACTATTGAACCCCACATCCTGAGCCATACTATTAAAACTTACTGCAACCATAACCGTAGCATACCCTACAGCAAAAAGACGCAAGTAAGAAAGTATATCTGCAAAATAACCTATTATTTTAAGCGGCAGATTAAATAAAGCTATCCCAATATTCTTGAAAAACCCGCGCTGGGATTCAGAGAAAAAAACAATAAGCAACACACCAAATACCAATAAAAGAGAAGAAAATGACATAAGCGGTTTATTTAAAACAACATTCTCCACTACAGAAAACATTGCCCAACCAATAAATATCCATCCTAAATGACTTAAAGCCTTCAATGAGCTTTTAAACCTAAGCAAACCAACCACATGAGCTATAGTAAGATGTATAACCCCGATAAGAAAACAAAGATGCATTATAAATGCCTGATTAGTATCCAGAAAACTGTTTATGCTTTCAATAGCAATGGTTTTTAAAAAAGGAACATTCGCAGCCTGCTCTAAACCGAACCATGTTCCAGTAAGAGCACCCCAGATAACGGTTGTAAAACTTAACGTATAAAACAACGAAAACACCTCTTTAGGAATTTCAGGTTTTTTCCTCTGCACCATAAAAGTGCTCAATAAAAACAGAATTCCATATCCTGCATCGCCAATAATCATGGCAAAAAATAAACTGAAAAATAACAAAAACCAAAAACTTACGTCATATTCATTATAGCCGGGTATAACATCCATAAATTTGAATATCGGCTGAATAATCCGTATAAAAGGAGAATTGCGAAGTAACGTCGGAACTTCATCAGGATTATCCGGCTCCTGAACCAACACTCCCCAATGCTCACTTTCTGCTAATTTTAATATCCCTGAGACAGCATCACAGGGAGAAAAACCTTCCAAATATCTAAACTCATCTTCAGAAGACATATTTGACTTAACCTTGGAAAATTCAATTTCTTTCTCCAGCTTGACTCTATAATTCTGATACTGTTTTCTATAACATGCTAAACCTTTAATCCGCTCATCTATCTCTTCAATCCGCTTAGAAGCATCCTTGTACTCAGCCTCCAATTGAGAATATTCTTTTTCTGGGAAATCCACATGTTCCGCAAAAGCAATCTTCTCTTCAGTATCTTTAAAAATAACTACAATGTAAAAATAATCTTTTTTCTTATCTACTACATAAGCATGTCTATCTTTTGAAATTTCCTTCCAGTTTTTCTTATTTACTACATATAATCTTAGATAAAACCCAGACTCCTTCAGCAATGCAACAGATTCTAAAGATACTTTTCCCCAGGCACGATACCAATCTAACATCTTAGTTGAATTTTTCAATATATCAGAAAACACTCGTTTTTGTTTACTCAATGAATGCATCTCTTTTATCAAACCTGAAATATCCCCAGAGCCACAATCCTTTTCTTTTCCTGATTCAACATCTTTTATATCCATTAATATATGATTTAAACTTCCAAGTTCCTCTTCAAGAAGAGACACCTCTTCAGATTGAGATTTATAAGCATCTTTTATGTGTAAAACACCGACTTTGCGTAATTCACAAAGAGCAGAATCAATGTAACGATTAGCCACTAAAATTGTTATTTTCTTCATCGCAACTATCATGATATTTTCCCGTTATACATACGTATCATGCTTCTTTCTTTCTAATTTTTCCTTGGCAATTTTCCCTCGGACAACTTCAGCAGTAAACATATCCCCTAAAAATATCCTTATTAGGCGTATATTCTCTTTTGCCTGGGGAATCTTCACTTTTTCAAACAAATTAACCCGCTGCGTTGCAATGTGCAATTCTTTGCGTAAAACATCTTTCTGTTTATCTAACACCACCAGTTGCGTTTTTAAAGAAATTACCTCCTTCAACACTTCTATTCCCTTATCAACCCAAAGAGGTATACAATAGAAGTCGTATGGAGAATCAATAAATTCCACATCCTGGTAAATAGGAATATCAATACCGGCAATATTTCCTTGCTCAAGAACTATTCTCTTAATTTTAAAATATTTGGATATTTCCACATCTTCGGAAAAAACATCAATCCATTCCTCTATTTGACTTTGAAAGCCATCCATGGTTATTTTAATCTCATTGCTCTTTTGGGAAATTTTGCTTATTTCTACCTGCAATTGCTGTTTTTTAAGCAGTAACATAGGAAGATACTTATGGAATCTTGAGAGAAACTCTTTCTGCTGTTTTAACTCATTCTTTGTTAATTTTACTTTAGCCATCCTGAGAACATTGTTACTTTGGCCAGAATTCTTTAATCAAATCAGTACGGAATTTTGTTTCCTGAGGCGTAAAACAGTTGCCCAAAATTTCCCATCCTTTATCAAGCGCTTTCTCAACAGGAATATTCACAGACAAATCCATCATTTCTTCTTCAAAAATAGCCCCGTATTTAAGAAGTTTTTTATCCCAAGTACTCATGCGAAACCCCATATCTCTTTTCTCTTGGGACTCTTTATATTGAGCATAAAGCTGTATCATCCCATCCATAATTGCACGATGGTCTTTACGTGTTTTATCATTAACCAACTGCTTTAATCGACTTAGAGAACCAAACGGCTCAATGCGCTTGTTTCTTAAATATAATTGCCCTTCTGTAATATAACCTGTGTTATCAGGAACAGGATGCGTTATATCATCACCCGGCATAGTGGTAACTGCAAGTACTGTTATAGAACCAGCATTTTCAAAATCTACCGCCTTCTCATACCGCGCTGCCAACTGACTGTATAAATCGCCTGGATACCCCCTGTTGGAAGGAACCTGTTCCATAGTAATAGAAATTTCTTTTAATGCATCGGCAAAGTTAGTCATATCACTCAAGAGAACTAGAACATCACGCCCTCCTAATGCAAATTTTTCTGCTGTAGCCAAACATAAGTCCGGAATCATAAGCCCCTCTACAACAGAATCCGATGCAGTATGAACAAACAAAATCGACTTACTTAAAGCTCCGCCTTTATCCAGAGTTTCTTTAAAAAACATATACTGGTCGAATTTTAACCCTATTCCCCCTATGATAATAACGTCGACTTCCGCCTGCATGGCAATTCGAGCTAATAACTCGTTATAAGGTTCACCTGAAACAGAGAAAATCGGTAATTTTTGAGAAACCACCAATGAATTAAATACATCTATCATAGGTATATTGGTGCGGATCATTCGATTAGGAATAATTCTTTTTGCCGGATTTACAGCCGGACCTCCAATATCAACAGAATCTCCTGTAATAGAAGGCCCATTGTCTCGCGGCAAGCAACTGCCATCAAATATCCTACCCAGCATATTTTCTGAAAACGGCACCTGCATAGGATGTCCGAGAAACACAACTTCATCCTGTGTAGATATTCCACGACTTCCGGTAAACACCTGTAAAGAAACATCTTCTTTATCTAACTTAATAACCTGGGCCAGTGACTTTCCGTGCACTGTCTTTATCTGGGCAAGTTCCTGATAACTTATATCATTTGCCCTTACTGTGATAACATCACCAACAATACTATGAATTCTACTGTGTATTTTCTTCATTTTTGTTTATTGATAAAATCATCTATTAGTTTTTCTTGATGTTTAAATTCCTCAGAATTCCACTCTTTGTAATTCCAATCAATAAATAATTGGCGCAATTCAAAAAAAATCTTCCGCGCTTCATCTTTGTCATTCAAAGAAAACTCGGCAATCAAAATAAGATATGATTTTTTAAACATATACTCTTGACGTTCAAGAGAAGTTGAAGCATCAACCTCATCAAAACCATTTTGCTGCAAATAGACACCATCTAAGAATTCTGCTTTTAAATAAATTAAAAAATCATCAAGTGATGTTCCCTCTTCCCCTAAAACTTTCATCATCTGATTAACTTCATTACCTTTAAACAATATCTTTTGAGCATACTTGACTTCATCTGGATCAATAAATCCTTTATACCTGCTCCAACTTTCCAGAGGTTCAATAGAAGGAAACTTGCGGGCATTTGCTCTATCCCGGGATAAACCATGAAATGCACCAACAACTTTCAAAGTCGACTGTGTCACAGGCTCCTCAAAATTTCCACCTGCAGGAGAAACAGTCCCGCCAATTGTAAGAGAACCCTTTTCTCCACTAATAAGTTCAACCACACCTGAACGTTCATAAAATCTTGCAATACGTGATTCTAGATATGCAGGGAAAGCCTCTTCTCCCGGAATTTCCTCCAATCGCCCAGAAACTTCTCTCATTGCCTGTGCCCAGCGGGATGTGGAATCAGCTAACAGTAATACATCAAGCCCCATTTGCCTGTAATACTCTCCTATCGTTGCTGCGGTATATACCGAAGCATCACGGGCAGCTACAGGCATTGAACTGGTATTACAGATAATAATGGTTCTCTCCATTAAAAACTTCCCCGTCCTTGAATCTGTAATCTCAGGGAACTTACGCAAAGTTTCTACAACTTCTCCAGCCCTCTCCCCGCAAGCAGCAATAATTACAACATCTACTTCTGCATAACGGCTTGTTAATTGTTGGAGAACAGTTTTGCCGGCACCAAAAGGTCCCGGGATACAATATGTACCTCCCTTTGCTATAGGAAAGAACGTATCTATGATACGGACACGGCTGATAAACGGATCCTGTGGTATTAATTTTCTTTTATAAGCATCAATGGGTATTCTAATCGGCCAATTAAAAATCATATCCAGCTCTATTTGATTACCACCCTTATCTTTTATACGAGCCACAATATCTCTTGTTTTGTACTCTCCTTTTGAAACAATATCAGTAACAGTAAAATCCCCGGATAAATTAAATGGGACCATAATAAAATGTTTAAATATCCCCTCATTCACATAACCTAAAGGCTGACCGGGAATAACCACCTCATCAACAGATGCAATAGGAATAAAATTCCAGACATCATCCTTATCTAAAGCATCGATATCAACACCCCGGGGCAGGAAAAAACCGTAATCCGCAGCTAAAACAGTTAATGGATTTTGCAAACCATCATATATTTTACCCAAAAGCCCCGGCCCAAGTTGAACGGAAAGCATTTCCTGACTGAACTCAACTACATCTGATACTTTTAATCCTTTTGTGTCTTCAAACACCTGCATATACGCCGTATCACCCTGAATCTTAATAACCTCTGCTTTAAGACGTTCCTCTCCACTAAGAATATACCCCAGCTCATTTTGTATAATAGGTCCCTGGCATTTAACAGAAATCATATTACCGCTTATTGAAAGGATATATCCTGTGTTTTTATTGTTCATATTCTTCTAAACCAAAGAAACTTTAGAAAGTTCATTAAAAACAACTCTGCCCTTTTCTTTATCAAATACTGCCAAACGCTCTAATATTTGTATTTTAAGCATATACAATATTAAAAATCCAAAATCAAAAAAATGGGTACTTTGAATTTCTTCGATAAAACACCACCTGAGATATAGCAATTTTTTCTCCACTTCCAGCGGACTGCCTTCCGTCAAAACAGACTTTAAGGGTTCTCTTAATTGATAATCCTCATCTTTTTTGAGAGCAGTTCTATATTTTGCAATCGTCTCCTGAATACTATATTCAAACTGTTTATATTCTTTAATAACAGTATCTTCACTGTTGTCAAAAAATGTATTGCCAATATTTAGATCCACAAGGAATTCAAAATCACATTTATTCAACCATTTTGATGCTTGTTCCAAAAAATTTTCTTTATTCAAAAAATCTTGACTACCAAACACAAGATAAGGCAATTGAGATATAAGGTAATAATACTTATCCACCGGATACATTTTCCTTCATTAAATCTGCTATCAGGGGATTGACAAACAACGAGAGTGCCTCTGCAATACTTTCATCACTAAAATCGTAATATATTTCCTCATCCTTAAGACCAAGGCGAAATCCCTGTTTTACATCAGAAGTCGTTTTTATTTCTATCTCACCCCGAGCTTGCTCCTTAAAACTTTTTAACAGAAAAAACTTTAATTTCTCTTTATCCTCATCATTAACCAAAACTTGCCATGAGTTATTACCATCAGGTGACCAATTTTCAATAACTTTCAAAATAAGATCTTTTAAATAATCCTGTTTTAATTCTTCTGTTATTTTCTCTCTTAGCAGGATATCAAATATCGCATGTATTTTTTCTTTCAAACTCAATATTACATCACGGCTCGCAAGCTGCATTGATTTCTCTGCCGTCTTTCTGAAATCCTCAGCCTTCTCTTGAGCATCTCTTATGATCCGACCTGCTTTTTCCTTAGTTTCTTTAAGAATCAACGCTGCTTCTTTTGTAGCTTTTTCAATAATTTCTCCAGATTGTTTTTGAGCTTCTATGACACCGTCTTTTTTAATTGTTTCTATTAATTGTTCTAACTTTACTTCCATAGATTTTTCTCCTTACTAAAAATCGGATAATATTTTTTAAAACAAATTTTACGATTTCAGCTATTCTCTCTACTGCCCGGTTTGACTAACGGGATTTCTTTTTTGCAAAGCGGACAATCATCTGGCTTATAAGTCGGCAAAGTATATTTTAGAAGAGATCCATATTTATTTCTGATTTTAAAACCTTCTTCAGTCCGATCTATAACCGCACCCACTCCAACAATCATAGGCTGGAAATTTTTTAAAAGAGCTTTCAATTCAAGGACAGACTTTCCTGTCGTAATGACATCTTCTACTATCAAAACTCTTTCGCGATTTTTTATTTCAAATCCTCTTTTAAACATTAGTTCTCCATCCCGTCTTTCAGCAAATATTGCCCTGGCACCAATAACTCTGGCAACTTCATAAGCCAGAACAACAGCACCTGTTGCAACTCCTGCAATAATTGCCGGTCTATCTAACCGAAAATTTTCTATTAAGGCATTGGCAATGCGAGAAGTATATTTTGGATACTGAAACACGCGTGCTAACTGAATATATTGTTCGGAATGTAAACCGCTGGAAAGTAAAAAATGCCCTCCCTGAATAGCACCCGTTTCATGCAAAATCTCAAGCAAATCTTCATCTTTCATATTTTAACCTCCTTTAATACCTTAAGCGGATCCTGAGCCTCCAAAATAGACCTGCCTACAACTATGTAATCCGCCCCATTATCAAATGCTTCCTTAGGACTACCACACCTTTTTTGGTCTTCATGCATCTCCGTTAAGCTTATCCCAGGTACAACAGCAACAAAATCTTTATTCACTTTTTCCTTTAAATTCTGAACATCTTTCACGGAACAAACAATACCATCCGCTCCAGAAGTTAAAGCTAAATTAGCAAGTTTAAAAACTATGATATTAATTTTATTTTTAAAACCTAAAAAATGCAAGTCTTTTTCTGATATACTTGTTAAAACAGTAACTGCAAGCATACAAGATCTTTCTTTTACAGGAAAAGTATCCAAAACTTCTCTCGCTTTTCTAATCATACTCTCTCCACCTAAAGCATGAACTGTAAACATACTTACTCCAAGATCAGCAATTTCTTTTACACTATTTGCAACCTGAGTTGGAATATCATGGAGTTTTAAATCCAGAAAAACGTCACAATTGTAACTTTTTATAAGACGAATTATTTTCTTACCATACGGAATAAATAACCGTGGACCAATTTTAAATGTTTTAACATGTGGGGAAAAAATATCCAAAAAAAACTTTACATCTTTCCATTTTGCTACATCTAAGGCTACTATTATATTATTAGACCTTTTCAATTTTAAGACTCCCTATAAGTTCTTTGTACTCTAACTTATTTTCTATCAAGTAATTCCGAATACCTTTTACAATTTCTAAACCAGCCCTAGGGTTAACAAAATTCACCGTTCCTACACCGACTAAAGAAGATCCTGCTATTATATATTCCAACGCATCTTCTGCATTCATAATTCCGCCTGAAGCAATTAGCGGGACATCAACTGTAGTATAAACATCCCAAACCTTTTTTAACGTTAAAGGTTTTATACAAGGCCCACTCAAACCTCCAGACACAGAACCTAACTTAGACTTTCTTGTCTTAATATCTACAGCCATAGCCGGATAAGTATTAGCAACTGTTACAGCATCACACCCTGCATCGACAACAGCCTGAGCAAT
>JAVCDA010000063.1 GCA_030765145.1 Candidatus Saelkia tenebricola | reverse complement strand
TTTTACGAACCTCATAAATTAAAAAGGAGAAAAACGAATGAAGAAGTTAATTATACTTGCAGCAGTTATGATGTTGGCAGTGCCGGCATTCGCAGCTGTGCAGAATGTAAAAGTTTCAGGAGACATTGAGACTTTTGCAGTTAGTCAGAATGAATTTGATTTGCTTGATACAGTAGGTAATGATACAGTGTTAGATGATTTAGGATTTATTGCAACAATCACCCGTTTAAGAATTGATGCAGATTTAACGGATAATGTTGCAGCAACAATCAGGTTAGCAAATGAAAGAGAATGGGATGTAGCATGCAGTGCTACCACAAATGCTGAAATAGATCTTGCATACTTGACAATGAAAGAGATGTTCTATTCACCGTTGACTTTGACTATCGGTCGTCAGGAATTAGCATACGGCAGCAAACTTGTTGTTGGTGATCCTACAACTAATGCTGTTAAGTCAGCAGATAGTGGCCTTACTCATGCTCCATTTTTGAGCAAAATGAAGGCATTTGATGCTATCCGTGGTGTACTTGATTATGACCCATGGACAATTGATTTGCTTTATGCAAAGGTTGATGAAGTTTTTGAAGCAACTGATAGCGAGGATGAAGATATTCTTGGTTTAAATCTTGCTTATGATTTTGTTGATTATGATGGAGAATTGGAAGCATATGTGTTCTGTGTTGATGGCGATGTGAATTCAACAGGTGCTACTGATATTGATGCTGCTATTTTTGGTTTAAGAGGTAGCTTAGTTCCTGCTGATGGTTTAGTGCTGGGCGCAGAAGTTGCATTTCAGAGTGGAGATTATACAACTTCCTCTGGTTCAACAGCAGCAAGAAATATTGATGCTATGGCAGCAACAGTTGAAGGTTCATATGCTTGGGATAATGAGTATGAGCCGGCAATTAAGCTTTGCTATGACTACAGAAGCGGTCAGAAATCAGATAAGTCAACTGGTGACTATGAAGCATGGTTGCCATTATATGAAGATCAGAGTAAAGGTTTGATTGCAGATTATCTCTTTGCAGGTGTAAATGGCGGAGTTAATTCCAATGCTCATATCATTAACCTCGGTGCTTCTTTAAAGCCGATGGAAGATTTGACAATTGGTCTTGATTGGTTCAAATACATCTTGGATGAAGAGATTACAACTAGTGCTACAGGTGCTACAATTTCGTCAGTCTATTCATCAAATAGTTACACTATGAAGAAAGATGATGATCTTGGTGATGAAATTGATGTAACATTGCTGTATGATTATTCAGAAGATGTGCAGTTTGGCTTGAAAGCAGGTTACTTCATGCCAGGTGATGCATTTGCTTACTCAACTGCAGCTGATACGACTAATGACGAAGCTATTGAAGTCATTGGTTCTGTTGTAGTAAGTTTCTAAAAGTATTAGATTAAAGATTATAAAACCCCCGCGAGTTTGCGGGGGTTTTTTTATCTATGTGCAAGTTGACTTTTAGCTGTTCTTGGTTATAATAAAAACCTATGCGCCGGGATGGCGGAATAGGCAGACGCGCATGGTTAAGGACCATGTGGTTAACGCTGTGGGGGTTCAAGTCCCCCTCCCGGCATTTCTTAATCCCTTCTATCTATTGCGTAAGTTGAACCGGAAAGAGATTTTGTATATTCTTTGACTTCAGCACCGCGCTGTGAAACTTCGGCAACATGCTGAAAAGGAGTCTTTTGATTGGTAACTACTGCGATTGAGATTGAAAGAAGAGGGATTTGGTCTTCTTTGCCTTTTCTGTCTTTAGAAATAATATAACCTCTTTTGATATCTTCTTCTGAATAGTAATCAGGCACTCGGGAGTTGAATTTTTCTATTATGTTTTGAGATATTTTTTCAGCTCTTTCTACTTCGGTTACAATTACAAAATCATCTCCGCCGACATGACCTATAAAATCACTTTCAACCCCTACATCATCTATTGCCTCAATAAGTATTCTTGCAGTATGCTGAATGATTCTGTCACCTTTCTCAAATCCGTATTTATCGTTATAATTTTTGAATTTGTCAAGGTCTGCATAACAAACAGCAAAGGTTGTATTTTTTTTTATTCTGGATTCGATTTCGTTGAGAATAGAAACATTGCCTGGTAAGCGTGTTAAGGGATTAGCGTCTAAATCTATCTCGGTTCGCCTTATGATCATCTTAACTCGAGCCAAAATTTCTTTTTCATCTGCGGTCTTAACGATATAATCATCTGCTCCGGCATCTATGCCTGTGATTTTATCGGTTACATCTTCTTTTTTCCCTGTAAGCATTATTACAGGAATATGACGTACCAAGATGTCCCGCTTTATCATTTTGCATAGCTCAATGCCGTCACTAATGGGCATTACGTAATCGGTGATTACTAAATCAGGTGGACGGTGTTCAATCTTTTCTAATGCTTCTTTACCATTTGAAGCTTCCTCGACTTCAAATCCTTCAGCTTCAAGAAGGATTTTTAAAATATCTCTGATGTCAGGTTCATCATCTACCACTAAAACTCTTTTAGCCATTTGTTATCTCCTTATTCAATGGGAGTTTAAAAAAGAAATGACTCCCTATGCCCACTTTGCTTTCTACCCAAATTTCGCCATGATGAGCTTCGATTATCTGTTTTACAAGCGATAAACCCAAACCGGTTCCCTTTTTTTCTCTATTTATGTTGTTGTCGGCACGATAGAACTCGTAAAATATTTTCTCCAGATCTTTTTCCTCAATTCCCGCGCCGGTATCATAAGTTTCAAACTGAATATAATTTTTATCAGATGTTACATTTAGTCCTATCTCTCCTTCGGGGGGTGTAAATTTAAGAGAGTTACTTAAGAGGTTAATTAAAACTCTTTCCAATTGTATTCTATCCGCCAGTATTTTTTCAAGGTTTGGAGTAATATTGGTTTTAAACGTTATCTGGAGCTCCTCAGCTTGCGGTGAAATTATCTCTTCTACATCAGAGATGATTGTGTTTAAATTGACTTCTTCAATAACCATTGTAGTTTTACCGGCTTCAATTCGAGCAATATCAAGCAAGTTGTTTATTAAATTTACCAGTTCATTGGAATGTTTATTTATTCTGTTTAATCTTTCATTCTGTTCATCTTTTAGTTTTCCGAGTCTTCCGCTTGATAAAATAGTTGCATATCCTTTAATGGATGTTAAAGGAGTTCTTAACTCATGTGCTACTGCTGAGACAAAGTCCGATTTAATCTGGTTCATCTCCTGAAGAGCTTTGTTTGCTTCTTCCAATTCCCGGGTTCTTTCTTTAACTCTTTCTTCCAACTCCTGATAGGATTTCCATAGTTGTTCATATAAAGTTGCGTTTTCTATGCTTTGCACCAGCTGGTTGGCAAGTAAGGAAAGTATTTCGATGTCTGATTCAGACGGTTTTTTATAGGTTTTTGTATTCCCGCAAATCATAATACCGATGTTTTTTTCCCGGATTAAAAGGGGAAGTATTATCATGGATGAAAGTTGTAGTTTTTCTGTTAAAGGCATAAGGCTTTCGGGTATATGGACTTTACTTCCGACATAAATCGGACTTTTAATACCCATTAGAGATTCTAATATATTGAGAGTTATTTCAGGGATTTCTTCTCTGTAGCCGGTGAATTTTTGAATGGCTATTTCTTTTCCTGTATCATCGAAAATGAAAAAAATCAGTTTCTCGAAACTTAATTCCTCTATATCCTCAAGTTCTATACTGTCAATAATTTTATCTGTTTCAAAAGTTTTGCTTACAGTTTGGGTTATTTTATACAAAGTGTTAAGCGCCTTAAGTTTTTTATCCAGCTCACGTTGTGTCCTTTGAAAATCAAGATTTGTATCAGCAAGCAGCCGGGATTGCGCCTCAACTTCATTGTAAACCTTGCGCATGTATTCTAATTCGGTTAGCAATTTCCTTTTGTTGATTTTTTCTTGGCCTAGGAGAGTAAGTAAAAATGCAGATAGAGTCAGGAGTACGAAGAATAATATTAAAAGCCCCAACCCCATATTTACGTACATATTAAGCCTTTTTCATGCCTACTGCGGTTATTGTAATTGCTCCGTTGTGGTATAAGGATGGAGTCAGAGATGAGCTCCCTCCGTAAGGACTAAACTGGCCATGTGTGTATAATCCTATGATTTTTGTCGTATCAGGTACTCTTGATCTGATATAGCTGATTTCATTATTTATATCTATCCCCAAAATTTCTTTTCTTTCAATAGCTGAAGTTATAATTATGAGATTAGGGATTGTTTGTTCAGCTTCAAATGGTTTTAAAGCCTCTCTCAAGGCTTTTTTGGAAGCTGCAAGCAATTCCTTGCGTGTGCCCATTAAGAGCCGTACATGCTGATTCTCTAACATTTGAGAATCAAAAAGTATGCTTCCTCCTGGTTCAAACGATCTGGGGAATCTTAAGAGATAATCTTCTTTTCCTTTTTCTATCTCTATTCCTAAAGGATGAATTGTTGAAATCGAAGCGATGTCCTCTTTAGTTAAATCCAGGTGTTTACCTAAATATTTCATATAGTATTTTAACGGTGTCATATCATCGAGGTCCTGAAGCCTATTTTTGTCTATTTTTTTTACTTTTTTAGGTAATCCCAGTGGAATCCAACCATGGTAACATCCTACTCCTATCACTAGATTTTCACCAGCCAAAAGAATGCCTACAACGGAATCTGCGCTTCCTTCTCTGTTGAAAGTTAATGCCCCAGGATTAAGAGAAGAATCAGTTGATATTATTCCTCCTGTTATCGGAAATCTTATGCCTAAGACCTCTTGAAGACCTCTAAGTAATTCTGATTTTTGATAAAAACTATTGGAAGCGAAAACAATTGCCAGCTTTCTTAAAGACTCCTTTCCGCCGGTTTTACCTCCCAGTATATCCAGCAGTTCCCAGGCAAGATGATGACCTGAGATATACGGATTGCTGCTTATATTTTTTACTAGAGATGCAGCATGATAATAAGAATGGCCGGATAGTAAAGTAAGTAAAAGCGACCTTTTTTTAGAAGTTTCATTTAGGATATTTCCTTCAGAATTTATAACAACCAGATTTCTTTCTCCGATAGAAGTCTTTATACCATCGTTTATCTGTAAAATAGGGTATTCGTAATGAGAAAATGCTATGCCTAATTCAGGAACATCTACACCTAAAGATTCCAGTGCTTTTAAAGATGCGTTTTTTCCGGCAAAGTATGCATTAGTTTCTGAACTAAGACCAGTGCCAATTCTTAATGCCATTGGTTAAGTGAGTGAAAATGTTAGTAAGTATTTTTTTATCAAAATATGGATAATATAATAAAGTTTTAAGCTAATGATGTCAATTTTATTAACCGAGAGGGTTTATTTTTTGTTATAATAATGCAATGAAAACAGCATTTGTTTTGTTGCTTTTAGCCCTGATTTTAATAGTTCCTGTAATTTTTTCTGTTTCGACTTTTGAAATTACAAGAATAAAAATTACTTTTTTTGAATTAATTATGCCTTGGATTTTCTTTCTCTGGATTTATATGAATATCAAGAAAAAGTTCAAAACTTTGGCATCTTTACCTATTCCGGTATTAATATTGTGGGGAGGGTTTTTCCTGTTTGGTGTATGCTTGTATTTTAAGAATGAATTTAAAGCTATATGTTTTGAACAGTCAATTTTAAATACTTTGTTCTTTATGTTTACTTTAGCTGTATTAGAGGAAAATGTGAGTAAGGAGAAAATTCATAAGTTTATTTTTTTGTCTTCAATCATTGTTTTTTTATACGGTACGTTGCAAATATATGGTATTAATCTTCTCAAACACGGAGAAGAATTTTTAGAAAATGGAAGAATCTTCTCGACGTTAGCTAATCCAAATGATTTAGCTTTATATGCCGGGTTGATATTTTTTCTGGGGCTATATTATGTTTTTGAGAAAAAGAAGAAATTTATGTTGTTATTGGTCGTTTGGGCTTTTATTATGCTGATTTTCTCTAAAAGCGGTAGCGGTATCTGGGGAGTTTTGTTTTCAGGGATGTTGCTCTCATTAAGTTTTAAAAAATCGGTACGGATTTTGTTGTTCTTTCTTTTCTTAGTGATTCTAATAACAGTTTTGACTTCTACGGTTTGTATTAAGACAGATTCTGTTTTTTATAGAAACTATCTCTGGGAAGATGTTCTTAGAATGATAGGAGAAAAGCCTGTTTTAGGTTGGGGGTTAGGGAGTTTTGCATATGTTTACCCGGGTTTTAGAAATCCGGAACTGTTTTTGTTGTTAGAAGATCATCAGATTGAATTTTTGCATCCTGATAATTATTATTTAAACTTGGCGGTAGAAGGTGGAATTATCTATTTGTTGCTTTTCGTTGCTATGAATGTGATTCTTTTTTATTATCTCTTGAAATATAACGGTAGCAGGCTTTGTTTTTATTATTTTGCCATTATGGGGGGGATGCTTTTTCAGAATATTATTTCGCAAAGCTTGCATTCTTTTGCAGCCTATTTTTTATATGCTTTGATGTTTGGACTCGCTCTTTGTGAAGTTAAGGATGTAACACGAATCAAGAAAAGAAAGACTCTATACTTCAACAATTTAGCTTATCAAACAATGTTGGGTATCTGTGTTGTTTTGAATATAGTGATCATGTATTTTTCACTACGGATATTTGCTTCAGATTTTTATCTTAGGAAAGCTGTGTATGATTCTCAGGTTGGAAGATTAAATGAAGCAGTGCCTTTCTATCACAAAGCTATCAGGTTCAATTATTTTAATCCGTTAAGCCATTATCTTATGGGTAATATATATTTGGAGAAAGGATCTGATGAAGATTTATACAATGCTTTAAAGAGCTATAGTGATGTAGAAAATATAGCGGGGAATTATTTGCAGGTGTATGCTTTTAAAGGGCTTGCTTATCATAGGTTGCATGATGAAGAACAGGCAGATTTTTATTTCAATAAGGTGTTGTTGAATGATCCTTATTTATATTACCAGATTAAGTATTATATTGAAAATCAGAGTTGAAAATTATATCGTAAATATGTAAAATGAGAATGTAGATTTATAATAAAATTGGAGTGTGAACATGGAAAATAATAAAGAGCAAGATTTGGATTTTAAAGAAGCAAAGAATGAGCAAAAGAAAGAAGATGATAGCGAGCAAAATCAAGATTTAGTTTCTAAAGAAAGTTCAAAAGAAGACAAGCCGAATTCAGATCCTAAAAGCCCTGATAACATTAAAGAAGACGATAGCGAGAAAGAGAAAGATTTAATTCCTGAGGAAGGTTCAAAGGAAGACAAGCAGGATTTAAGTTCTGATGTTGCAGATGAATTTACAGCTGATTTAACTCAAGCAGATAAACTTGAGAAGTATGAACATTTAGAAGAAAGTGATGGCAAAGAGGGGCCTTCTTTTATTAAATCAAAAACACTGGAAGAGGTTCTTATAGATCGGGGGCTTTTAACAGAAGAACAGTTAGATTCTGCTAAAAAAGAGTCTGAAGAAACAGAAAAAGAGTTAAAGGATGTTTTAATTGCAAGCGGGTTTCTTTCTAAAGAACATATGCCTTTACTTTTAGGTATTGAGATGGGGGTTCAAACTGTTGATCTTGCCAGCATAATAATAGAACCGGAAATAGCAGCTCTTATACCCGAGGCTGTTGTTAGGAAATTAAAAATCCTACCTCTATTTAAAGAATCTAATACTTTAACCATAGCTATGGCTGATCCTACGGATATTCATGCTATTGATCAGCTTCAAAGAGAGACGGGGCTTATGATTGAACCTGTTCTGGCATCTGATATGGAAATAGTCAGAACGCTTGATCAGACATATGGCACCGCAGATACTATTTATGAAATTGTAAAATCCGTTGATGAGAAAAAGCTTTTAAGTGCTAAGGAAGCAGGTGAAGAAGCTCCGATTGTAAAACTTGCCAATCTGATAATGGTCCAGGCCGTAAGAGACAGGGCGAGTGATATTCATATTGAGCCGGAAGACAAAATGGTTAGAGTTAGATACAGAATTGATGGAGTTTTGCATCGTGTTGTCTCTTTACCTAAATTCTTACAAGCACCTATTACCTCGCGTATGAAAATTATGTCTGATTTGGATATAGCCGAAAGAAGATTGCCCCAAGATGGAAGAATAAAAATGGAAGTAGGTAATAAATCCATAGATTTGCGTGTCTCATTGCAGCCCACAATGTTTGGGGAAAACATTGTTATGAGAATATTGGATAAATCCAGCATTATGATAGGAATAGAAAGTTTGGGTTTTTCAAAAGAAGATTTTAATCTATTTACAGATTTTCTTGCCAGGCCGTATGGTATGATTATGGTTACCGGACCTACAGGTAGTGGTAAAACTACAACCTTGTATTCTGCTCTTAACAGGGTCAATACCGAGGATAGAAATATTATGACAATGGAAGATCCTATAGAATACCAGCTGTCTTTAATTAGGCAGACACAAGTTAATCCTCAGATAGGTCTTACGTATGCAGCGGGTTTGCGTGCTATATTGAGACAGGACCCTGACATAATAATGGTTGGTGAAATCAGGGATTTAGAAACAGCTGAGATAGCTGTTCATTCTGCATTAACAGGTCATTTAGTGTTTTCAACCCTTCATACTAATGACGCAGCAAGTGCTTTCCCGCGTTTTATTGATATGGGGATAGAACCGTTTTTAGCATCAAGTTCGATTATCGGTGTCATTGCCCAGCGTTTGATTAGGGTGATTTGTGAAAAATGCAAGGAATCGTATAAACCTGTTCAGACTATAATTGAGGAACTGGATTTAACTGGGAAGAAAGATGTGGTGTTTTATAAAGGCAAAGGGTGTTCTTTATGTAAAGGTACAGGTTATAAGGGTAGAATAGGAATATATTCTATGCTGAAAGTTACTCCTAAAATTCAAGAGTTGATAATTTCTCATGCTCCTGCATCCGATATAGATAGGGTTGCACAAGAGGAAGGAATGCATAGTTTAAGGGATGATTGTTTGTTGAAGGTTCTTAAAGGAACAACCACAGTTGAAGAAATGTTTAGGGTAACCCAAGAAGTTATTGTATAATAATTCAAAAAGGTGGATAAAATGAAAAAGAATGCTTTTACGTTAATGGAACTGATAGTTGTGATGAGTGTGATTATTGCCTTAGGAGGAATCCTGCTTCCTCAAGTTAATAGGGTGCTTACTCAAGCAAAAGATTCCAAGGCTCAAGCAGAGCTTAACCATATAAAAGGGGCTATGCTGGCGTATAAAGATGATACCGGAGAACTTCCGCCTAAATCAGCTGTCTTTGGTGAAGCAAATATCACAACAGCTATTCTTAATGCACTTTTAACAGATGATAGTGCCGGTGGTTGGGACGGGCCGTATATAGACAAATCTGTTCTTACTGACCCTTGGGGAATTGCTTACAGATATGCAGATAATGATGGCACATCCGGTAAGCCGATTTCTTATTTGTTATCATATGGTCCGGATGAAGGTAATGATATGACAAATCCTCATTTGATAACTGCTTCCAATGGAGATGATGATATTTATGTTGTCGTTTATAACGATGGAGATTAGAAAAATGAAAAAAGCATTTACATTAACAGAGCTTGTGGCGGTTATTGTAATCATGGGGTTATTAGCAGGAATGATTACCCCCAGGATTGTAGCGACAATTGAAAAAGGAAGAGATGCCAGAAGAATTGCTGATATTGACAGTCTTGCCAGTGCGTTGCAGATTTACCATATGGAGAATAGCGGGGCGTACCCCCGTGTTGGTTGGGAGTATAGCAATGCATCAGGTTTTCTTTCCGAACTTACAGATGATAACCATATTACTCAGACAATAGCAGATCCCAAAAATAATGCTACCTATCGCTATGCTTACAAAAGATTCAACACGAGTCCTCCTTATGCTATTGTAGGATGTACAAAATTTGAAAGGCTTGATAGTATGGGAGGTAATGTGGGGATAGTGCTATATTATTACAAAAAATTGTACGAGAGATGAAGATGAAAAATATTTATATGAAAAAGGGTTTTACATTAATTGAGTTGGTTATGGTCATAGTTATTATGGGTATACTTGCAGCTACTGCGGTAGTTAAAATAAATGATGTTATCCAAGCCGGACGAGTTACTAAATCAACAGCGGATGTCAATATGATCAGAAAGGCGCTTATGTCTTATTATGGTGATAACGCGGCTTTTCCTGTTGAAGTAGCTCAAGGAGTTGACCCTGGTCTTGCTCCTGATTATATTGATGCCTGGCCTGATGAAACTCCTTGGAATGGTGAGTATGACTATAACTACGGGACCTATGCTGCTTTTAATTATGATGGAACGGCTGGAAATGAATTGTATGTTTCAATAGATCAAGGTGCAGATGCTTTGCCCAGTGATATTCAGGCAGAGGTTGATAACTTACTCGATGATGGTGCTACTGGGGCAGGTAATGTTCGTGGTAGTGGTGCTAGTATTGATATTTATGTAGCGGAAGGCCCAAATTCATAGTAGCATATTGCAATATTAAATATACATTATGCCTAAATATGCTTATAAAGCTGTAGATAGTAATGGAAAGTATATTAAAGGCAAAGTCACAGCCGATACTGAAAAAGAAGTAGAGCGTATTGTTACTGAAAGCGGTCAAACTCTGGTTTCAGTCCATGAAGTTGTTAAAAAAGATATACAGATATTCAGTCCTAGAAAAGTCACCACCATTAAAGTTACTTCTTTAACCACTTTCACTTATCAGCTCGCAACATATCTCGATAGCGGTGTTCCATTGATGAGCGCTCTTTACGACCTTTCTAACAGCCCGGAAGATCCAAATGTAGGAGTTATAGTTTATGATATTTACAGTATGATAGAAAAGGGGTTTTCTTTTGAGGAATCCTTAAAAAAATATCCCAAGATCTTTGATCAGTTATATGTAGGTTCGGTAAGAAGTGGGGAGACAACTGGTAATTTGGCAGGGGTTTTAAAATATCTTTCCGGATATTTGGAGTGGCAGGAATCATTAAAAGCCCAGGTTAAACAAGCTATGATGTATCCGTTGATCCTTTTTATAGCAATTGGGGGAGCTATTATTCTATTGGTTACTTTTGTTTTCCCAAAATTTATTGGAATATTTAGAGGCATGGGTATTGAGATACCTCTGTCAACAGAGTTTTTAATCTGGCTTAGCGAATTTATAAAATTGAGGTGGAAGCTTATTTTAATTGGCACGGGACTTTTAGTAGCGGGGCTTAAGACTTTTATTAAGACCAAACAGGGGCATTTGTTATATGATAAATTACAATTGCATCTTCCGATTTTTGGAATTTTGATGAAAAAAGTTTGTATTTCAAGATTTGCCCATACTTTTTCTATGTCATTGAGATCAGGTATTGATGTTATGAGAGCATTGGATTTATGTGTTGATGTTGTTGGCAACAAAGTGGTAGAAAAGGATATTGCTGCAATACGCGACAAGGTAAATATAGGCGAGAATCTTTCTGATGCATTTCGGGAAACATCAGAATTCCCAGCTTTGATTACTCGCATGGTAGCTGTGGGGGAAACATCAGGAACTTTGGAGGAAACCGTAGGTAAGGTATCTGAATATTATGATACTGAGGTTCCTAAGACAATCAATAAAGTTTTTACTGTGCTGGAACCGTTAATGCTGGTCGTAATGGGGCTGGGGGTAGGTTTTATAGCATTTTCAATTTTTGTCCCTTTGTTTAGTATGGTCGGTGCTGTAAAATCCCACTAAAAATGAAGTTATATTCGTTGCGAAATTCATATTTTAACCGTTATGTTAATTGTTAATCGATAATTTTATATTGAAGATTGATGCGAATGGGTTTTCAAAAAATGGAGTTACTTTCGTATCTGTTGTAATTTTAGTTGCTGTTGTGTCTCTATCTGTGTGGAGTGTTTTGGTTTTAAGCGATGTTATTTTAAAATCCCAAACTGTTGAGAAAACAGAGATAGAAATGGAGAAGATTCGAAAGGGGCTTGTGGGCTTTTATAAAGATTGTGATCAGTTTCCACAAGATACTAATGTTATTGCGACAGATTTTGCTGATTTACAGTCACAACCGGCTACCAGCCGGTTTGAGGGCTCAGCTTCCTTAAAGTCATACCGGCAGAGTGTGTGGGAGGGGACTTATTTTGAGGGTGGATTTGATTCTGATGTTTCTACCCCTGATTTATTTGATGTTGATGATTATACTTACGATGCTTGGAGAACGAATTATGTTTATGACTATACCGCAGGTGCTACAACTTGCACTCTTACAAGTTATGGATTGAATAGAATTAGCGGTGGGGGGGATGATATCATAATAACTGTCTATGCCAATGATATAGTTGAGGAAAAAATAAGGAAGACAAAAAATGAGCTTGCTTACATAAATGCTAAAAAAGAAGAATTAGAAACAAGATATGATAATGCAGGTGAATCCTGGCCTCCTGCCGGATTTGATATTGATGATTTGTTTCGGACTTACGGAGCTGATACAGCAGGCTTAGTTGGTTGGTGGAAGTTGGATGATGGAAGCGGTAATACTGCAGATGACAGCAGCTCAGGAGGGCATAATGGTACCTTGGAAAGCATGGAAAGTAGTGATTGGATTAATAGCGGGAAATTAGGTAAAGCTTTAAATTTTGACGGCAGCAATGAATATATACAAATAAATGACCATGCTGATTTTGATATTGGTACGGGGTTTACTTATGAAGCGTGGATTAAACCAACATCGTTTCCCAAAGCATATAATATGTTCATGGGACATTATTTACCACATTTTAATGTAAGAAATAATGGGAAATTACATCTATCCATGGGGGCAAGCGGGCAAAAGAGCATTCTCGGAACAACAACATTGGTAGCGAATAACTGGTATCATGTTGCTGGTGTGTATGATGGTGATGATTTTGGATCGATGACAATATATTTAAATGGCGATGTAGATAATAGTGTCTCTGGAACTCTAGTTACTCCATACATCCCTGCAACGGATTATGCTAGTCGCCAATTTATTGGCAAAGGGCAATCTGCCAATTCATATCAATTTACTGGTACAATTGATGAGGTTCGCGTTTGGTCTCGCGCTTTACCTGATAGTGATGTTTTTCAAGAATATTTGCGGGGGAGTTATTTAACTGACTGGGCATACAAGTATGATGAATGGCAGACAGAATATGTTTGGGATTCAATCGATGATGAATTTTATAGCTATGGGCCGAATAAAGCATCAGGTGGTGGAGATGATATTACCCAAGATTAAAAGAAGGAGGTTTATTATGTATAGGAAAGAAAAAGGATTTACTCTGTTAGAGATAATGGTGATTATTATTATTGTGGGTATTTTTGCCGGAATTCTAGCACCTCTATCTACAGTTGCTTTAAGGACAACAAAGATTAAAGAAACTAAAAGGAAATTAGAAATTCTTAATACAGCGTTATTGAGTTATTATGAGAATTATGCAATATTTCCAATAGACCCTGCGGGGTTAACTGCTTTAGAAACAGCTGGTTATGTAAGCGAATCAGATTATGCTGATGATTATGCCTGTGATGCCTGGCGTGTCCCTTTTGTGTATACTTACAATGTAGGAGGTGCGACTAATAAAGTACGTTCTTATGGTCCTGATAGAGCAGATGGCGGAGGGGATGATATTATATACATTGTTCAGGCGAAAGATATATGGAATAAATGGAGGCAGACGACAGAGGAAAGATTAGGAAAAGTAAATGAAGCTGTAGAGAAGCACATAAGAGCAGGGAATACTATAGGTTCTGGAGATAGCTCTGTAAACCTTGCTGCCCACTTAGATGCTGCTAATATTTATGACCCCTGGGGTAATCCTTATCGTTATGACGCGGCTCTTTCTACATTCTACAGTTACGGTCCGGATGGTACTCCGGGAAGTGGTGACGAAGTGTATTCCGGAGGAATTGATATGACACCATGAAGACATCTAAGCAGGCACTCACATTGATAGAGCTTGTTGCTGTCATAACCATCTTGGGATTATTGGCAGGGGCGCTTACTCCTTTGGCAGCGACTACAATGAAAAGGGCACAAGTTTCTGCTACAGAAAATAAGATGCAAGCTTTAAATGAAGCTCTTTTGCTTTATTACGATTGCAAGTTTGACTTACCAGCTGCTAATTTAACGGATCTTGAACCTAATTATATTCGGGAATCAGCGTATGCGAATGATTATGCTTATGATGCTTGGAGGAAAGCGCTCGTTTATACTAAAACAGATTCTAAAACAGTGACAATTGTTTCTTATGGACCCAACAGAACAAATGATTCAGGAGCTACAGATGATATTACTTACAATGTTACCTGTATGGAGATATATAAAAAATATAAAAAACAGACTCAGGATGCTTTGAAAAAAGTTAATAAAGCTGCTGAAAATTTTACAAGAGAAGGCAAATCTTTGACAACCAGTGTAACTTCTACAACTACTGGTTTTAATTTATCGGATAATAATTGTATCTATGATCCTTGGGGTAAGCGGAGCACACCGGGAACAGTCAGGGCTGATGGGGAGGAGTATCATTACGATAGTACCAAAGCCACATTTTATTCCTATGGACCTGATGGGGCGAATGATACATGTGCCGACGATGATATTCTTCCGATTGGAGTGCCATAAGGAAAGTTAAGGTTTAGAATTATGAAATTTATTTTCTCAAAACTGAAATTAAAAATTAATACCTCAGGCATTACATTAATGGAGCTTATTGTAGCTATTGTTATTTCCAGCTTGATTGGCGGTACATTTGTAACGGTTTTTTACAAAACGACTAATGCAGATCTTAATAGAGCTACAGAAAAAGAATTAGAAAGAATTAAAGAATCGCTGTTGGCATTTTATAAAGATATAGGCCAATTTCCTAAAGATAGTGGTTCTACGAGTAACATTTTCTTGGATTTAGAAAGAGTTCCTCCGAATAGAAACAGGTTCGATGGGTCTAACGCATTAAAAACATGGAGGTTAAGCAAATGGGATGGGCCTTATATTCAGGATAAATTTAATGATAATGGATATATGTCGGATGCTTGGCAGAGTGATTATGTATATAATTATACATATGGGAATAATTATTGTGAAGTAATTAGTTTCGGGGCTGATAGAGCAAGCGGTGGAGATGATACTACAATTAGAGCTAATGCCAAAAGCATTCAGGATGATCAAATTCGAGCAACTCAGGATGAACTTAATATTATTCAAATTGCGCTTTATGATTATATAAGTGCTACTGGTTCTGCCCCATCTACAATAGGCGATTTGTTTGAGTGGGAAGTTTTGAATATGCATATGGATGAATCTTCTTGGACTGGAGCGGCAGATGAGGTAGTAGATTATTCCGGCGCGGGTAATCATGGGAGAGCATATAATGGTGTTACTACAATCAGTGGCGGAAAAATAGGGTGTTGTGGTAGTTTTGATGGAGCTGCTGATTATGTCGGAACAGGTGAAAATTTATTAAATGATGTTAGTGCTTTTTCAATGGGAGGTTGGGTTTACCCGAAAAGCTCAGGAAATAGAATAGGTTTTTTTGGACAGAACAATGCTGTGGGATTTGGTTTTATAAATAGCTCAACGGTTAGTTGCTGGACACCACAAAATTCTGTTAGCTATAGCTTCTCCACTTTAAATATATGGTATTATTTTACGGTAGTTTGGGATGGAAGCGATCTTATATTATACGTTGATGCTAGACAAGTAGATTCTGTTAGTAGAAATTCCCATACGAATTCTTCGTATGCATTTGATATCGGAGGAGGTGGAATATGGGATGTATCTGGGAATTACTTTAATGGGTACATCGACGAAGTTTGTATCTATAATATTGCTCTTTCTGCAGATGAAATCCTGCGTCATTACGAGAATCCGGGACACCCAAGGGATTATTTTGATTTACATGATTATGCATTTAAATATGATGAGTGGGAGACGGAATATGCTTTGGATTCTATGACAGCAGGGAGTGAAACTGTTTATTATTTTTATTCCTATGGGCCTGATAAAGATGATGATTCGGGAGCAGCTGATGATATTAAGCCGGATGGGCTGTGATGTGAGTAACGGGTTATGAGATTGAAATATTATAATTATTTGGTAAAATTGTACAACTTATGGCTGTAAAAAAACTTGTTGGAATAGAATTAGGGTTAGAAAACTTAAGAATAGCAGAGTTAGACTCAGCTGGAACAAGTGATTTTAAAATCAATTCTCTTAGGGAAATCCCGATACCAATGCTTACTCTTCCTGGAGGGGAACGTACGAATGAACGCATAGTTGATTGGGAGATTCTGATTTCCAAGCTTAAAGAAGAATTTAAGGGTAGGAATTATGCTTCAGCATCTATCTCTTTTATAATTCCTCCCAAAGATGCTAATACCATTTTGCTGACTGTTCCGTTGATTAAAGGCAAAGATATGATCCAGTTTTTAGAAAGGGAAGTGAAAAAGACAGTTACCATGGCAGAAGATGTTGAAACTCAGATAGCATATTTAAAACTTAGTGAAAAAGCTGTAAAAACAGATAAAACTCAGGATGTTTTGACAGTTCTTACTGATAGAGCAAAGTTGGCGGACTATTTTAATAACTTTATATCTACTGGAATAAGGCCGAATATGTTTACGGTAAAATCTTTTTCATTATTTAGTCTTCTCATAAAACTTTATCCGGATCTTAGCGATGCTGCTTTAGTTGATGTGGGGCAAGATCTTACATCTATTGTTATAGTTAAATCAGGTCAACTAAAGTTTGTCAGAAATATATATGTAACAATGGAGAGTCTGAAAAATTTGATATCTCAGGAGTTATTTATTTCGGTTAAAGAAACAGAAGATTTTCTTAATAAATATGGATTTGAGTTTGAATCATATCCTGATGTGGATCAAGTTCAGAAATATAAGAATTCTGTTTTTAAATTCCTGGATAAATTTAAAGCCGAGTTGCAACGTTCAATACTTTTTTATCAAGAAAAATATGGAGATGGCGATAAGATCTCTGATGTGATTCTTACTGGAACAGCTTTAAATATCAAGGGATTACAACAGGTATTTAAAGACAGGATTAAGCTTAATGTTAATATATTACCAGTTTCTAAAAAAATTACCTTATCTTCTAATATAAAAGAACCAGAAAATATTTATCATTTATATACTGCTTGTATTGGATCCGCATTAAGTTTTGATCTTAAAAGCAAGCTTAATCTTGTGCCTAAATCAGAGAAGAAAAAGATTTCTAAAGCGATTTATGCCGAAATATGTGCAGTATTTTTGATTGCTTATGGGGTAGCCTATTATTACTATATTGGGTATGATAAAAAGATTTTTGCGAAGGAGGAAGCATTTAATCAAATACAAGTTGAAATGCAAAAACACCCTGCTGATTTAGAACAAAAGTATGATAACGTTTTGAAAAAAAGAGAAGAATTTTTTGATCTTAAAGAAAGTTTTTCTGATTTTCAAAAACCCTATATAAATTGGGAAAGGTTATTTATAGAAGTTGGCAATTTGATAGATCTTCAGATGCTTGTTGAGAGTATTTGGATTAGTTTCACAGAAGATGAGGAAATGGTGTTTCAAATTGATGGGAATTATGTAGGTACATTTCCGGATGCTCAACTGACCCTAAGAAAGGTGCGGTTGGGATTGGAGGAGTCAAAATTATTTAAAGATGTGAAGTTTGAAATTAAGCGTTCCGGAAAAGTCAGAATTGGAGAGGTTAAAGAATTTCCTTATACAATAGCAGGATATGTAGAAGAAAATGTACAAGAGAAAAGAAAATTATGAAAAAAAGTTTTTTAAAATCTAACCAAAGTTTTATAACGATAATCGTTCTTGTGGTTGTAGGTCTAATATTCGGATTGGTTTTTTTCGGTAATTTGTTTAAGGGAGGGAAAAATCAGATGCGTGAGTTGGACCAGAAAATCAATATTGCTAATGGTGAAATGAAAAGAAAGAAAATGATGATGCAAGAAGTAAATAGTTTTAAAAAAGAGCAGCTCGAGATAGAATCTAAAACTTTGAAGTTTTCAGATGCTATTCCCCATAGTGTTGATACAACTGAGTTTGTTAAGCTTCTACAGGGGTTTTCTGACCAGTTTTCTTCGGAATACAGATTAAAGGAAATAAGAGTTGATATTATACCGCTTGAAGCGATTGATGATGGGGGTTTTTATCGCAGGCAGTTCAGGATTTATTGTCAGGGAAAGTATCAAGATATGATCAAATTTTACGGTATTCTGCAAAAGGCTAAGTATTTACTTAATATGGAAGAATTAGAATTAAAAAGAAATCCTGCTATAGTTCCGCTGGTGGAAACTGATTTCAGAATTTCGATAATTCAATCTGCTTCTGAAGTAGAATAGTTATCACTATTCTATCTTACATTGACTCTTGCATGCTTCTAATATAATATAAGCTGTTTAATAATTATGCCGAGATGGCGGAATAGGCAGACGCGCATGGTTCAGGACCATGTGGGAGAAATCTCATGGGGGTTCAAGTCCCCCTCTCGGCATAGCGAAGCACCCTCTAGGGTAGCGAAGCATCCTTTTTAGGGTAGCGAAGCATCCTTTAGGGTAGCGAAGCATCCTTTTTAGGGTAGTGAAGCATCCTTTTTAGGGTAGCGAAGCATATTAGGTGTTATGCGAAGTATAAAGGAAGAACATGACTGATTTAAGCGTAAATATGGGACTTTTAAAAGCACTGCTTGAGACTGCATTGCTTGTTTTTATCGGGTATTTACTCAGAAAATTAAACTTTTTTAAAAAAGAAACAGTAGATGATTTGACAAAGTTTATTCTATATCTTTGTTTACCGGCTTTGATTTTCTATTCTTTTCTCACGCATTTAAGAGTAGATACTCTCGGGGATTGTTCTTTTTTTCTGCTTCTTTCTTTTGTTATATTTGCATTTGGTTTTTTGATAGGGATTACAGTTGTTAAGTTTTTCCTTAAGAATAAAGAATTAAAGAGAGAGTTTGTGCTGCTTAATGCTTTTCAGAATTCAGGATATCTCCCTTTAGCATTGGTTGCCAATATGTTTGTATCAGCGGATAAAGAACTTGCTTATCTTTACATTTTTTCTTATCTGATCGGGTTTAATTTGATCATGCTTTCATTTGGATTCTATTATATGAAGAAGGATTCCAGTTTTAAAATAAGAGATTTTTTATCAGCTCCGTTTTTAGTTTCAATCGCAGGTGTTTTAGCTGCTCTTTTAGGTTTGGGTGGTAAAATGCCAGCTATTGTAATGCAACCAATACATAGATTAGGTGAGACTACAATTCCATTGAGTATGATCTTGTTAGGGATGATACTGGCTCAATCCAAATTGTTTCGGCTTTGCTATGTTAAAGAATTGCTGTTTTTAGTATTTTCCAAGCTGATTTTTTTACCACTCATTGTATTGTTGTTATTAAAGATGGTTAAATTGCCCGTTTTTATATCTTTTTTGGTTTTGTTGGAAGCATCAATGCCCTCTGCTACTACGTTATCTTTAATTGCACATTATAAAAATGCTAATACGGAATTTGTATCCCAAGGGATTATATATACACATCTTTTTTTAATTATTACTCTTCCATTTCTTTTTTGGTTACTCTAGAAGTGTAAAAAAGAAAATACTATTTAGATGCAGATAATATCTGGAAAATTTAAGGGGGTAAGGATTTATACACCTAAGAATATAAAAATAACCCCTACTTCATCTGTTGTAAGACGTGCTATTTTTGATTTTCTTTCACCTGTCATAAAGAATAAAAACGTTATTGACCTATATGCCGGAACGGGTGCTTTAGGTATCGAGGCTTTATCTAGAGGAGCAAAAAAGGCAACATTTGTTGAATTTGATCCAGAATGTGTAAGAACTATAAAAACTAATTTGTCGAAATTAAAGAATGTTGAAACGCAAGTTGTTCCTTTAGAAGTGTTTATGGCAATAAGGTTATTAAAGGGAAATGTGTTTGATATATTTTTTATTGATCCTCCGTATAAAGAAAAGGCAATAAAATCTATATTGCTTGAGATATCTGTTTATGATATAGTAAGTGAAAATTCGTTGTTTATAGCAGAACATCATAAAAAGGAAATTTTTCCCGATAAAATAGGGGTTCTTGCTTTAGTAAGGCAGAAAAAGTACGGAGAAACTGTCATATCTGTTTTTAAAAGGCAGTGTTAAAGAATAAATGAAAAAAAGAGCTATATATCCCGGAACATTCGATCCCCTTACATACGGACATCTTGATATTATAAAAAGGGGGCTTTGTTTGTTTGATGAGATTATTATAGCAGTAGCTGATGTTACGGGAAAAGACGCGCTTTTTAATCTTAAAGAAAGAGTGGAAATAGTAGAAGAAGTGACCCGGGATTGTAAAGGTATTAAGGTGGAATCGTTTAATGGTTTAGTCGTAGATTTTGCGGATAAAAAGAATATTAGGATTATTTTAAGAGGTTTAAGAATGATTTCTGATTTTGAATATGAATTCCAAATGGCACTTACTAACAGACGGTTAGCTCCGAGAATAGAAACGATATTCATGATGCCGAATGAAAAATATTCTTATATTTCTTCCCGACTTATAAAGGAAGTGAGTTTATTAGGGGCAGATATTTCACATTTTATTCCTCCATATGTCGAGAAAGTTTTGAAATTAAAATTTAAGGAGAAGCGTAAATGCAAGAGTTAATTGCTCGGGCGGCTATTAAACCGGCGAAGATAGTGTTTCCGGAAGGGAATGATAAGAGAATCCAAGAGGCGGCTATTGAAGTCAAAAGGTTAAAAATAGCCGAACCGATTATTTTTCATAAACAAGATCAAAGGTTGCAATCTTTAGGGATTGAAGTTATTGACCCCTCTCATGATGAAGTAATAAATAAATATGTCGATACCTATATTCAGATTAGAAAAAATAAAAGTTTGGGTGTCGATGCATCCAAGAAATTGCTAATTAGTAATCCTGTTTTCATTGCAGCTTTAATGGTAAGAGTTGGCCTCGCAGATGCTTTAATAGCAGGTGCTGAGAATACTACTAAAGACGTAGCTAAGGCTGTTATTCATTGTATAGGGCCTAATGAGGGGAAGACTATTGTATCAAGCTGTTTTATTATGGACACAAAAAATGAAAAATTTGGGCATCAAGGCAAATTTATGTTTGCAGATTCCGGTATAATAGTTTCTCCCTCCTCAGAACAACTGGCGGAGATAGCAATAGATTCAGGTGATTTGTTCAGGAAAATATTTGATGCGGAGCCATATGTAGCACTCTTAAGTTATGCAACTCATGGAAGTGCATCGGGCGAAAGCATTGATAAAATAAGAAGTGCCCTTGAAATTGTTAAAAGTAAAAGGTCTGATTTAAAAATCGATGGTGAACTTCAGGGAGATGCTGCTATAGTTAAGGAAGTAGCAGATATTAAATGCTCAGATAGTGAAGTGGCAGGCAGGGCGAATGTGTTGATTTTTCCGGATTTAAACAGCGGTAATATTTGTTATAAACTTGTAGATAGATTAGTTGATGCCGAAGCACTAGGGCCTATTTTTTTGGGCACAAGGAAGCCGGCTAGTGATTTATCTCGCGGGTGTGCTGTAAGTGAGATAGTTTTAGTTTCTGCGGTACTTTCAATTATGGCTCAACTTCAGAATATGGATGCTTAAATAATGTGGTTCTTAACAATAAATTCCGGTAGTTCTTCAATAAAATATAGCCTTTTTAAAGTTGGTAGGCGCTTGCTCCTAAAAGATAAGGGGGTAGTAGAAAAGATAGGAGAAGAGGCTGCTGTATTTATAAAAGAATCCAAGAGAAAAAAAATCATTATAAGAGACCATTTAGATGCAATTGAAGTTATACTTGCTGAAATAAAATCTGAGATTAAAGAGGTAAGCTCTTTAATGGCTGTAGGGCACAGGGTAGTTCACGGTGGTGAAAGGTTTAAAGATTCGGTCATTATAAATACGCAGGTGTTAAAGCATATTAAAAAGTGTAACCACTTAGCACCATTACATAATCCGCCATCCATCCTTGCTATAGAGGCATGTTTAAAACTGCTTAAAAATGTACCTCAGGTTGCTGTGTTCGATACAGCTTTTCATCATACTATTCCTATTGCTGCTTATACATATGCTTTGCCATACGACTTTTATAGAAAATATAAAGTAAGAAGATATGGTTTTCACGGTACTAGTCATAATTATGTTGCTGTTGAGGCTGCAAAGATTTTAAAAAAACCTTTTAATAAACTTAAGCTTATAACATGTCACTTAGGTAATGGTTGTAGTATTGCAGCTATTAAAAATGGGAAATCTATTGATACCAGTATGGGTTTTACTCCTTTAGAAGGCTTAGTTATGGGAACTAGGTCTGGAGATATTGATCCGGCGATAATTTTTTTCTTAATAGAGAAAGGTTATTCTCCCACTGAAGTTGAGGAGTTGTTAAATAGAGGAAGTGGATTATTAGGTGTTTCCGGGATAAGTAATGATATGAGAGAAATAGAAAAAGAAATATCTAAGGGGAATAAAAGAGCATCTTTAGCTCGTGAAATTTTTGTGTACAGATTGGCCAAATATATTTCTTCCTATGTTGGTGTTTTAGGCGGAGCGGATGCAGTTGTTTTTACAGGCGGAATAGGAGAGAATCAAAAGCGTTTAAGGAGTGCGGTTGAAAAAATAATCAAACCTCTTTTAGAGAAATTTAAAACAAAAATATTAGTGATTGCAACGGATGAAGAGCTTATGATTGCGAAGGAATCATTAAAATTATTGAAATATAAAAGTCATAAAGAGGCGATGTAGTGAAGATAGAGATAAATGATATTTCTTCTAAGGGGGTGCATAAAGAGGCGGAATATAATCCTTGTGAATTAGATTTAGAAATAGAAGCATCTAAAGTTGCATTGCCTGTAAAATTTATAACTCCAATAAACATAAGTGCGGATATAAACTTAGCAGGTAAAGAGCTGGTAGTTCGCAGTATTCTCATGTATAAACTGCAAATGATATGCAGCAGGTGTTTGGAAAAGTTTGATCTTCTGTTTGAAGGGAAACACATTTTTACTTATAATATACAGAATTTAGAAACAGTGGATATAACGGATGATGTGAGAGAGGAAATAATTCTGAATTATCCTCTGAAGCCGTTATGTAGTGAAGATTGCAAAGGAATTTGTGTTAAGTGTAAAGTGAACTTGAATATGGAAAATTGTAAATGTGGCAATGTTAAACTTGTAGCTGAATAGGGAGGTAATTTTAAAATGGCAAATCCTAAAAGAAGACATTCAAATACCAGAACCAAGAAAAGAAGGACACACTGGAAAGCTTCCAGTAATGCTATGACGGTTTGTCCGGATTGTAAAAGTCCTAAGCCCATGCATCGAGTTTGTCCTAAATGCGGGACTTACAAAGGCAGACAGGTTTTAGATAAGACTGAAGAATGAAAGCCAGAATTGCATTAGATGCTATGGGTGGTGATTTTGCTCCTTTAGTTTGTGTAAAAGGAGCAGAATTAGCTGTTAGGGAAGACTCTGAGATTGAAGTTATATTGGTTGGGCGGGAGGATGAAATAAAAAGTTCTTTGAACAAGCATCCTCAAATCAAAGTTGTGCATGCCGAAGAATTTATAGATATGGATGAATCTCCTGCAATAAGCGTACGGAGGAAAAAGGATTCTTCTATTAATAAGGCGATATCTTTATTAAAAGATGGTCAAGCAGATGTTTTCATAAGCGCCGGTAATACCGGAGCTGTAGTATGTGCAGCAAGTTTGATTTTAAGGCTCCTACCGGATATTGAAAGACCTGGTATTGCTATAATATTTCCTACTACTAAAGGATTCTGTCTTTTGATAGATGTAGGTGCAAATATCGATCCTAAACCGATGCATCTGTATCAGTATGGTATTATGGGCAGTGCTTATACAGAGTTAATTCTTAAAAAAAACAATCCTACAGTAGGGCTTTTAAATATAGGGGAAGAAGAATCTAAAGGAACAGATTTTATGAAGGAAGTAAATCAGCTTTTAAAAGAATGTTCTCTTAATTATAAAGGCAATATTGAAGGTAGGGATTTGTTTCTGGGTAAATATGATGTTGTAGTTGCTGATGGATTTGTCGGTAATATTGCTTTAAAAGTTTCTGAATCTGTAGCTATTGCAACTGGAGAGATATTAAAAAAGCATATTAAAGATGGTTTATTAGCTAAACTCGGTGCTTTAATGCTTATGCCTACGTTTAAGAAAATTAAAAAAGATATTGATTATACAGAATATGGCGGTGCTCCTCTTTTAGGAGTTGATGGAAATGTTGTGATTTGCCATGGATCGTCTTCTGATAAAGCTATCAAAAATGCTATTAAGGTAGCTAAGGAGATGGTTGAAAAAGACGTTAAGCAGAAAATTAAAGAAAGGCTGCATAGTTTGTGATGAAATTTAAAGAAGAGGAGAAGATATGGATACAGGCGTAATAGGATGGGGGTTTTATGTCCCTGATGAGGTGCGTACAAACAAGGATTTAGAAAAGATAGTTGATACTTCTGATGAATGGATAACTACGCGTACTGGTATTAAAGAAAGACGAATTGCACCTCCTGAAATGGCTGTAAGCGATATGGGTGTAAAGGCTGCGAAAAAGGCACTGAAAAAAGCAGGACTTACGCCTTTTGATATCGATCTTATTATTGTGGCGACTATTACTCCGGATATGTTTTTCCCATCAACAGCTTGTTTTGTACAGGCAAAATTAAAGGCTAGAAATATTGCCTGCTTTGATGTTAGTGCCGCTTGCTCGGGCTTTATATATGCTTTAAAAGTTGCCAAAGGTTTAATAGAAAGTGGAAGCTATAGAAACGCTTTGGTAATAGGAGCTGAAAAGCTTACTGCCATAACTGATTGGCAGGATCGAAATACATGTGTTTTATTTGGTGATGGTGCCGGAGCTGTAGTTTTAGGCCCTGTTAAAAAAGGCGGAATAAAGAGTGTTTATTTAGGGGCTGATGGCAGTAAATCCGAACTGCTCAATATGCCTGGAGGTGGGTCGCGGAATCCTGCAACGCATGAAACTGTTAATCAAGGAATGCATTACGTAAAAATGAAGGGTAATGAGCTGTTTAAATTTGCGGTTAGATTAATGGCAGAATCAGCTTATAAAGCTCTTAGGAAAGCAGGTCTTGATAAAACTGATATTAAATATTTAATTCCTCATCAGGCAAATTCTAGAATAATCTGGGCGACGGCTCGTAAACTGGATTTGGAGAAAAAACAGATTTTTGTAAACATACATAAATACGGTAATATGTCCAGTGCTTCATGTGCAGTTGCATTATGCGAGTCTTTATCGTCTAAAGGTGTTAAGAAGGGAGACAATTTGCTTTTAGTTGCATTTGGCGGAGGACTTACCTGGGGTGCAAGTGTTATCGAAGTTAGTTAAAATAATGAGTTTAATATGAGATTAGCTTATCTTTTTCCGGGTCAAGGTACCCAATTTATAGGAATGGGGCATGATTTATATGAGAATTTTGATATTGCCAAGGAAATGTTTCATAAGGCAAATGAAATTTTGAAATTTGATATTATGAGACTTTGTTTTTTTGGACCTCGTGAAGAACTCACAGAAACAAAGAATTGTCAGCCAGCAGTGTTTTTAGTTTCAATGATAACTCTTAGATGTTTAGAAAAATTTTTTGCTGAAAAATTAAATTCCCAAAATCAAAATATCCTTAAGCCTGTAGTTACAGGTGGATTAAGTCTGGGAGAATATGCTTCTTTAGTGGCAGCTGGTGCAATATCTTTTGAAGATGCCTTAATGCTGGTAAGAAGAAGAGGGGAATATATGGAGGAGGCAACTAAACTGAATCCCGGGATTATGTCCGCTATTATTGGTATGGAAAAAGAAAGTGTAATAAAGATTTGTAAGGAATCTGGGGCAGAGATTGCAAATGTTAATTCACCGGAGCAGATTGTTATTTCAGGCGAAGCTGGTAGTGTGGAAAAAGCAGAAAATCTGGCTCGTAGTGAAGGGGCTCGCAGAGTGATGAGATTAAATGTTTCTGGGGCATTTCATTCTTCTTTGATGACTCAAGCGGCTAAGAAACTCATGGTATATTTAAATGATGTAACAGTCAATAAGACTGAGTTTACAGTGCTCAGCAATGTTAATGCGTATTTTTCTTCTTTACCTCAGGAAATCAAGGCTAATTTGGTTAATCAGGTTAACAATTCTACTTTGTGGTTGGATTGTATAAGGACAATGGTTGATTTAGGTGTAACGAGTTTTCTTGAGATAGGTCCTGGCAAAACTTTAAAGGGGTTGTTGAGGAAAATTGATTCTAATTTGATAGTACACAATATAGAAACTTCTCAGGATATAGAGAATTTTTATAATGAGTTGATTATAGAGGAGGTATGAAATGGATATGTTGAAGGGTAAAGTTGCTGTAATTACAGGTGCAGCAAGGGGGATAGGGCGGGAAATTGCCCTAACATTTGCTCGGAATGGAGCAGGAGTAGCGTGTATAGATTTAGATTTAGGAGGGATTAAAGAAGTAGCCGAAGAAATTAAGGTAATAGGTGGGAAATCAAGTAGTTTTAAATGTGATATTTCGAATTCAGGAGAAGTCGAGGAAGTTTTTGCATCGATTTTGCAAGAATTTCCTCAGATAGATATTCTTATTAATAATGCCGGTATAACAAAAGACAATTTGCTTATTAGAATGAGTGAAGATGAATGGGATTCAGTTTTAAGAGTCAATTTAAAAGGTGCATTTAACTGTACTAAGGTGATTTCTAAGCACATGATTAAGAAGCGTCAGGGTAAAATCATAAACATTGCTTCTATCATTGGGTTAATAGGTAATGCTGGTCAAGTGAATTACGCTGCTTCTAAGGGAGGGCTTATTGCATTTACTAAATCTGTTGCCAAGGAGCTTGCTTCAAGGAATGTTAATGTGAATGCTATTGCGCCTGGTTTTATAAGGACAAAAATGACTGATTCTCTGATTGATGAAGTAAAGAATGAGATGTTAAAAAGAATTCCGCTTGCAAAATTTGGGAATCCGAGCGATGTTGCAAATACAGCCATTTTTTTAGCTAGTACTTTATCAGATTACATAACAGGTCAGGTTATAACGGTTGACGGTGGCATGGTTATGTAAGTGTGGGAGGATAAAATATTGACTAATTTTTATTAATATGGTATACAATTTAAGCTTGATAATTACTGAAAAAAAGGAGGAATAGATATGGGAGTTGCTGAAAAGGTAAAAAAAATTATTTCGGAGCAGTTGAATGTTAAAGAAGATAAAATTACAGAGAATTCTTCTTTTGTGGATGATTTAGGAGCTGATTCTCTTGATACAGTAGAATTGGTTATGGCTTTTGAGGAAGAATTCGGAATTGAAATTCCTGATGAAGATGCTGAGAAAATCCGCATGGTTAATGATGCGGTAAAGTATATTGATGAGAAGGCTAAAACGCAGGAAGATTAAGCCATACAATAAAAAGGATCAATATGTATGCCGGGCATTGCTCGGCATAACATTATTCGGATTATAATGAAAAGACGTGTAGTTGTAACAGGCTTAGGTATTGTAAGTCCTTTGGGCAATGAGGTTGATGAGTTTTGGGCATCGATACTTAAAGGACGTTCTGGTGTTAGATTAATTACCCAATTTGACGTATCAAATTTTGCTTCTCGTATAGCGGGAGAAGTAGGAGAGTTTAATCCTCATGTTTACCTGAATCCTAAAGAAATCAGGAGGATGGAAAGATTCACGCAATTTGCGGTTTATGCAGCTACTAAAGCATGGGAAGATTCCGGATTAAATAAGGGCGGGGCGGATCCTTATAGAAGTGGTGTTGTGATAGGTTCCGGAATTGGTGCTTTGAAGCTTGTAGAAGATCAATTTGCGATTTATCAGGACAAGGGGCCTCGCAGGATAAGCCCTTTTCTTATTCCTCTTATGATAGTTAATATTGCTCCGGGGCAGGTTGCAATTGCTTTGGGTTTAAAAGGGCCTAATCATTGTGTTGTTACTGCTTGTGCTTCGGGTAGCCATTCTATTGGCGATGCATTTAGGATTATTCAGGGGGGATATGGTGATGTTATGATTGCCGGAGGAACAGAGTCTTGCATTACGAGTTTAGGTGTAGGAGGTTTTTGTTCGTTGAAAGCTTTATCTACCAGAAATGATGATCCTCAGCGTGCTAGCCGTCCTTTTGATAAAGAGCGTGATGGTTTTATTATAGGTGAAGGAGCTGGGCTTATTGTTCTTGAGGATTATGAGCACGCTAAGAAAAGAAATGCCAATATATACGCTGAAGTTGCAGGATACGGGGCAAGTTGTGATGCTTATCATCAGACAGCGCCTGATCCGAATGGTGAAGGTGCTTATTATGCTATGAAATTAGCGCTAGAAGATTCAGGGGTGAATCCGGAGGATGTTGATTATATCAATGCTCATGGAACATCTACCCAGCTTAATGATAGAATGGAGACTGCAGCGATAAAGAGATTGTTTAAAGATAATGCCTATAAAATAGGTGTTAGTTCTATAAAGTCTATGGTTGGACATTTGCTCGGTGCATCAGGAGGGGTAGAGGCATTAGCTTGCGTGCTGGCAATAAGGGATCAAGTTATACCTGCTACCATAAATTATGAATATCCGGATCCGGATTGTGATTTAGATTATGTGCCTAATGAATCAAGGGGTTCAAAAATTAATTATGTAATTTCTAATTCTTTCGGATTCGGTGGTCATAATGCTTGTTTAGTGTTCAAAAAAGTTTAAAATCTGTAGTTACCCCCATAATTTAAATAATTATTGACTATTTTTTTCCAACTTTATAATATACTTTTTTACGGAGATTCTGGAGGTTATAAGCTTGCAGGGGAAAGTAGTCGCGGGTTTTTATCTCTTGTGGGTGGGTAATGTATCGGACTATATCAGTAAAGAGCTTTTCAAAAGAATTCAAAAGCTTGAAAAACAATGATTTATATGGTATAATTAAATGTAATGAAGGCAAAGATCTGGTACATTTATTTACTTTTTATTATTGCATTTCAGGGGTTTATATATTCTTCCGCAGCAATAGATATATATGAAATTAATTCTGAGTCTGTAACAATTTCTGGAGCTGATATTCCTGTTCATGCCGAATGTTTCGAATTTACTTCTTCTGATTCAATCCAGAGTATATCACACTATATAGCTTTATATTTGCCATCAGGTTATAAGTATTATGCTGATACTGCCTATATCTCTTTCGAGCCTCAAGGGGATGAGTTTAAGGTGGATAGCATAATAGATGGTGAGATTATGTTAAACGGAGGGCGTACGTCTTTAAGTGACGAATTAGAAAGAATTGGAGGTAGTGGAAGATTTATTTTAAGTTTTCATAGAAGTTCTGCCCAGGAGGATAGAGTTAATCAAAGAAGTGATTTAAATCAAGTTGTTGCTGATAACGGAAACAGGGAAACCTTATTAGATCAGGTAGTTTCATCAGGAGTGTTTGATTCAGAATTGCTTGATGATATGGGTTTTTTTTATCAGGATTATTACGATGAATTTAATGCTGATTTTTTAAAGGATAGGATTAAAAATCCCGAAATTTTAGCAGGATTACTTTTTGGTTGTCTTCAAAATGTTGGGGGCAGGTCTGAATTAGGTTTATACGGAATGCTTGGGTTATTCGGTTTAGCAATGGCGGAAGGGCAGGGTATTAATGGGGCACCGGAGTTTGGAGCGCTATTAGACCTTGAGCTTGACGATACGGTGCTTGAGCAAGTATGGGTTGCTGCTACAACCATGACTCTTAATGTGGACAGAATGGCTATGCTTTTGAATTCAACCAACGTAGAGAACCATATTAGCTTAGGCAAGATGTTAACCACGCTTTATAGCAGCCAGGAAGAAATGCTTCTTGATGCTCATGATTCGGCACGCGAGATGTATGTCAATCTTTTAGATGTTTTATTGCCCGAAAACTGGAGTGAATTGAGTAACCAAGAAATAGGAAGATCTGTTATTGAGCAATTGCAAGGGGATGACCTAACTCTTTATGATAAATTTTTAGTTTTCAGTTCGGTTTTATTCCCATATTTCTTAAGTCTTCATATGGATGATGGTCTTATTAGTGGAGACGAAGTTTTAGAATCAGGGTATTGTCCGCTTGGCGGAGTGACGCAACGAGAAAAAGATATTAATCCTAACGAAGGTAAAAATATATTATGGTATGTCCTTGCTTTGAGTACATCCATGATGCAGCCTGGTGATAGTCGGGATTTTGTAAATCTTTTATCTGAGATTTATGACGACGTTGATTATGGGTCCATAAGCTCAAGTATTATACAGCTGGATGACCAACTTCAAGATTACAGGCAGTCTCATAACAGGGCAGTGCTTGATAGTATTGATTTTGTATCTCCCGCCAATAATTTTTATGATATTTTGTCTGATTTAGGGTATTTCGGAGACGTCATATAATATCACGAGTTAAATATCTTACTCTCTTAAAACTTATTAATAAATTTGACAAAGTAGTTATTATGTGGTTTACTTACTATTAGGAGAGGGAATGAAAAGAAAGCAGTTCATTGAGGGGAAAATTGAGTTAAATCTTAAAGATGTTCAGAAGAAAGAAATCAAACTTTTTACATCAGGAATACGTGTTATCGTTGAAACGGCTAATAAAATCGGAATTTGTCCCAATTGTAAAACCCCGACCGATAAAGTATATGAACACAGAAAACAGATAATTCTTGATAGGCCTAGGAGTGATAAAAAGGTCGAAATTGAGATTAATAAAAAAAGGTTTTTATGCGTTAACGATAGCTGTGTTGTTAAAACATTTACCGAACAAATCGAAGGTCTTGCTGCCAGTAAAAGATACACACAGGAATTTGAGAATTTCTTAAAAGATTTAGTTGCACGTAACGGATATATAGCTGCTCAAAATATATTGGAAGAAAAATATAGCCTGTATTTGAGCCTAACAATGCTCTTTTATTTGGGTTGTCAAGATTAGTAATTTAGTTCGTTAATATCTATTTATCCAACAAAATTTAACATTTCTTCTTGACTATTAGTTCAATATCGAGTATATACTTGATATGCCACAGGTAAGTTTAACTAATGTGAAGAAAATTTACTCCGGGGAAGTGTTGGCTGTTGATAATTTTTCGATAGAGATTGAACACGGAGAATTCACTGTTATTTTAGGTCCCTCCGGATGTGGCAAATCTACAACCCTTCGAATGGTAGCAGGCTTAGAAGAAGTAACGTCTGGTGAGATCTATATCGGAGATAAGCTTGTTAATGATGTTCCTTCCAAAGATAGAAATATAGCAATGGTATTTCAAAATTACGCGCTATATCCTCATATGACGGTATATGAAAATATGGCTTTTGGTTTGAAGTTAAGAAAGTATCCCAAAAATGAGATCAATAAAAGAGTTAATGATGCAGCCGAAATACTTAGTCTAAAACGTCTGTTGAAAAGACGGCCTAAGGAGCTTTCGGGTGGTGAAAAACAAAGAGTTGCTGTTGGTCGTGCGATTGTCAGAAAGCCTCTGGTTTTTTTATTTGATGAACCGTTAAGTAATCTGGATGCTAAGTTGCGTGTCCAGATGCGTATTGAGTTAAATAAATTACATAAGAGATTACAATCCACTATGATTTATGTTACTCATGATCAGATTGAAGCTATGACTCTGGGTGAAAGAATAGTGGTTATGAAAGACGGGCAGATTCAGCAAATTGCAGATCCTCACACGCTTTATAATAAACCTGTTAATAAATTTGTCGCTGGTTTTATTGGTACTCCGCCGATGAATTTTTTAAATGGTAAAATTATTAAAAAAGATAGTAAATTTTATTTTGATTCCGGAAGTTTAAAAGTAAGAATAGTTGATGATATGGTTGCCTATATTAAGGATTATCTTTGGAAGGAAATTGTTTTTGGCATTCGTCCCGAAGATATATATGATAAGTTATTTGTTTCAGAAGCTCCTCCAGAGAATATAGTTCATGTTAACGTTGATGTTGTAGAACCTATGGGAAGTGAAGTCTATTTGTATTTGAATTCAGGAGATTCTTCTTTCATAGCTAAGGTTGCTGGTCAAGAACAAGTTGAGCCGGGACAAGATTTAGAAGTAGTATTCGATATGAGCAGAATTCATTTTTTTGATAAAGATACTGAGAAAGCTATTATTTAATTGCATGCATGAATAATGTAAATGCAAAAAGGAATTTTTTTGTTTTTCTTATATTTTTTTTCCAAGTAATATGTTTTTTAACTATATTCTTTTTTTTCCAGGATATTAATTTTCATTTCCCATTTCTGGTACTTTTAGTTTTTTCTGCATCTTTTTTTATTCTACTACGTTTTGAGATTGGGTTAACGGTTTATATTGTAGAGATGATTATTCTGAGTTTGTTTTTTTTAATAGTTAAATATCCTTATCCGTTTTGTATGTATTTTTTATTAATGATTGTTATACAAGGTGTGAGATATTATCGCTACAAAACGAAGCATACAGTACAGCTTGATTCTCTAAATCTGGAACTTGAGTCTATAAAAGAAGCTGCCAATATTAATAATGTGCAATATTTAGAATTGCTTAAGATAAATGAGGCTTTAGAGAAGAAAATTTCCAGATTTACAGATTTAAGGAAATTTTCTGAAGATATAATTGCGAATTTAGATTTAAATGAATTATTGAATGTTATAACACAGAAAGTTATGGAGATAATAGCCAGAGGAGATGTGTGTTTGATATATTTGTTCGACCATAAGAATGAATCGTTTAATCTTGCTAATTCATATCTTGCATCTTCAAAGTTAAAAGTCAGGGCTAAAAAGGGTGACCCTTGTGAACATTGGGTTTTCAGGCAGAGAACGCCTTTAATATTGACAGATATACTTAGAGATTTTAGGTTTGATTCTGAAGAGGTTTTTTCATATGGCAGGGAATTTAGGTCGCTTATCTCTGTACCTATAATTTCAAGAAATAAGTTTTTAGGAGTCATCAGGATGGATAGTATCATGACTGAAGAGTTTACAGCCGATGATTTGCGTCTTTTGGATATTATCGCGGCACTTTCTGCAATTGCGATTGATAATGCTTTTCTTTTTCAAATGATGGAGGAACTTGCGGTTCATGATAGTCTGACCAAGTTCTATCTTCGGCGGGAGTTTTTGAATTTATTTGATAAAAGAATTGCACAAGCTCAGAATAAAACTGATTACTTTGCTGTTTTAATGATAGATATAGATGATTTTAAAAATTGTAATGATAATTTTGGACATATTACAGGAGATTTGGTATTAAAGAGCATTGCCCGGATTATTAGATCTGTATTAATGAAAGAGGAATATGCTTGCAGATATGGAGGGGAAGAGTTCTTAATTCTGCTTAACGTTCGGGATAAGAATGAGTTTGAACAACGTATTGAGTTAATCAGGCAGACGATTGAAAGTAGTCAGATTCGGATACGAAGGCAGGTGGTGAATGTTACGGTTACAATAGGAGTTGCTTTTTTCCCTCAAGATGGTAAAAGTACCTCTGATTTGATAGAGGCATCTGATAATAGGCTTTATAAGGGTAAGAGAACAGGAAAAAACAAAATTATATATGAGTGAAATTTTATTTTTATTGACTCTTGTTGTATTATTGGTGTTTGTAAAAAACATTAAATACAGAATTGTGTCATCAGGAGTATTGTTTTTGCTGGTGTTATTTTTCCAGCATTTGAACTTAAATATATTTTTTGCATGGATGCTTGTTTATGTAGGAATTTTTGTTTTAGATTATATAAATCAGAATTTAGTTTCAAGTGAGATTAAAAATATAAAATTGAGACATGAAAATGCAAAAGAATATTGCTCAAAGAGCGAAGTCAAATTGGTTGAAATAGAACAGTTTAACAAACAAGTTCAAAAGGAAGTAACAAAGATTACAGGATTTTTTGAAATCAGCAAAGAACTTACAAAGGTTATGTATTTGCAACAGCTGACTCCGGTTATTGCAGAAATCGTTAAAGGAGGGTTTGATGTTGCATCTTTAGGGGTTTTGATTTTTGATAAAAATAAAATGCACAATATTTTAATTTATCCGGATAAAAATATAATTGATTTTAAGGAAAACATAGAAGTTTCGCCTAGCATTGATAGGGATAATATTATAAGTGATGAAGAATCTGGTTTTTACAATGCAGAGGGTTTAGAACCATTGTTGGTAAAACTTGGTTATGTAGCACTTCGGGAAGAGATGTATATAATACCTCTTATTTTAGAAGGGAGAATCAATGGGTTTATGATGCTTGAAGATTTAAGTGAAGATAAAATTGACTTAGCACATACTTTTGCGGGGTTCCTTGCTTTGACTCTGAGGAAAATCAAATTATATGATAAAGTTCAAGAGCTTGCTATTACTGATGAACTGACTCAGGTGTTTGTGCGTCGGCATTTTCGCGATGTTTATCATGGTGAATTAAGCCGGGCTAAAGATAGAAACGACGAAGCGTGTTTTTTAATGCTTGATTTGGATAAATTTAAAAGTTGTAATGATACATTCGGTCATTTGGTTGGAGATGTAATACTAAAAGAGACTGCAAAGATAATTAAACAGAGTGTCAGGGAGATAGATATTGTAGGTAGATATGGAGGCGAGGAATTTTGTGTATTTTTGACTGAAACGAAATTAAAAGATGGGATCTATGTTGCGGAGAGAATTCGGAAAACTGTTGAAAGATATACTTTTCGTGCTTATGACGAAACGTTGAAGATAACGGTAAGTATAGGACTTTCTTTATTTCCTTATGATGCTCGTGATAGTATTGAATTGATAGAAAAAGCAGATTTAGCTCTTTACTACGCTAAAAGGAAAGGCAGAAATAAAGTCATTGCTTACAGTGTAATCAAGTAATTTATAAAAATGCGACCTAAAGTGAATAAACATTATTTAGGAATAGATTTTGGAGGAACTAATTTTAAGTTCGGTGTTGTAGATTCTGAGTTTAACTTAAAAGAATTTAAAATCATGTCTCTGGGAAAATTAAAGGATCCTCGGGTTTCTATTGTGTTTATTAAGGATTTAGTTTCGGATTTATCAAAAAAATATAAGCTGATGTCTATAGGTTTTGGGTTGCCAGGACCAGTGGATTTTGAAACAGGACATATTCATTATCTTGTAAATTTAAAAAACTGGAGAAATATTGGTTGGAAGAAATTAATGGAGCAAGAACTTAAAATCCCGGTTTTTCTGGATAATGATGTTAATGCAGCTACGCTGGCGGAGTATTATTTGGGTAGCGGCAGAGGTTGTTTGAATATGATGATGGTTGCATTGGGTACTGGTGTCGGAGGAGGATTGATTTTAGGAGGCAAAATTTATAGAGGAGCGAGTAATGTTACCGCTGAGATAGGACATATTCCTCTGAGTATAAAAGGTCCGAAATGTAATTGTAAGGGGATAGCGTGTCTGGAGAGCTATATAGGAAATCAAAATCTCTTAAATTATGCGTATAGAATTCTACATAAACACCCTGAATCTGTTTTATCTGCTGTTAAAAAAAAGAAATTAATTATAAGCTTAGAAGATATTACTGATGCTGCTAAAGCAGGAGATAAGTTTGCTATCGATTTTTGGAATGATGTGGCAGAAAAGTTGGGCCAAGCGTTGGTTGGTGTCGTGAACATTTTAAATATTGAAAAAATAGTAATAGGTGGCGGGGTATCAGCTGCAGGGCAGTTCTTATTTAAACCGCTTAGGAAATTTGTCCGAGTGAGAGCTATGGACATTCAGGCAAAGAATGTTAAAATAGTTAAGGCAAAATTTCAGAATAAAGCTGGAATAATAGGTTCTGCATTAATAGCAAAATATGCTTTAGAAAAAAGATCTTTTTAAAGCATAGCCCAAATTGCAAATGGAGATTTAGCATGAGGTTATTTCTTAATGCTGGGAATTGGGATGGAATTAAAAAAAAGAGTAACTGGGGTATTTTAGATGGAGCGATTATGAATTCTACTGTAGTGTCAAAGGAGTTAATGTTTAAATGTATAGATTGATCTTGATATTCGTTTTAACAACTACTGTATTCAGCGGAATTTGTTGTGCTGAACAAATGGCGCTTAAAGAACCGATTACTGTGAATGGTGATAAGGTTGAATATGATCCGGAAGAAAAGGTTATGGTGGGCACTGGAAATGTCGAAGTGTTATATGAAGGAATGGCACTCTATGCAGATAAGATAACAGTTTGGCTTGATGAACAGCAGGCTTTGGCCCAGGGCAATGTTCGATTGGTACGGGATGAAACAACATTTTACGGAGAGGAAATAAGCTATTATTTTGAAGAAAATAAAGGAAAAATTATTGAGCCAAGTTTTGAGAAGCATGGACCTTGGTATGGCAAGGGGGTAGAAGCTGAAGAATATGAAAAATCAAAATATCTGATAAAGAAAGCCTATATTACTACCTGTGATCTAGAAGAACCTCACTATAAATTGCAGGCTAAGACTGTTAAAGCATACATAGGTGACAAAATTATTGCTAAAAATGTTATTTTTTATGTGAGAAACATACCACTTCTGTATTTGCCGTATTTAAAATATTCTCTTAAAGATAAAAAAATGCCTTTTATGATTATTCCGGGTAACAATGATGACTGGGGTTGGTATCTATTGAATTCTTATAGGTATTACTTAAATGATAATAGTAAGGGACGTATTAGATTAGATTATAGGGAGAAAAAAGGTATTGCGCATGGAGTGGACCATGAATATAAAACTGCTTTTGGAGACGGTATTATAAAATACTACTATATGAATGAAAAGGATTCAGAATTTTCCGACAATGACAGATTTAAGGTCAATTTTAGGCATCATTGGCAGCCTGACAGTGCTACTTCTATTTATACGGAATATAATAAAATGAGTGATATAGATTTTCTTAAGGATTATTTTTACGAAAAAGAATATGAGAAAGATCCTGATCCCCAAACGTATTTTTATCTGATACGAAGATTGCCGTATGCCACGTTGAATCTTAATATCAACAAGAGGGCGAATCATTTTTTTACAGAAGTTGAAAGACTTCCCGAAGTTGGTATGGATATCAGTGATTTAAGAATCAAGGATTCAAACTTCTATTACAGTTCTCAAGTTTATTTCTCTAACTTGACCAATAAAACTGCAAATTCTGATTCTGATGATGATGTTTGGAGATTTGATACTTATAATGAGTTTTCACATGCTAAGAGGTATTTCGGATTTTTAAATTTTAGTCCTTATATTGGAATTCGACAAACGTTTTTTTCAAAAAACATAGATGGTGATGAGCATAAGATAAGAGGGGCTTTTTATACCGGTTTTGATACTTCAACAAAGCTGTATAAGGTTGGGGTACCTAAAGGAGAAAAATTTTTGTTTGCAGAAGCTAATGCTTATAGGCATACAATTACACCTATCCTTAGATATTCATATGTTGCTGAACCAACGATGCTAAGGACAACTCTGATGCAATTTGATGAAATAGATGAAATTGATAAGAAGAACAAAATTACGCTTGCATTGGAAAATTTATGGCAGATAAAAACAGGAGAAGGTGATGATGTTAAAAAAAGGGATATATTAAGTTTTGATGCTTCTGCGGATTATGATTTCAAAATTGCAGGCGGTAGCAAATGGGGTGAAGCGACGTTGGAGTCTGCATATATGCCATTAGATTGGTTAGGATTTACCTCAGAGGCTAAGTATGATCTTCATCCAGGGTATTTTAATACAGCAAGTCTTGATATGGTTTTAAACCAGGATAGATGGCAATTGGGGATAGGGCAGAGGTATGAAAGAGATACTTCTTCTCAGACTACAGCCGAGTTCAAATATAGAATTAATGAAAAGTGGCAGTTCAGAGTTTATCAAAGGTATGATTTTCAAAATTCTTGTTCTGAACGGCAGGAGTTGACGATTTATCGTGATCTTCATTGCTGGGATGCAAAGTTTTCATTCGTAAATAATAGATTAGATGGTAACAAATCTTTTTTTGTAGTGTTTACGATTAAAGCGTTTCCCCAGCATCCTTTTAGGTTTTCCCAATCGTATAATCCTCCAGGTAGTTGAGAGGTCTATTAGAGAAAGGGTAAAATGAAAACTTATATCAGGAAGAATTATGGAATGTAAGAAAGAGGATAATTTAAAGAATTGTAATTGTAGTTATTCATCCTGTGATAAAAAAGGAGTTTGCTGTGAATGTATAAAGTATCACAGAGACAGAGCAGAGCTTCCGGGGTGTTATTTCTCTTTGTCTGATGAGAAAACGTATGACAGATCGATAGAGTACTTTATTAAAACATATGAATCTAAATAAATGTTGGAATTAAATAATGGATAATTTAATAGAAATGGAATTGGTAAGAATAAGGATTGATGAGAAAAGGGGAGAACAGGTTATTGTATTAAAAGAAAAAAATGGAAATAGGTTTCTTCCGATAGTTATCGGTATTATAGAAGCCAGTGCTATTAAAATGAAAGTTAGTGGTTTTAGCCCTCCTAGACCTTTGACTCATGATCTTATGAATGATCTGATAAGACAATTGGGTGGTGAGCTTAAGGGAATTGTAGTTGAGAAGCTTGAGAATAAAATATTTTATGCCAAGATAATGGTTGAAAAAAAACAGGGAGAAGTTATAGAAATAGATGCAAGACCATCTGATTCCATTGCGCTTGCTTTACGAGCTGGAGCTTCGATTTTTGCAAATGATGAAGTTTTAAAACAAGTTGATATAGAGGAGTAAAAAATGTCTGCAGCCAAATTAAATATTAAAATGCTTTCAGTTACACCTGATGCATGGGGAGAAATTTTCTTGCGGTCGTTATCCGATTAAGGAAAAATTTATAGGAGAATGTAAAAATGGCTAAAGTGTTAGTTGGGTATTATTCAAAAAGTGGTAACACTAAAAAAATGGCTGAGATTATCGCAGGTTCGATTAAATCCAATGGATTGAATTGTGATTTAAAAGCAGTAGAAGATATTAAAGCACAAGAGCTGCTTATCTATGATGCTATTTTAATGGGATCCCCGACTTATTATGGAAGTATGGCATATCAAGTTAAGGAGCTTTTAGATTTAAGCGTTCAGTTCCATGGAAAACTTGATGGTAAGATAGGTGGAGCATTTTCTTCAGCAGCTAATATCGGAGGAGGAAATGAAACAACTATTTTAGATATTATTAATGCTATGCTTATTCACGGTATGATAGTTCAGGGAGATTCCCAAGGTGATCATTACGGACCCGTTAGTATAGGTGTGCCTGATTCCAGAGTAGAGGATAACTGCTGCAGGTTCGGAAAAAGAATTGCAGATTTAGTAAAGAGGTCATTAAATGAGTAGAAATATTGTTGTTACAGGCGGAGCTGGTTTCATCGGGAGTGCTGTTGTCTGGGGGCTAAATTGTCGGGGTATTGAAAACATATGGATTGTTGACTTAGAAGAACACAGTAATCGAGAGAACATTTCAAACTTAAAATATTCAGAGTATATTCCTCATGATGTTTTTAGAAACAACCTGTTTAAGGGAATATGGGATAAAGAAGATATTGATTGTATCATACATTTAGGAGCTTGTACTTCGACTATGGAAAAAAATGAGGAGTATCTAAAGGATAACAACTACCAATATACTGTAGATGTTGCGCAATTTTCTTTAAAACAAGGGATTAGGTTTATTTATGCTTCCTCTGCTGCTACTTACGGAGATGGTTCTTTAGGTTTCAGTGATGATGAATCTAAGATAGAGCAATTTAAGCCTCTTAATTTATATGGAGAAAGTAAGCAGTGGTTTGATATGTGGGTTAAAAAAAATAATCTTTTAGATAAAATCGTCGGGCTTAAATATTTTAATGTTTATGGTCCTAATGAATATCATAAAGAAGGTATGAGAAGCTTTATCATTAAAGCGTATGAGCAAATTAAAAAAACAGGAAGAGTAAGATTATTTAAATCGTATAAACCTGATTATGAAGATGGAGAACAATTGAGGGATTTTATTTATGTCAAGGATGTAGTTGATGAGACATTATTCTTTTTTGATAACAGAAATACTTTTGGTATATACAATGTTGGAACAGGTTCTGTGCATTCTTGGAATGAGCTTGTTAATGCTGTTTTTGAGTCTTTAAGTAAAGAGGTAAAGATAGAGTACATCGATATGCCGGCAGGTTTAAAAGAGCAGTATCAATATTTTACTCAGGCGGATATGGGGAAAATAAAGCAGGCTGGTTATATTAAAGAACCTTGGAATTTTAAAGAAGCGATTGCAGACTATGTTTTGAATTATTTACAGAAAAAAACCTTTCTTAAATAAGTTCTGATATTTTTTTCTTGACAAATTTCTCAAAATGTATCAAAATACATCAAGTAGTATTAAAAAGGGTTAGATGCTAACAAATGATAATTAATACTAAAAAAGAGTTTTACTCTGTGCGTGAAGTTGCGGAGCTGTTAGGCATTTCTAAGCAGACACTTCTCAGGTATGAGAAAAAAGGTTGTTTCCCTCGGGCGAAACGTAATCCAATAAATAAATGGAGAGAGTATGCCTGGGGTGATGTCCAAAAATTAAAAAAAATATTAGGCAGAGAATGAAAAAAAGTTTTTTTATTTTTTTTGTTTTAATAATTCTATTAATATTATATTCTTTTAAGGAAGCTTTTTCTCAAGAAAAAGCTTCTTATTTAAGGAACCCATTTTTGACACAGAAAGAAGAAATGAAAGAACTTGGCATTAAACCTACCGAGAAAAAAACCAAAGAGAATATTCCTTTACAAAAACTTAATCTTTCCGCAATAGTTTATGGGGAGAAAAAAGTTGCAATAATAAATTCCGAATTTTATATCGAAGGTGATATTGTCGGAAATTTTACTATTAAGGAAATAAAGCCTCTCAGCATTATTCTAAAGACGGATCTTAAAGAGATGGAATTAAAATTAAAACATGTTTTAGCAGTTCAAAAACCGGAAGTTGTAAAAGAAGAATCTGGTGTGACAGAAACAATAACAGCATCGGAAGAACTTCAGGCGACAGAAGAATGGACCGAAGGAATGATAGAACAGTTATTGGGGGTGACTGAGTGAAAATAGCAAGTATCATAATTGTATTTTTAATTTCAGTTAGTTTCATCCCCGTTGATATTGTTTGGGCAGAAGAAGCGGTGGAGACAGATGTTGTGACAGATGAAGAGATTGTTGCTGAAAAGTTAGGAAAGAATATAAAAATAGAGCAGAAGGGTGAAAATATCTTCAATATAGAATTTAGAAACGCTGATCTGAAAGATATCATCAGGTTTTTTGCTTACCAGTATGGATTAAACATTATTGCTGATAAAGAAGTCGAAGGAATGGTCACTGCAAGTTTGGGTAATATTTCGATTAAAGAAGCGTTAAAGCAAATTTTGGATTCTCAAAATTACACCATGAAAGAAATTGACAATGTTATCAGAGTTAGAGCAAAGCCGGCGCTTGTTAAAAGTTTTCAGGTAGAAAATATTGCAGCCAGCGGAATTTTAGAGAATATAACATCACTTTTGGGTGATGAAGGTAAAATTGTTGTTGATGAAGTTTCAAATTCAATAATGATCACCGATACTGAAGATAATTTAAGTATGATTCAGGGTTTTATCAAAAATGCAGATGTTAAGGGCAAGCAAGTTTTAATCGAAGCAAAATTTATTGAAACTTCATTAGGAACAACAAAAAATTTGGGTATTGATTGGACTATGGCTGTAACGGCATCAGGTGCAGGTAGGCCTGTTACTTGGCCTTTCTCAAGTGCTGCAAACAACAGGAAATATCTTACTAATTCAGATTCAACTGAAAATGTAGCAGGTTTCCCTGATTCTGAAACTGATGCCTATACTTTTGGAACTCTTGATTTTTCTGAATTCCAAGCTGTTTTAAGGGCACTTTTAACAAATACCAACAGCAAAGTTATTTCCAATCCTCAGGTTACTACTTTAAATAATCAAGAAGCTGAGATGGGAGTTGCAACCGAATATCCTCTTCCTACTTATGAAATAAATAGTGATACAGGTGAATTAACTGTTTCAGGATATGAATACAAAGATATAGGAATAACGTTAAAAGTCACTCCTTTTATAGCAAGAGACAATTATATCACTATGAGTATAGAACCTACGGTAGGAGCGGTAGATGCTACAGTAACAATTACAGGTACCGGATTTGAATTACCCATCATAGAAAGTAAAACCGCTACTACTAAGGTTACTGTTAAAGATGGAGAGACTATTGTTATCGGAGGTTTAATCAGTGATACTAAAACTAAGACGACGAGAAAAATTCCTTTTTTAGGTAATATCCCCTTGTTAGGCAAGATTTTTTCCTATAATACCGATAGTGATACATCATCAGAGTTACTTATATTTGTAACGCCGCATATTATAAATTTAGAGGGTCAGAAAGAGCTTGATGAGAAAAAAATAAAGGAACTCTATGAAGATATCGAGGACTTATTATATAAGAAGGAATATGAAGAGGTGATCTTAAAGGTTGATGAAATTCTCGAGATAGATTCAGAAGAAAACGATGCCAAAAAAATCAAAGAAGAAGCAATTGAGAAGTTAGAAGTTAAAAAGAATAAAGAAGAACTGGAAGTTGAGCTAAAAACAGTAAAATTAGAGATTCTGTGGAAAGAGGCTAATAAGGCTTATGCTGCGCAGGATTATGAAACAGCCCGGTCTAAATATACAAATATTTTAGCGTTAAAACCAAGCGATGAGATGGCTGTTAATATGTTGCAGCGTTGTCAAAATAAAATAGATAGTGGTAAGAGTATGGATGTGTCTTCTGTGCTCTTGTCAGGCAGAAGAGCGATGCGTGAAGGGAAACATACTGAGGCTTTAGAGTTATTTAAAAAAGCATTAGAGTTTGATCCGGAGAATAAAGAAGCTCAGAGTTATATTAAGGAGATTGATGTAAGCATACAGACAAAAGAAACAGAGGCATCGTTAGATGTGGATTTGATCCATGATCAACAGCTGCAGGCTATGTGGAAAGAAGCTAATAAGGTATATATACAGGGAGATTATGAAACAGCTCGGGCTAAATATACCGAAATCATAACGCTTCAGCCTGATAATAAATCTGCAATGGAAATGTTGGATCGCTGTGAAGATAAAATAGGTGATGATAAAGCTAAGAAGATTTCTTCACTGCTTTTATTAGGGGAGAAATCTTTTAGGAAAAAAGAATACGATAAAGCATTGGGATATTTTGATGATGTTTTAGAGCTTGATTCTATGAATAAAGATGCAGAAGACAATATTGTAGAAATCAATAAACAGTTGGAACTCAAACAGACCAAAGAGCAAATTAAAGCTGATTTAAACAGAGCGATAGAATTATACAAAGATGAAAAATATATTGAATCCAGAGTAATGTTAAAAAATATTGTAAAAAATGATCCAGCTAATGTAGTGGCAGAGAAATATATTGTTTTATGTTCTCAGGCAATGAGAAAAAAAGAAGATTTAAATACTCTATGGGAGGAGGCAAATAGGTTATACGCCAGGAGAAGTTATGAATTGGCGCGGACAAAATATGCAGATATTTTAGCTTTGGATTCTGATAATAAATCTGCAATGGATATGCTTGCCCGATGTGAAGATAAAATTGATATTGTAAAAGAGGAAGAGGTGTCTTCTTTACTTGTTTTGGGTAAGAAAGCATTGAGAAGAGGGGAATATCTTAGAGCGTTGAAATATTTTGATAAAGTTTTGGAGCTTGACCCTGCTAATAAAGGTGCAGATAACAATATTATTGAGATAAACAAAAAAATGGAATTGGATGAAACAGAGATACAAGTCAGAACTGGTTTAAATAATGCTATTGCTTTGTATCAAGATAAAAAGCATATAGAAGCAAAAGCGGTATTGGAAGAGGTGCTTAAAAAGGACCCGGATAATATTGAAGCCAAGAAATACCTCAGTCTGTGTTCTGATATGATAAGTAAGCGTCAGAAGGTAGAAGATTTATGGGAACAAGCAAATCAACTATATGCTAAGGGAGATTATGAATCAGCCAGAGAAAAATTTGGGGATATTTTGAGCATTGATGTAATGAATCAAGATGTTATGAATAAATTTAATAAATGTGAAGATAAGATTAATGAAACAAGAAATCAAAAAGTAACTTCTTTGCTTATTTCTGGTAAAAAAGCATATAGGAATGAAGAATATCAAAAAGCATTGGAATACTTTGATGAAGTTTTAGATCTCGCTCCCGATAATAAGGAAGCAGACAGGAAGATATTAGAAGTTAAGGAAAGTATGGCAAAGGAGAAGAAGGAAGAGAAAACAGAAAAGCAGCAGTTCAAAAAGATAGCCGATTTGCCTCAGAAACAAGATGAGGAATTGAAGGTGCTTTGGGAAAAAGCAAATCAGTTATATACTCAAAGAAATTATGAATCAGCTCGGGCAAAATATGCTCAGATTTTAAGTATTCAGCCTGATAATAAATCTGCAATGGATATGCTCGCTCGCTGTGAAGACAAGATTGATATTTTGAGGAAAAGAGAGGTGTCAACACTTCTTGTATCTGCGAGAAAGGAATATAGGAATAAAGAGTATCAAAAAGCATTGGAATATTTTGATAATGTGTTGAGATTAGATCCAGCTAATAAGGAGGCAGATAATAGTATTGTTAAGATTAACAGAGAGATTAAAGTAAAAGAATTAGAGGATAAAGAAGATGTTGAAGAAATGTCCATCGAATATGATTTAGAGCGAGAAAAGGAATTAAAATTGCTTTGGGAAGAGGCTAATGCATTATATGCTGCAAAACAATATGAATCAGCTTGGGCAAAGTATGCTGATATTGTATCTGTTGATTCTAATGATCAAATCGCTGTCAATATGTTAAATCGTTGTGAGGATAATATATATAATAGCAAATTAAAGGAAATATCCTCTTTCCTATTGGCAGGGGAAAGGGCGTATAGAAAAAAAGAGTATTTAGAAGCATTAGATTATTTCAATAAGGTTTTAGAGCTAGACTCTCTTAATAGAGAAGCCAAGAATAGCATTGTAGAAATTTATGAGCAGATAGATTTAGAAAAGAAAGAAAAGCAAATTCAAGATAATTTAAATAAAGCAATAGGGCTATATCAAAATGGGAAATACAAAGAATCTAAAAATATGTTACAGAAAATACTTCTTGAAGATTCTCGAAATATAGAGGCGTCCAGGCATTTTGCTTTATGTTCTGACATGATAGACCAGGAGCAAAAATTAAGAGTTTTATGGAAACAAGCTAATGAATATTATGCCGAAAAAGATTATCAGCAAGCCTGGAGTAGTTTTGATGATATCTTGGTTATTAATCCTGATGATAAAATTGCCCAGGAGATGCTTACACGTTGTGAGGGTAAAATTTATCAAGATAGGAGTATAGAAATCTCTGCTCTTATTTCAATCGGGAAGAAAAATTTAAAAAATCAGAATTATCAAAAAGCATTAGAGTCTTTCAATCAGGTTTTAGATATTGAGCTTGCGAATAAGGAGGCCCGAGGGTATATTTTAGAAATCAATCAGCGTTTGGAGACAGAGTCGAGGAAGGAAGCAATTGCATTAAAAGAGAGAGAAGAGAAGATAGCCGAGGGCAAAATTAA
>JAVCDA010000042.1 GCA_030765145.1 Candidatus Saelkia tenebricola | reverse complement strand
TTCTATCAACCAAGAATTATCCTGAGTATAATTTAAATAAAGATTTTTCATTTTTCGTCTCTCACATTTTTCATCTGATATAAAATCATCTACTTTTATATTACAGGATAACATTAACGACCTGCAATGATTTTATCTACACAGACATCAATAGGGGTCCCAAGCACTATGTACTACACATACCCCTACCCGCCTTTTTACGGTACCCCTACCACCTTACTTTTTTGTGACCAAATAGTACCCAGAATAGAGCAAAATCTTGTGACGTTAGCGTGACGTTAAGAAACTAAGTTATACAAAACCCTACAAGTTTATACAAGAATGTCCAAAGAAATGATAAAGACATAACTGTATAAAGTTTCTACAATTACGCCTAATCTATATAGAAAATACGAGTTACGAGAATCCCCTAAAAATAAAAAATGCCGAGACCCAGAATCGAACTGGGGACGCCGGGATTTTCAGTCCCGCGCTCTACCTACTGAGCTATCTCGGCATGGATAGGGAATTATAACATAAAAGATAATTTGGGCAAGGGGATTTTAAGAATACGGCTCTTATATAGACATTCTTCCATCTATTATATAGTTTTGCGCAAAACTATATAAAACTTTTACATCCTCACGGAGTTTCAGTCAATAATCCTTCTATGATCTGTACCCACTCCTCATCCATCCATGGCTTAGATTCGGTTATAGCTAAAGCGCTGACTAATATTTTTTTTGATTCAACTGTCAAATCATTTAGAGATATCCCCCCAGAAACACTAATTTCCGGATATGATGTTAGGCGATTGCAGTCATAAGATTCATGTAATATTGAGGTCTTAAAAGCCAAAACAACAGGTGCAAATTTATTCGGCATACTTTGAGATTGACTACTCATAAGTTTATTTAAACTATCTAACTCCAAGGTCGGAAGTTCATCATCACTAACAAAAGTACCATCAACTCTACTTTCCGGTCTGGACCAATATACAGCTCTTCCAAATTGACCTGTAACTTCTGCTACATTATATACCCCGGTAAATCTGCCGTTATCTTCAATAGCATCAATTAAAAGCCCTAAACAACAGCCATGAAATACAGAATGTTCTTCTAACTCTTTTACTTCATAACCTAATACCCCATACCCAAGACCCTCATCAGAACAAGAAATACGATAATTATAGAACCATAACAAATGCTGAATTAAAACCCCTCCCATTTTATCATTTGGAAATGTATCTACAGGCAATATTGCATCAGTAATAAACCTCTTGCTTGTTGAATTTAATAAATTTGCTTCATTTTTTAATGCAAATACTAAAAAACCTACATCATCATTGCTTAAAATTGGCTTTTGTTCCAATTTCTCTAATTGCGAAACTATATAAGAATTGGAATTTTCCTCTCCAACTCTTTCGTAAATCTCCTCCAACTGCTGAGTCACATCGCTCACCTTCCAGAATTCGGTAATCTGTATGATATTTGCAACAGAAGATTGCACATCCTGCACTCTACGTGCTTCAACAGGCAGTAAAATACATAAAAATAATAACAGCACAATAACCAATATCGTGGACAATACCTTTTTTTTAGCCATTTTTCCCTTAGTTCATTTATACCATATAATTTAGTACCTTTCGAATCTACTTATTATTGAATTCACAACAGCTACACAGAGATTGAGTTTGTGAGAGTTACTAAATTTGTTGAAATTGGATTTTCAGCTCAGTACCCTATCCTACCTATCAAGAAATAAGCATAAGCCATCTCGAAATGCGATTATAAATTATGGTGTAAAAGAAATTTTATATAATGGTATTTTAAGAATTGATACAAAATAGATAATATCAGCCTATCCAGCTAACAAAAGTTCTTGCCTTCTCCTCTATTCTTCTATTGATATAGCCATAGAGCTTGCATTCTTCATCAGCTTCAATTTCGGTAAACTTTATTCCTAAAAGATAGCGATAGTTTCCAAAAAATTCTTCTTTCTTCCATACGATCTTGCCTTCGGATTTTACGGGATTTAAGAATTCCGGCAAAGAAATATCTATTTTTAATATATCTCCAAATGGTAAATCATACGCAGTAGGAAAACAAAGTCCGCCACAACTTATATCTTTTGTACGACACCCTCCTAAAATATTAAGAGCATCTAATCTTTTATCTTGGTAATTGATTTGCAAGGATTTACTCAACCTCAAATATTTTCGACGTTCTTCCATCAATTGCAATATATCACCATAGCCTTAAACGGTCAATTTATAAAGCTAGATTAAGCTATTTTAACCACTGTTTGACAGATTTTAAAACATTATTTGAATCAAGCAAATTGATTTTATGCAAATATTCTCTTGTCCCGTATTCCCTGCAAAATTTATCTTCTATACCAATTGATCTCAATCTAGGATGCTTCTTTTTTCTTAACAGCATCTTCCCTATCGCATCCCCTATCCCACCTCTCAAAAAATGTTCCTCAAGAGTAATTATGTTCTCTACATCCCTAGTCTCTTCCCAAAGCTTCACTTCATTTAAAGGTTTTACTCTAAATAAATCTATAACTCCTATATCTATTGAAGAACGCGATAATTCTTTAGCAACTTCAAGAGCTGTAATAACAGACCTCCCAGTTGCAATGAGATATGCATTTCGACTATTTTTAAGTACATTAAAACCCTGCACAACATCAATCTGATCTTTATTTTTATATATCAAAGGAACACCTGTTCTATCAAGCCTGAGATACTTAGGACCTTTCTCTTGATATGTAACTTCAGCAAACAAATTAGCCATTAAACTGTCAGAAAGACTATAAACTTTCATTCCAGGTAAAACTCCCATTAAAGCAATATCTTCGGTCCCATGATGTGTAGGCCCCAGTGTTGAATAATCAAATCCAGCCCC
>JAVCDA010000070.1 GCA_030765145.1 Candidatus Saelkia tenebricola | reverse complement strand
TATCTTCCAAAATCCATTTCATACATATCTAAAGCTGTAGCGATAGAACCTTTGATTTCAGCCTCTGCTCTCCTAATTCTTGCCTGCTGAGTCCTGCCTGTCAAATTCGGCAGAACAGTAGCAACCAATATTCCTATAATTATTACCACAATTAAAAGCTCAATTAATGTAAACCCTTTTTTCATTTTATAACCTCCTTTTTATTGAATAAGTAAATTCAACTTAAACAACGGCAGCAACATTGCTATAACTATGACACCAATTGCAAAACCTATTATTAAAATCAATATCGGTTCTATAAGCTGAGTAGCTATTTTGAGCGTATAATCTAATCTTTTCTCATGCATATCCGCAACGTTAATTAATGATTCATCAAGCTTACCTCCCTCCTCACCTACAGAAATAATATCCTGCACTAAAGAAGAAAATAATTCTTTTTTTTCTAAAGCCCTGCTTAAAGACATGCCATCTCTTACTAATATTCTCACTTCCGACATAGTTTTCTTTAAATCTGCCATATTTAAAACTGACTCCGTATTTTCCATCGCCTGAAGGATAGGAACTCCACTCTGCAACAAAATTCCAAGTGTCCGGGAAAAACGAAGTGTTTCTGATTCTTCAATTACCTTTTTAACTACAGGAATTTTCAAATAAATTCTATCTAAATAAACTTTTTTCTCAGGATCATTTTGAACCTTTTTAAAAAAATATACACCTAAAATTACACCCGTAATAATAAAAGGCCAAAACCTACAAAAAACACCACTAATAACCAGCAATATCTGAGTAGGAAGGGGAAGAACACCCCCCATATCAAGAAAAACCTGTGAAATTTTAGGAATAACAAATGAAAGAAGCACAAACACCGTTATTATCCCCATAATGGTTATCATTAATGGATATATTGACGCCGTCTTAACCTTCATCTTCAACTCTTCATCCCTTTGAAATAATTTTCCTGCTTCTTTTAAAGTTCTGTCTAAATTACCGCTCATCTCTCCGGTTCTAATGAGAGAAGGCAAAATAAGAGGAAAAATATCTTTATACTTATTCACCGCAGTATGAAAATTTGCTCCACCTTTAACTTCATTTGCAATATCACCTATTATCTCGCCCATTCTTTGTCCCCTAAACTGCCTTTTTAATATCTCAAGTGCTCTTAACAGAGAAATTCCTGCATCAAGAAGATCAGCAACCTGGGTAACAAAAATCACTAAATCAGACGTTTTGATTTTTTTACCGGATAAAAAAGAGGTGGTTTTCCCAGAATCAGCTACCCCATTTCCAGTTAAAGACAAGATGTAGTACCCCTTCCGGGATAATATTTCAACTGCTTCTGTATCAGATTCTGCTTCTATAGTTCCTGATTGCAATTCTCCACTCATTACCTTTGCTTTATAGTGATATTTCATTGTTTATTTTAATGAGGGACCACTACTCTCCTGATGTTACACGGAGAACTTCTTCGGGAGTCGTAATACCTAATTTTATCTTCTCCCATCCATCCATTTTCAAAGTGCTCATTTTTAGTTTCATAGCTTCTTCTTTTATCTGTACAGCAGTAGCACGTAAGGAAACCAATTTTCTAATTGCATCATTCATAATCAAAAATTCATAAATAGCGATTCGCCCCTTATAGCCTGTATGAAAACATTCGTCACAACCTGTACCACGATACATTTTTATATTTACATCTTTTTCCTTCACATTAAACGTTTCCAAAATTTCCTTATTCAACGGAACTTCTTTTTTGCATTTATTACAAATAACTCTTATTAACCTCTGAGCTATAATACAATTGGTTGTAGAAGCAATCAGGTAAGGCTCAATACCCATATCTAAAAGACGGGTTACAGCAGAAGCAGCATCATTAGTATGCAATGTTGAAAATACTAAATGACCTGTTAATGAAGACCTTACAGCTATTTCTGCAGTTTCTACATCTCTAACCTCTCCGATTAGTATTATGTCAGGATCATGTCTTAAAATTGAACGCAATCCTCCTCCGAATGTTAAACCGATTTTAGAATAAACCTGAATCTGAGTAATCCCTTTTATTCTATATTCAATAGGATCTTCTATGGTAATAATTTTCCGGTCTGGCGTATTTAATTTCTGAAGACAAGTGTATAGGGTAGTAGTTTTACCGCTTCCGGTAGGACCTGTTACAAAAATTATTCCATTGGGATCTGCAATTAGTTCTTCTAACATTCCACTATCATGCTTCGACAAACCAAGATCTTTTAAATTATGGATAACATCTTTACTTAATATTCTTAAGTCAATACTTTCACCATGCGGCGTTGGTAACGTAGAAATACGCATATCATACTCCTGTTTCTTACTCTTAAATAAAATCCTTCCGTCCTGAGGAAGCCTTTTTTCTGCTATATTCAAACTTGCCATAACTTTTATTCTGGATGCAATAGTAGATTGAAACTGATTAATACCTGAAGGTAAAGGAATTTTATGCAGCATACCATCAATTCTATAACGCACTATAATTTCGTCTTCAAAAGGCTCAATGTGAACATCAGTTGCTCTCTCTCTTATCGCTTGAGATAAAATTTGATTCACAAAATTTATAATAGATGAATCCGCAACATCTTCTTCTATCTCCACATGTTCCTCTTCTGGAAGATCTTCTTTTTGCAACATCCCTTCTACCGTTCCTGCCCCAAGGCCATAAATCTTTCTTATGGCATCCATAATACTCTCTTCGCTTGCAAGGTATGGGCGCACATCGATATTTATCAGCATTTTTAAATCATCAATCACCTGAATATTGAGCGGATCACCTAGAGCAACTTCTAAAACATTGTCCTTTATCGCAAAAGGCATTAATTGATAGTGCAATGCAAATTTTGCCGGAACTTTTTTTACTGCCTCGGGATTTATTTCGGTTTTTTTCAGATTTATATACGCCACTCCTAACTGCTTGGCAAGAACCTTAAATACATCCTCTTCTTTGGCTATTTTTAATTTTACTATGGAAGTAGCTAAAAAATCTCCTGTTCTTTTATGGTGGGCTAACGCTTTTTCAAGTTCTTCTTCTAAAATTATGCCTGCATTTACTAAAATACGACCTATTAATCTCTCTTCTCTGTCCTCTTGCATAGTGTATTTATTTTCTAACAACAACCTATTAAAGTCAACATAAGAAAAACTAGTTATACCAAACAGTACAATATTAAAACACAAAATACACTTAAGATAAAATGATTGACTAATTATATGGGAAATAAGAGAATGAATAATCCGTGAAAAACAAAAATGGCATTTTAATTATAGAAGTTTTAATCGGGGTTGTTATTCTAAGCATCCTGGTTACTTCAGTAATTTACGGGTTGGAGCAAACTTTTAAAGCATTCAGAAAATCAAATCGGGTTACTAAAGCAACTTATTTGGCAGAAGGTTTGCTGTTTCAAGAAATTGCTAATCCAAACAGTGTAGAGGATAATGGAGTTTTTGGTGAATCATTTAACTCTTATGCCTGGGAAATAAAAAGAGAAATCGCACCTATTAATAGCGATTTTATCAAAGCTACAGTAATTATTAGAGATAAAAGAAGCGATGAATTCTATGCTCGGATATCAAGCTTTACCCAAGAAACAGAAACAACAGAATAAAGGATTTACTATCATAGAAATGCTGGTAGCAATGACTATTCTGTCAATAGTTCTGGGGCTTTTTTATTCCACCTGGTGGATGAGTGTCGAAACAACAAGGAAAACCCATGAAATTGCACAAAAGTATATGGGAGTACGGGTATTTTTAAATACATTGGCCACAGAACTAAAATCCTCTTTTGATTTAGGTTACCCTGTCTCTGATTACCCTAATTTTTTCTACGGCTCTGACCCCAATAATCCGGAAAGAGAAAAGTTAGAATTCTGGGTAACCGCACCTGATGAAATAGAGGTAGTATACACCTACCCTTTTTACATACACAGAGTTACATACTATTTTCATAAAAAAGATGATAAAACGATTATTTCTAAACGGGTAGAAGCATTCGACAATTCATTTCCTCCAATTGAAGGTCCTGTCTTAGAAGGTAATTTTGACTATAAGATAGAAGTTGAAACAGCAGTTAAACCAGAAGACCCCCAGCCCACTTTACCTAAAAAAGTCACCGTTACTATCACATTGATTACATTAAAAAGCAAAAATCCTGTTGAGATTATTAAGTATCCTATAAGAAAAGTTATTCCTGTATACGAACTTAAACAACCAGAATATAATGAATCTGAATAAACAGAATAAGCAAGGTCAAGTTTCGATAATAATACTTTGGGCAATGATGTTTTTTGTTTTTATTATCCTCTCGTTCGCCAAAAGAGCATCTCATGAGATGAGAATGGTTCTTTCAACGAAAGAAAAAGTCCAGGGTAATTTTCTGATCTGGGATGCTTTTAAAACTATGGAAAGATTGTTAAAAAGCGACGATAGAGAAGTTGATTCCCTGCAAGACAGATGGGCAAGATTAGAAGCAAACAATCTAAAAACATGCAAAAAAGACGGAAACATCATCTGGGAAATCATGGATTTATATGACGAAGAATCTCTGATAAATATCAATGAAATAGGACCTGAGGTTTTAAAAACCATATTCGCTCCAACTGCCTCCGCCCTTTCTTATCCCGAATACTACCTCTGTTTGCTGGATTGGTTAGATGAGGATGATCTTCCATCGCAAGATCCTGATTACCCCGGCTATATCGGTGCAGAAAAAGATAATATTTTTTATGAGGATAGAGACTACTATCCCAGAAATGGACATATGCGTTCGCTTTATGAACTATTTCTCGTAAAAGGAGCCCAGGAAGTTTTTTTCTCCTCAGATGATTTCGCCCTTAAAGAACAAAAAATTAACAATTTCGCTCAAACTATCATCCCTTCTGCTTATGCCTGCTGCGGAGCCGGAAAAGTACCTGTAGCCCCCCCACCTCCTTTAATACCATGGCCTATTGATAAAATGCCGGGGCCAGGAGAAAATCCTTTCGGTGAGCTTTCACCAACAGGTATAGGATTTACAGTATATGGTGATGGAAAAATCAATATTAATACCGCACCACATACCGTATTACAAGCTGTAGGATTTCTTCCGGATACTGTTGTAAGACTCTTAACCTTTAGATTTGGCGGAGGAATATTCAAACAAAATAACTCAGGCCACATAATAAATCAGCTTATAACAGCAGACTGCCTCCGTAACGGAGAACCAACATATAATACCATTGCCAGCAACATTGGAAATGTTATCGGGGAAGGAAACACAAAAGTACAATCTAATTATTTCCGAATTCGCATTAAATCCACAACAAAAAAAGGGATAATCAGTACTACAATTATGGTGTTAAAAAGAGAAGAAGTAGAAGATGAAGTAAAAATCAAAATTATTGCATGGTGGGAAAACTTTTATCTTTAAAAAATCGCAGCTCATTTACCACAATAGAACTTTTAATAGTGGTAATAATTATGTCAATTTTTATCGCTCTTGCCCTCCCCCAATTCAATAAGGGATACCAAAATATCAGATTCAAATCTACAGCAAATAATATCGTGTCATTTCTAAGAGTAGCTCAGGAAAAAACATTAACTGAAGGTAATATAATAGAAGTGCGATTCTACCCTCAAGATAATAAAATCGTAATGAGATCGGGAGAGAAGATTTTAGAAGTACTTGATATCCCTGATACCGCAGAAATAGAAACAACCATGTTCGAACTTTTGTTTGAATTCCACGGCAGAATAATTATCTTTGAGGCAGCAAAAGAAGGTATTACGCCTTCATTTTCAGGTTCTCTTTCTTTAAAAGACCGCTCTAGGCCTGAGAGGAAAATCAATATAAAACTTTACGGCACAGGCTTGATAAAAATCGAATAATTATTAAAAATACATATCTAGTTAGAAATAAATTTCTGCCTCAAATTTTCCAGCAAATGTTTTATAGCCTCATAGTCAGAACTTTTAAGAAACTTGCCTGCTTCCTTAATTTCTTCTGTTTTACCGTGGTAAAACAATAAAAACCTTTCACCCATTTCTAATGCATCCAGCAAATCATGGGTAATATAAACAATCGCTATTTTTTCTGTCTGAAAAATATTTTTAATTATTGTTTTAATTTCACTTCTACCGGCACTATCTAAGCTAGTTAGAGGTTCATCCAACAATAAAATACGAGGCTTGGTAATTATCGCCCTTGCAAGCGCAAGCTTCTGCTGCTGCCCCCCAGATAATTCATAAGGCAACTTATCCTTTTTATTTACCAAACCAAACTGTGATAAAGTATTGTCGATAGATGCTTTTTTTCCTTTTAATCCGGAAAGAGAAAATTCCAAATGCTCATAAACAGTCATATGAGGCCACAGTGCTAAATCCTGAAATACCATATTAACCTTCCTGCGACAAGCAGGGATTAAAAAATTATTTTTGGAAACCAGATTACCATCGATAAGAATTTCACCCCCATCTGGTTTTTCTAATCCTGCAATTAATCTGAGTAAAGTTGTCTTACCGCTTCCTATAAAACCGAAAATAGTTACGATTTCATCCCCAATTGTAAGCGAAACATCAGAAAATACACATTCCTCTTGATAATACTTTGTTAAACACTTAATTTCTATCATGATTTTATCTTAACAAACGGAAATATTAGTAACAATAGAAATAAAGGAATAAAAATCTCCATTAAACATAAACTGGCTACACGTTCATAAGCACCATAATGCATCAGAACCTCTATTCTCATCGCTAACGTAGACTCTCCAGGGGGAGTTAATAAAATACCACCTGAAAGTTCCTGAAAGATAAGCAAAAAACAAAAAAACCAAGCAATTAAAACAAAAGGTTTAAGCAGTGGCACCACTATTTTACAAAAACGAGTATAAGCATTTGCTCTTACTAAATACGCCGCTTCTGTAATTTCTTTCTTAATACCTCTCATAGCATCAACCAATATTCTCACCAAATAGGGATGGAACCGCAGTATAGATAAACAAATCAAGGGGATAAATGTACCAAAGAATATTCCAAAATGTGATGCGTTAAAAATTTTAATCAATCCTAACGCATATATCGGACCTGAAATTGCAAGAGGTATAAATATAGTGATGTTAAGCACCTTTCCTAAAGCAGATCTTCGTAGATAAATAATACCTCCGCAAATAACCAGAGCAAAAATAACTGTAAAAGATGCTCCTAAAACAGCTAAAAAAATACTATTTATTATTTCCGGCCAACTCATTTTTAGCTCTGCCAAAAATATACCTAAGGTCCCAACTCCTCTTATTAGGACAGTGAAAGGAAGCAGCAAAATAAAAGAGGTGAAACTGAAGAAGAAAAAACTGAATAATCGCAAGCTACGACTTTCACTCTTTTTCATTACTCGATAACCGGGTGTAAAATTTATTATCGGCCTTTTTCCTAAAAATTTAGCCAGCAGAAACCCCAGCAGCACCGTAAAAAATATCATAGGTAGAGAAATAAGCATTGCATTTTTCAAGCTATTATACGCAGCAAATTGAACACATACTTCAAGTGCATAAACACTCACTCTTAATAATTCCGGAGCTGCTGCAGAAGACATGGTTAAAACAAATACAAGTAAAAAAGCTGCAAATATATACGGCTTAAGAGATGGAAGTATAATACCCCGCAAGATTTTAGACTCACGAACAGTTAGCCGGGCAGCTTCTATAAGGTGGAAATTTAAAGATCTGATACCCGATATTGTAAGTACCAGTGCAAAAGGAAAGAAGGAAAGGCTTAAAACAAATATTAAACCTACAGGATTATAGATAGCAAACAGAGGCTGGGAAAGATTGAACAGCTCCATAATAGCATTATTTATTACACCATTACTTCCTAACAGCTTCGTCCAAGCTATTGCACTAATATAAGGAGGGATAAACAGCGGCATCAGACAAATAGGAAAAAATATTTTTTTACCTGGAACTTTGACCATTTCGAACATATATCCTGCAATTACCCCCATAATCACAGCAAGTAAACTGCTGAGAAATCCTACCATAACAGTATTGAAAAATATTTTTACTACACGAATATTAAAAAAATGTGTTTCTACATACTGGGCAGAAGTTTTTTCAAAAAAAAGAATAACAGCAGGAAAAAATATAATCGCAAGATAACAGACAATTAAAAACAAAAGTATGGTTTTTCTAAACAATTATTTTAAAAAAGTTTTCTGGAGCATAGGTGCATATTTCCTAATCAATTCTGCCACTTCTACATAATCTACCGGCATAACAACAATTTTACTAAAAACAAGTGCATTTTCAGGCTGTTTGGCGCCCTGATGTAAAGAAATCTGAATCGATTTAGAATGAGCTAATTTCTCCTCCACATCTAAAGACAATAAATAATCAACCAGTTTCTTTGCATTTTGAGGATTAGGCGCACCTTTAATACACGCTACCGTATTAGGGATTAAAAGAGTTCCAAAAGAATCCTGGTCAGGTAAAATCATGGCTACAGGCCGACCATTTTCAATAGCTACATTTACATCGTCGGTATCAGTAAAACCCCAGTAAAGCTCACCGCTCGCAACCTGATCCTTTACTACAGAATTTCCAAATGCAATAACAACATCATTATCTCTTATTCTTTCTAAAACATCTAATGCTCTCTGTTCTCCAAAATAAGCAAAAAGAGCGGTAAAGTGTGTCGATGCAGTCCCGAATAAAGGATTAGCTATGGCACATTTCCCTCTCCATTTATCATCTGTCAAATCAAATAATGAGCTTGGAACTTCTTCAGTATTCACTAAATCAGTATTATAAATTATCACTCTTGCCCTCGCTGCAAAACCAGTCCAATATCCTAAGGAATCCTTAAACTCTTCAGGAATAGTTTTACTATTGAGTGAAACATACGGCTCTAAAATCCCTCTGTTTTTCAATAAAATTGTCCTTGCAATCTCATTATTCCAAAAAACATCACAGCGGGGATTATCCTGTTCAGCGATGATCCTATTAGTTAACCCAGTCGTCTTTGTGGCTTCAATATCATATACTGCTTTGACTTTAATCCCGGTATCACGTTCAAACTCTTTTAAAATTGGTTCTGAAAATATCTGATCCAGACAAACATAAACTACAACTACGTCATGCTCTCTATCCGGTAAAAAAATAAAGACTAATAATATTCCAACAACTATTAAAATAGAAATTTTTTTCATTAAGAAAAAAATTATCTCAGGAAATGATTAAGTATTCAAGCTTAAAGAATGAATTCAAACAGAGGCGTAGCTTCATCTTTACCGCCATAAGAATCAGTGACTGTAAACTTGACTCCAGAATAGCCTCCGGGTACATCATCAGGCGGATCCCAGTAAAAAGTATCTGTATCAGGGTCAAATTCTACTATTCCAGGTAAAACATTTTCATTTTCTACGCTAAACTCCAAAGCATCGCCGTCAGCATCATGGGCATAATCATTCAAATTTATTTCCAGCACACCTGAACCAGTTACTCTAAAGGTATCAAAATTCAGGAATTGAGGAGGGTTATTCCCAGGCACGCCAGGAGAACCACCCTCTGTCAACCTAAGAGCATTATTATTTATATTCAGCTTAAACATTGACCATTTAGAACTGCTGTTTGCAGTAACTTTACTCAATTTAATAATATCTATATATTCATAACCATCTTCCCCGACAACAACTGTAACTATTTCTGGACCCGGCAAATCGGAATCAAGTTCACCAATTCCATGGTCCATCACAAAATTACGAGTTACCCCCGCTGAACTTAATGAAAGCTCTTCGCTTACAGAACCGTCTCTTTTATACACATTATCACCGATTATCTGTTCTATTTTCCCGGATGCTCCAAAACAGATCCCCTTTAATGAGCCACTCCTGTCTTCTATCGGCCAGCCTGACACATTGGTCCCATCATGATGCCAAGCATATATCTCGTTTTTAGCTTTAACAAAAATCTCCAAATTACTATCGTCATCAATATCTAACAAGATAGGCTCATAGATAAAAAACTGCTGCTCAAATTTTTTCGGCCAGCCTGTTACTATCTCAAACTCGCTGTTAATAACATAACTTCTATCTCCTTTTGCCGTAGTCCTTATCACAAGTATTTCAGGGGAACCTGCTCCAAACAAATCCCCCACTACTATCCTAGAGTACAGGGCTATGTTATTTTCTTCGGGATCTTTTACGGTATATTTCACATTTCCATTGCCATCATAAGCAGCTAAGATATAAACCTCTCCTGTTGCAGGGTCTATTACATCAGATATAAGAATCTCGTTCTCTCCATCACCATCTATATCAGCCACCACCGGCGTACATGCCTGCAAAGTTAGTGGATAGTATGCTTTATATGCCGGCTGTAATCCAAGAGTTAATTCACTTGCAGTACCATCTTTTTTCACAACCATCATCCTTTGATAATGAACATCGGAAGTTCCAGGATACATATACATACATATCGTCTCTTCTATCTCATCATTATCTATGTCAGCTACCACTGCTAATCCTGGAGTAATTCCTGCAAACATTTTACCCCCCACATAACTTCCCCATCCTTCCAATACTGTTCCATCACTTTTAATTGCAGTAACAAATGAAGTAAACCCTGCTGCTTCTTCTTTTGTCCCTGTTACAATAATTTCTAAGGTTCCATCATCATCTAAATCTGACAAAGAAGGCGTTGCCCAGCTTCTCATATCAAAAAACACCGGAAATCCTTTTTTTACAACACCATCTCCATTAATAACATATAAGTATGTATCCTTTATACTTTTTTGCTCTAAGTAACCATCTGTAGCCAAGAATATAATCTCATCAATCCCATCACCGTCTATATCAGCAATTTTGATACCCCCGGGAATATATCCCTGCAATTGATAAGGAAACCCCATCTGTAATCCTAAATAAATTCTCTGCTCTCTCTTTATACTTTCACCCTGACTATTTTCTACTATTAACCGTAGTATATATTCTCCAGGAATCATATTGCCTAAATCATGCTTGTCCAACAAATTGCCTGCATCAACTTTTTGATACACTTTACTACCCAATAAAATCTTTTCCTCACTACTCACATGTTCAAGTTCTAGGTAATAAGCATTAAAAGCATCCCCTGATGCCGTTCCCTCTACCGAAATCTGGCTTCCTATTGTTGTATCTGAGTCTGGAAAAGTAATTGCTGCTTTTAATCCTTCAACCGCATCACTTGAATTTACAGCTTTATCGGCATTTACTCTGCCATATCCAAAATACCTATCTTTTCCCGGAGAACCTAAATCATCAGCACTTTGATATATAATATTTTTTACGTCATCAACGGTTAAGCTAGGGTTTATAGAAAGAATAAGCGCAGCAACACCAGCTACATGAGGAGATGCCATAGAAGTTCCAGCCTTTTGATCATATCCATTACCTGGAACTGAACTCCATATACCTACCCCCGGCGCTGCTACATCAACCACATCGCCCCAGTTAGAAAATGAGGCTTTACCATCACTGGAATCAGTAGCCGCAACACAAATAACTTCTTCTAATTGTGCCGGACAAAAATTACCTGCATCCATATTACTGTTACCAGCCGCTGCTACCACAACAACATTATTATTATAAGCATCTTTTATGGCATCATGCATTACACTGCAATATCCCGGCCCACCTAAACTTAAGTTTATAACCCGTGCACCGGATGCAACTGCACGCCTGATACCCTGAGCTATAGCTGCAGTAGACCCGGAGCCATTGGAGCCAAGAACCTGTACTCCTAAAATTCTACATTTCGGAGCAACACCTATTACGCCTTGAGTATTATCAACACCGGAAATTGTTCCGGCTACATGAGTCCCGTGGAAATGCACATCCATATCCCCAGTAGCATTATCGCGTAAATCTTCGTGATTAACATCTACCCCTGTATCGACTACAGCGACCAAGATGCTTCCAGAACCTTCTGTAACACTCCAAGCCTCAGGAGCTTGTATCTTTTTAATACCCCATAACCGATCAAAATATGGCTCATCACCCGGATTAGCCATAATCTTATAAACATAATTCGGCTCTGCATACTCTACGTTACTATTTTTAAATTGAATCTCACTACAGACTGCTTCTACATCTGCGTCTTCATTAATCTTCATCCGATAAATATTATTAAGCCCTGTTGTGCTCTGGATACCTATTTCTTCCTCAAACAATGGCTCTATCGACTCTATTACAGCAGTAGTTAATCCCTGAAAATCATAAACGCTCATTCCTGTGCCTTGTTTATACTTAATAATTAACTCACCGCTAACATACTCTTTCTCCTCTACTACCACTGTGCTTTGTGTTTGTAATTTATTTTTTACCAAAACATCAAAATTTGGCCTATTGGGGTCTATTTTGGTAAGATCTACAGGCTCAGCCGGTTTCCCCGGATCTTCTGGAGGACCGCCTATCGGATCTATTATAATAACATCACCAGGGCCATCAGGAATACCACCAGGAATACCACCGGGGATACCGGGACTACCAGGACTACTCTGACCTGGAATACCTGCTAACATAATAGTATCTGGGGTCTCTTTACTTTCATTCAAAGAAACCGCAACATCACTTCCACTAACTTTGGAAGATAGAAGACTCTTGTTTTTTGAATTCTTACCGGATGTAGAGGGCGTAAAATTATCCAAAAAACTCTCTACGTTTGATAAAGTAACTCTTTCAAATGCCTTTCCTAAATAGATAACTTCTGCACTATCAGTTTTACTTATTAACTCAAATTCTTGATTCTCATCCTGCACTTCTTCTTTTCCCATCTCATTCTCTATTTGACTAAATCTTTTCTCTAATAGGGAAGCCTCAGAAGTAATTTTAGAACCTTTTTTATCATTAGCAGATATTCTTTCACGTTTTGTATTTCTATACCCCGGAGTTAAAAAATAAGTAAGCATTATTCCACCTAAACAAAAACTCCATAGGATTATCCATTTTTTGAAGGAATAAAAATGACTTCTCTCGCTTATTCCTTTCATCTCTTTCATCTCTTTCATCTCTTTTCTCTCTTTCATCTCGTTTCTCGCCTCACCATGGTATAAGCAAGTTTTATGCCAAATATACTTTTTTATATTAACCTGCTGAAAACAAAGAAGTTAGCTAAAATAGCAGAATTGCTATTGTGTAATTTAGAAGGGACGAGAAACTTAAATTGACATTGAAATGGAAACTTTTGTTACATTTAGAAGATTTGGGGAACAAATTATTAGATAGGACAATACACCAAAGCTTGATTTAAAACAAATATGTTCTTAATATCTTGAAGATTGCAGTTTTCAGAACTTATATGAAATTATCCGCTTATTTGCTAAAATACTCATAAAGAACGATTTATAAACAGTAACTACATTAGAACTGATTATCTCTATACACACTATAAAACTATTAATATATACCCCAGAAAAAAGAATAATAATGCACTAAACAATTTTATTCTGCCAAGATGTTTTTTGATAAAAACAGTAAATTGCTCTGAGCTAACTCCAGCTAAACCCAATAAAAATATTACAACAAGAGGGATAATAAACATTAAATTGTACAACAAAAGATAAGCCAATGCTTTCACCCTCATAATTCCGGGCAATTGAACCAAAAATGCAACCGTTGGAAAATATATTTGTCCGGTACATACAGATTCCAAAATTGATACCACAAATCCCACGATCATAGCTACTATTACAAGCTTAAAAACTCCCCTTCTTTGCTCATCCTCACCGTCTTTAATTCTATACCCTTTACCAATGGTTTTTTGAATTAAGAATTTAATTTTATGCGGTAATTTAAGGATTAAACTCTGAGGCGTTTTTTTCAGCTTATAAATAACGTAATCATATAAATTAAAAACCGCCAACAAAAACACAATCCCAATAAGCACATAACGCAAGCTATCAAAAAGAACTTCATAAATCTGCAGCTTATAAAAAACAGAAAACAACCCTAATCCAATTAAAGAATAAGTTAAAAACACAGCTAATATAAAAAAAGTCCCCACATATAGCATCTGGCGCTTTTTATATTGTGCCGTTGCAAGAAAAGAGATAAAAAAGACAATCACAGTAAAAGCACAAGGATTTATGCCATCAAGAAGACCGGCAGTAATAACAGTCGGTAATGTGAATTTAGAAATTTTAGAGAAAAATATATCTTCTTTTTGCTCTTTAAACGAAGCTAACAACTCCTCCTGGATAAACAGATCTAAGTTTTCCCCTATCTCATCGGCCCCCTGCATGAGATTATCTGCAATAAATATTTTGGGAGTAAAATAGTCCTCTTTGATTAAAGCTTGTCTTGTTCTTTCTGTCATATAATCAAAATTTTCCTTTTTTGTTATCTCGTACTTAGTTATCTTTATCTTATCTTTATATCTTTCTTCTATAGAAGGTACTAACTCATTCAATATATACTTTGCATTTTCATTTTTTTGGACATGGGAAGAATTATAAAAATAATCTACTTTTACAGGCAAAGAAGGTTTTTCAAAAATATGCTCACCGCCAATCAGAGCATTAAGAATCCTCATCTCTAACTCACTCTCTATCTCATTTTTACCAATCAGAAATTCTCCTCCAAGAAATATTTTTGGGACACCTTCTCTATCCGCATTAAAATTCTCCTCCATTCTAAGAAAAAACTTATATTTCCGAGGCTGACTGGTATCAAATTTAACTACATCTATTAAATTTCTATATTTATCAAGTAAATGAGGTAGAATTCCATCTTCGACATCCCGACAAAATTTGCAAGATGGAGAAGAAAAGAAATCCAGAACTATCTTTCTATCAGACTCTAAATTCTTAAACCTCTCCTGCATCTGAGACAACATCAACAATTGCCTGAAATTAGCTACTAAATACTGGTTTTCCCATAAAATAACCGGAAGCTTTTTAACTCCTAATTCTTTATACAGTTTGGATTTAGAAAATACCCCCTGGCTATGAAAATTCACCTTGATACCTGAATCAGCTAATACTTCTATAAATAAACTGTCTCTAAATACATTTAACTGCTTCTTGTTTGCTATGATATCGATTTGGTTATTTTTTTCCTCTCGATTAAAGCAGTGAATGGGTGAAATCTCCAGAACACGATCTTTAAGCATAACAAACCCATCTTCTTTTTCTTCCCAGCCATTTTTTTTGCTTAAAACTTTTTGCATAATCAAATCATCATCTTTCTTTATCCAAATAAAAGGAAGATAATCAACCCCGAACTTTTCTATGTATTTCCCCGCCAAAGAAGAAGTAAAAGGAATAAATGTACCTTTAAGTCTGAAATTCTCTTTAAGGAAAGTAAAAATATTTTGAGATAATTCATAATTCTCCAAACCAACAATCTTATATTCTACTTTTGGATGTGTTTTGCTATATTCTCTAACCTTAATAGATTCTAAAATTTCCATAATTTTATCCAAACCGGATATTAAATAAATATTCTCCCAGAGAAATGTCGGCGAGACATGAACATCAAGTTCCTGAGCAACTTTCATGTTTTCCTCAAGCAATTCTTTCCCCTCTTCTCTTAGCCTGTCCAACCTATTGTAAGAAATACCCGCTTTTTTCAAAGCTTCAAAGTGACTTATGTCCTTTGTTAAAAGAAGATAATCATATAATTTTTGAGGCCAGTATTTTTCAATCAAAATCTGATGAATATTTTCTTCCACTTCATCTGGTCCGCGCATAGAATTGATCTTACCATTTTCTATATCAGCAATAAAAAACTCTTCTAATTCTACCGGCAGCTGATTTCCTTTGATAAATTCAATGACTTGCCACTGCACCCTCTGACCATAAGGACACATGCTCATAACAAATATGCCCAGTTGATCAGGAATTCGCTTACGATTTAAAAAACGGACTCTTGTTATATAATGTAGCCTTGAAGGTGAAAAGATATAATAATCGCCTTTTTGAACAATCAGTCTTTTCTTTTCTAAAACATCCTTCTCAGAACTATCAAGTTTATCTTTTTCGTAAATAATAACAGGTAGATACGGCAGAGAAAGTTCTTTTAATGTATTTTGTATTTCAACATCTTTGTGATTGTAGTAAACATACTCAAAATCAGGCAAATACTTCTCTATGTTTTCAATAAAACCTTGGGATATTTTTTTATCCTCACCTATGATTGTAAGCAATATCTCAGCTGAAGAAATGTGAGATTTAAATAGAAAAACAAATAACAATAAAACAATTTTTAAAAAGTACCATCTTTTATTTCTCATATTGTGTTATTTTACATGATAAGAATACATTCTCAAAACAAAAAGGCTCGAAAATTAACTTCGAGCCTTTTAAATTATTCCCAATAATATCATCCTAATCACATGGATTGCTACAATCAGGATAATTAGGATCACTAGGATCCAAGCAACTGCTATAATCTACACAACCTTTACCAGAACCTGTACCAGGACAATATATCTCATTTGTTCCACATAGAGGCAGCATACAGTTGCCAGAACGACACTCATATGGAGAGGGACAAGGTCTACTTGGTCCACACTCATCAGTGTCAGGGTCGGGGTCAGGATCAGGAGTCGGTTCAACACACTCCCCCCACGCATTACATGTAAGATCCCCGCTACAGTCATTATCATCATCACATTCTGGATCTGGATTATCGCTATCAATAGCAAAATCCTTGATATAGGTATTGCCAGCTGTGGCTGCAGATTCTATTAAATCCCAAGTTTTACTAGATCCCATTCGTCCTTTTATCTCATAAACATCATTTTCTTCGACTCCAGTAATTATTATCTTATACTTTCCATCTGTATCAGTAATATCACTTATTACGCTTATCGCACTGGATCTAGAACTTTCAAGAGGAAGAGGAATACTGACGTAGCTTATTTCAACCTCAACACCCTCCTTAGGCGTGTCATTCTCAGTCACTACCCCCATAATCCAGATTTCATTACCAAGAACACCGACAACAGTTACTTCTATGATTTTTGTTGCTGTATTACCGATATCATCCGTTACCATTAAACTAACTGTGTGAATACCAGCATCTTGATAAGTAAACGGTGCACCATTACTTCCTTGACTATCAACCCCTATATCATCAAAGCCCCACATATAACTTACTATTCTTTCAGCAGAATCACTTAGAGTTACATCTGCCGTAAAAGCTATTTCATCTCCTACAACTGGATGCTGAGGCTGATAGTTTATTTTCTCTATTATCGGATCCGTATTTCTTCCGCCAACTGCCTCTAATGCTTTTTTAGCATTAATCCTACCTACACCAAGTTTATATTCCTCAGAATCTTCATCTCCATAATCTATTTCATCAACATTTTCTTCATCTGTTATTAAATCAATAAGTTCTTGTTTGGTTAAATCAGGATTTTTAGACAACAATAATCCTACCACGCCTGTTACAAATGCAGTAGACATCGATGTTCCCTCTAATACCCCATAACCATCGTTTTCTGAATCATAATCTTCGCCTATTAATGTAGAAAAAACATCCTTTGCAGGAGCTGAAACAGCTATCTCATCTCCATAAGCACTTTCAAAATCAGCAGTGACCCAGCGTTTATCATCTCTATCTGTTCCGCCAACAGCTAAAACTTCGTCATATTTTGCAGGATAAAGAACTTCTCCATTGTTACCTGCTCCTGCTACTAATAAAGCATCCGAATCAAATGCAACACGAAAAGCTATTCTTAATATGTCGCTTGCTGCCATCATATCTATTTCCGTGACCCAGCTCATATTAACAACTCTTGCTTCACTAGCTGCTACAACAATTGCAGATGCAAGACTGTTAACATCTATCGATCCTGTTCCTTCATTTAATATCTTCTGAATAATCAAATTAGCCCTTCTTGGCATCACACCCCGTACACCTATATCATTAGATATTGCTGCAATTATGCCTGCCACATGAGTTCCATGGCCATTAACATCTTCAGGTTCATCATCATTATTCATGTAATCACAGCTATAATCTAAATCTACGTTATCTACTAAATCCGGATGTTCCAAATCTATACCAGTATCCATTATCACTATATTCACATCCTCCCCTTCTTCTATCATCCCCCAGACTTGATCTGCTTCTATTTTTTTTAATGCCCATTGCCTATCAAAATAAGGATCAAGCACTTCTTCTATTTCTGTCCCACTCCCTATATCACCAGGCAAACCTATCCCAATAGTGTCAGCTGCTTGAATCCTTATTGTCATATTAGGCTCTATTCCAATAACATTAGGATCATCACTTATTATATCAATCGCATCAATCTCTTCTCCCGGGGTTATTTTTACAAAACGATAGCCAACTTTATATGTCCCGTCATCCTGCCAATCAAGGCTTTGAACAATCAACTCTCCCGGAATACTATTTTCCGGCAACTTTTTAGTGATTTTCTTCTCTAATTTAGGATAACCTTCATTCTGATAGTATTTACTTACTGCTTCACTTAATTCAGTATTTTCCTTATGCTCTTTGACTTCTATCCCCGAATACCTTAAATCGTTGATATATTTCGGATCTCGAGACATATCTGAAGAAGAGAAAACATAAGACTCCTCTTTAACTTCAGGCTTTGAGGCTACAATGACTTCTTTTTCCTGGAATTCTTCCACCTCAAATGCCTGCCCTATATCCGCAATAGATGATGCAGAAGAAAACTCATCTACAACCTGCACTGGTCCGGTATCCCTGCCACCCCTTAATTGAGAAAATAGCCCTAAGCCCAAAAGAATGGTTAAAAAAGAAAAAACCCCGATAATCTTCATCTTTTTCATCTTCATTTTGCCCATCTCCTTGTTTTCATTCTGGTTAATTTACTCTTTTCCATTTCTTCCCATTTTATTTACCTCATCTTTTACATACAAATTATATGCCAAATATATTTTTTTCTATTAACATATTGAAAACAAATGAGTTAGCTAAAAGAACATACCTACGATTATGTGATACAGAAGAAAAGAGGAACTTAAATTGCAATAGAAGTGGAAACTTCTATTGCATAAGAAAACAATAGTGGTACATACAATAGTATCCCTATCTTACTGACACCACCCTTTTTCTTGACAATCGTCGGCAGTGTAATACCGCTTACATTCACTACAAGTGTATTTATACGCATTGCCATCAGTCTTCTGCTCTAAAGGTCCCCTTGTACAAATACATGTATTATTAACTGGATCTGTGCATTCTGATAGAAAACCAACCGGACACTGCTCTTCGCATGAAGGTTCACAATAGGAAGGCGAACTACAATTGCCCCAATTACCCCACATTCCATTATATTGACATTTTCTATGTTTTATTTTCCCGTCATTGCCACAACTCTCATAGCCATCTTTACCGGGAGTACATTCTTTTTTACTTAACTCATTAATGGCTCTATTCAGCCAAAATTGAATACTCGAAGCATTAGGACAACCCTGCATATCTTTACTAACTTTCTGAATTGCTTCTCCTATAGACTGCTTAGCCTCATCTAACGACTTGCCATATGAATGTGGACCTTGCAAATTAATAGCCTCAGAGGATAAACCCATTGCATCCATCTTGCAACGGTTACATAGGGCAGAAACACCGCCACCTTCACCGCCACCTCCTCCGGAACCGCTTTGTTTTATATCGTAAGTATAATGTTCGCCAGTACTCAGATTTTTAAGAACATTAGTTTCTCGGGACGGCTCCATAAGGTCTACGGAATAATTTTGACCTGGATTCACATCTTTGAATTCTATCTCAAATTTACCCTCGCTATCTGTTGTATCTGATATTGTAACAACTGAATTCCCAGCCTCATCAATTAACTTCATTTCGACATCTACCCCTTCTTGTGACACACCCCCTTGTGTTGCCTGTCCTAACACTCGAATCATGTTTTCTGCTCCTTGCTCAGATACAGTTACATTCACACTATCAACAGAGGTCTCGAAATCTTCTGTTAAAACAGTCAATGAAACCTTATAGGCTCCTTCTTCATTATATACATATGTTGCATTTTCTACAGAAGACACTCCTCCATCCCCAAAATCCCATTGAAAGCGCAATGTTATACCTTCAGGTTTTTTGGAGTCCTCCCCGAAAAATCTAACTTCTTCCCCAATTTTCGCAATATAATCTTTGTTTTCTTTCTCGCCTACATAGGCTACAGCTTCTAATTCATTCGTTCCTCCACCGCCTAATGCTTTCAAAGATTTCTGCGCATTTATTATTCCTGTGCCAAGCTTATTGCAATCATCCCCACCAGAGCTGCATTGTATCCTATTAACATTTTCTTTAAGCAATATAATGAGTTCATCTTTTGTTAAATCAATATCTCTTGATAATAACAATCCTGCCACACCTGTTACAAACGCAGCTGACATTGATGTCCCTG